>JAKFFP010000018.1:0-14178 GCA_036675045.1 Bacteriovoracales bacterium | reverse complement strand
GTGAGTCCTCCGCAAAAACCCACGATCAGGGCCAGGCGAGTGTCGGGATGGAGTCCGGAAGAATAAACCAGTCCCGCAATGAAACATCCCAGAACATTCACGGAAAATGTGGCGGAAGGAAACTGACTCAGCCGGAGTGTCGACTCCAATAAGAAGCGAAGACCCACGCCAATGACTCCATATCCAAGCACAGAAATAATGATCATGTAGATATCCTAACACGAAGTTTTAAAGTCGGAAATAACTGCGGCCGCAGAACCATCGAGCCGTGACCCCGGATATTGGGAAGTGCTTCAATCACGTCCATGAATGTTCTAACAAAAGGAATTGCTATGAAATTCTTGGTATTACTCTCAATGGTTTTCAGTATGAATCTTTTTGCGGCCCAAACGAAGGCCAATTCAGCTGGTGCGACCGCAAAGCCTACTAACAATGAGCCCACTCAGATGGATGATCTTCTTCGCGGCGAAATGGCGGCGGTGAAAGCTTACGACACTGCCCTGGCCGATCTCAAAGCTGGTCAGGAAAAAGAACGTCTTCAGGCCATCAGAAAAGATCACCAGTCTGCAGTTGACCGCCTTTCAAAATATGTTGCCGGTAAGCCGGAACTTCTGGAAGATACAGAATCGGCCGGGGCCTGGGGTGGCTTTGCTTCCGCCTGGACCAAAGGTGCAAAGCTCATGGGTAATGATGCTGCACTTAAAGCTCTTCAGACCGGAGAAGAGCACGGTATCCGCGAGTACAAAGAAGCGCTCGAGGATGATTCTATCGATAAGAATCTGAAAGCGCAGATCAGAACGGAAATGCTTCCGAAGCAGGAAAGACATATCGAGACACTTAAGACATTTATGTAGCAAGCAAGGCCCCCTCACGGGGGCCTTTTTTTTAGCGGAGAATCTTATGCTGGAAAAAATGTACTACTGTTGGCACGCAGGTCAAACAGAAGGTGATGCCAAAGAGATCAAGGCCGAATCCATGGAAGAAGCCGCGAAGATGGCGGTGGATGTCTGGAGACATGAAAACTTTCAGGAGCTTGGTCATAATAAAGTCACTGTTTTTGTGAAAGACGAAGAGAAACATCAAAGGTCTTTTGTGATTAGAGGAAAAGGTGATTCCCGTGCTCCCGAAGCCTTCACTTGAACAGGAAAAACTTCTCGCGCAAATAAGAAGAAAGGCCTGGGTGAGGATTTCATCCCGGGTCGAAGAAGCTTATCTCAAAACTCCCCGTCATTATTTTGTGAGAAAATTTTCTGTTGATTACGTGAACTGGATTGAAGTCGACAAAGAAACAGTTTTTAACTATCTCCCGATAATTTATTCCGACACCACTCTCCTCCTCTGGGACAGAGGAGGAATGATCTCTACAATCTCCCAGCCTTCTCTGGTCCTTCACATGCTGGAAGTTCTCGATGTACAGGAAGGGATGAGAGTCATTGAACTCGGGACCGGGTCGGGCTGGAATGCAACGATGCTGGCCTGTCTCTGTGGCAAGTCCGGTCAGGTTGTGAGCTATGAGATCATCCCTGAGCTCGCAAAACACGCCAACAACCTGGTAAAGAATCTGGATATCCCACAATTACGGATCATCGCCGGTGACGCTGCCGAGCTGATAAAAAAAGAAGGGCCCTTTGATCGCGGGGTATTCACGGCCGGAGCTTATGATCTTCCACTTATTTTTTTCGATAAGATTAAAGAAGGTGGAAAACTTTTATTTGTCCTGAAAACTGGTACCGATGATCTCCTTCTTCTTCTGGAAAAAAGAAAAGATCATTTTGAAGAAATCAACCGCATGCGCTGCCGCTTTGTTCCGGTTATGGGAGAAGCAGCACCCAGAGGTGAAGTTCCTCTTAATGAATTGCCCGAGAATGTGATGATTTATCCCAGGGGCGAGGAGCATGGCAGGAAGATTCTGATTCACGGTGAGACTTGTTCTTACGTTGTTTAACGTCATAAATGGAAACGGCCGCAATTTGGGTTGCGGCCGTTCTCTGAGAATCACTTCATCGGGGATGGGGTCTTACCTTCTCCCTTCTTCCATGACCCTGAAATGATTTTAACTAACGCGTGTGCCATACACATCTAAATGAAAAGTTAAGAATACTTCACTGACTTACACTCTAAAGAAATCCCTAATTGTTTTTGTGGGGTTTGCTAAATGCTCTCTGTCACTCCTAAATTGACGCTCGCTCGGCACAAACCAGACAGGAGGGCATCGTGACAAGGACATCATATTTTCTCGGAGGTTTACTACTACTAGGGGCTTGTTCCAAGGCCCCTGATGTGGCCAAAAGACAGCGGCCTGTCTTTGAACCTGTGGTAATACCCGCGGCCTACGAACTCCTTTCCAAAGACGATAGCAGAAATATTGTCAGTCTTCCCCTGCGCGGAGATGCGCGGGACCAGAAACATTTCTGGTCAGGTGATTTCTGGCCTTCCAAAAAAGGCAGTATCAATCGGCGCTGGAATGCTCCCGTGCGCATTGGATTTAATCATCGCTCTCCCACCCTGGATGAGCTTCGCCTCATGCCGGAAGAAAAGATCGCTCAGCTCGCTCCTTCAGAAAAATTCGATCTCCTTCTGGGGACCTACGATTACCCGATGAGAAAAGAAGTATCTCAGTTCGCCGCCAATGAAGAAGCTGAAGTCTGGGACGGTATGATTAACGGCTGGGCAGTGGCCTCATTCAGTCATGTTGAGCCTCAGCCCAAAACTCTGTTGAACCCGGATGGCATCGCCATTCCTTTTGGTTCAGAAGATATCAAGGGACTTCTTGCCTATTATTATTCTTATCACCACCCGCCGAAGGCGGAAGCCGTTGTCGGTAAGCCTTGTTCAAGACGTGGTTGTATGGATGATGTGTCGGCCGCTACTTTTCACCTCGCCCTTGCCAATACTATCGGTGTGAAACAGAAGGCCCTCATCATGGATATCGATCGCACCCGTGATATCTGGAATCATCCGGTAGTAGCATTTGAATCTGAATATCGTGGAGAAGCACTTCTTCATGATAAGGTTACACCTGGCACTCACTCCGTGATCCGGATGAAAACAACCGTGACTTATATCGATGAGGCCCTCAATCAGACATGGTTACCAGTTATCGGTACCGGAAGTCAGTTAGAGACAACTCAGCTTTATCAGTACTGGCTTCATCTTGACCGTGAAGGCACTGTCATCGGGGGAGAATGGAAATCCAATGAACGCCCTGACTTTCTCTGGACGATCAATCCAACAACAATGTTTGAAGGGACGATGGCCAGACTTATTGACCTGATTGATGATCCGAAACCAGTTGTCGTGACAGAACCGGAAGTAACCGAACCGGAAGTAACGGAGCCGCAGGTAACTGAACCCGAAGTGACGGAATCAGAAGTGACTGAGACAGTGGAGACAGAAGAAACGGAAGAAGAAGAAAATCCCGATGTCGCTTATTATGAAGAAGGATTCACCGATCCGATTGTAGATGAGTAAATAACAAAGACAGCAGCTACGCTTGCTTCCTGACCATAAAAAAAGGGCCGCATTTCAGCGGCCCTTTAACTTGTCCTGTTTTAGCGGAGGAGGATGAACTCACATCCAATTCGTCATCAGGCTTTGTCGTTCCATCCTAGAACCTCCAAGTCATTTACGATAATGGAGGTTCCGTTACATGAAGACAATCGCAACAAAAATGAGAGAATTACTTTTTCGCGGAAAAGTTGTAATTACGAAAACTAACAAATCTCCGAGCGAAAATGTTCCAGTCCGATCAGAATGATAATTAACGTCGGTCTAAAACCTGAACGACAAAGTCGTGATCATTTTCTGTATTCTTGCTGAAGGAAGTCTCACTGATGAGCTTCCAGTTTTTCAGCGAGAGTGGCGGGAAAAAGGTATCCCCTTTGACTTCGCCTTTTACTTCCGTGAGATAGATCCGGTCTGCGATGGAAAGTGCCGACTTAAATACCTTCTCACCACCAATGATAAAAAGTTCAGTTTCGCCCGCTCTTTCCGCGTGCTTAATGGCGCGCCAGATATTCGGAAACCAAAGCACCTGATCACTCGCGGGACGTGGCTCAGTGGAAATAACCAGACTCATCCTTCCGGGAAGAGCTTTGCCGATGGACTCAAAAGTTTTTCTTCCCATGAGAATGTGATGGCCCATGGTGATCTTTTTAAAATTCTGAAGATCGTCTTTCAGATGCCATGGAAGCTTATTATTGATTCCGATGACATTGTTCTCAGACTTAGCGACGATAAAGGATACTCTCATTTTATACCGCCACTGGTGCTTTGATGTGTGGATGCGCCTGATAGTTCTGAAGTTCAAAGTCTTCAAACTTGAATCCGAAAATATCTTTCACATCAGGATTAATTTTTAATGTCGGAAGCGGGAACGGTTCCCGTGAAAGCTGAAGCTGGGTCTGCTCAATGTGATTGAGATAAAGGTGAGCATCCCCGAATGTGTGAACAAAATCACCGAGACCCAGGTTACAAACCTGCGCCACCATCATAGTAAGAAGAGCGTAGCTGGCAATATTGAAAGGAACTCCCAGAAAAATATCTGCCGACCTTTGATAAAGCTGGCAGGACAATTTCCCGTCGGCAACATAGAACTGAAACATGGTGTGACATGGCGGAAGCGCCATCTTATCAACATCGGAAACATTCCAGGCCGAAACGATGAGGCGACGTGAATCGGGATTTTTTTTGATCATGTCGATGAGATTCTTGATCTGGTCGATGGTTCTTCCATCGTGAGTTTTCCAGCTTCTCCACTGAACACCATAAACCGGGCCGAGATTACCATTCTCGTCTGCCCACTCATTCCAGATCGAAACGCCATTGTCTTTCAGGTATTGAATATTCGAATCGCCCTTCAGGAACCAGAGGAGCTCGTGAACGATAGACTTCATGTGACACTTTTTCGTTGTGACGAGCGGAAAACCTTCGGCAAGATTGAATCTCATCTGATGGCCGAAAACAGAGAGGGTGCCGGTGCCAGTGCGGTCTTCTTTCCGCGTACCATCCTTCAGCACTCTTTGCATGAGCTCGTGGTATTGTTTCATCTCCCCTCCTGTGTGTGTGACACCATCGTATCACTCAGAGAAAAGCTTCTACAATCCTGCCAAAAAAATGACTAGAGTTCGATTTTCCCGTCTTTCGGAATCTTTTTGACCGTAAACTCCTCACCGGTTTCAAGACTCCGGTAGGTGAAGGTCTTTCCATCAAAGAAAACTATTTTGTAAGCATCATAGAGGCCCGCATCGGTCGTATCAAAGTTCGCGACCTTGCCCTTCTCAAAGTACTGCCGGGTAGCAGTAAAATACACATTTCCTGAAACACCCCAGGTGCCCAGCTCGAACGTCGCCTTTTCGGGATCAAATTTTACCGGATCCTTAGGTGTATTTTTGATCACATGAGTGAGGGTGAAAGCGCCGTCAATCCTGCGCTCCACCAGCCACCGGAGGAATTTTCCGTCTTTGGTCGGCATTTCCCCGATCCAGTACCCGAGAAATTCCTCGCGCCTTTCCTGAAAAGGAGAGGGTTTTTCGATTTTTTCAGAAGAAGACGAACATCCCGCCAGGATGAAAAAAAGAAGAAGGAATTTATTCATCCGGATATTCTAGGGTCTGCCAAAAAAATGACAAAGACAGAGAGTGTCAATGGGCCATATTTCTGCAGGAATCGGCACAACTCCGGCACATGTCCGCGCATTTCTGCATCATGGAATCATCGGGATCGATACTTGAACAGGAATCGGCACAGGCGTCGCAGACCTTGGCACACAACTGGCAGTGTTCATAAGCAAATTGACCCTTCATCAACATGAGGTCAGCACTCATGCGACATATTTCTGCACATTCCATCATGAGGGTAAGATGCTTTGGTTCCACATGCTTTCCTCCCTGGGAAAGACAGTGCGGGATACAAGAAAGGCACTCCTGATAACAGGCGAGACAGTCCTGAAGACATTGATCCATATTGATGCCGGAAGCAGATTGATTTTGCGAAAGATTTTCCATTGAAGGACTCCTCTGGTTATTCATTCGGTTCATTCTCCCAGAGCGCGCTTGACCAGTTCAAGGCATCCCCTGCAAATGATTACCCGACAAAAGCATTTTTCAATTTCTGCCCGGTGACAACAAAACTCTCCTCCCCTAAAATCATCCTATTCACGCTATGAGGAGTTTTATGGCCAACGTTCTGTCGGGTCTTGATCGCTTAATTTCTGATAAATCTCTCCAGGATAAATTCAAAGGCAATATCGGCTATCTCTGTCACTCGGCTTCTGTGACAAAAGAACTCGAGCACGGTCTTCTCGCTCTCCAGCGCGTGTTTGGTTCACGGCTAAAAAAGATCTTCGGCCCTCAGCACGGCTTTGTAACAGACGTTCAGGATAATATGGTGGAGTCAAAGCACTATGTTCATCCGTATTTCAAGCTGCCGGTCTATTCACTCTACTCAGAAACCCGCATTCCGACGGATGAAATGCTCGAAGGGATTGATCACCTGTTCGTGGATCTCCAGGATGTCGGCACAAGAATTTACACTTACATTTACACCATGACTCTGGCGGTTGAGGCCTGTACGAAAAAGGGAATTGAAGTCGTGATCCTCGATCGACCGAATCCCATCAATGGTGTAGCTCTCGAAGGAAATATTCTCGATCCTAAATACGCTTCGTTTGTCGGACGGCACCCGATGCCGGTTCGCCACGCTCTCACCATGGGTGAAGTTGCGGAGATGCACCGAAAGTTCTGGCACAAAGATGCTGCCAGTTCAAAAGTCACTGTGATCAAAATGGAAGGATGGAAAAGAGAAATGAGTTACGAAGATACCAATCTTCCATGGGTCATTCCCTCGCCGAATCTTCCGACGATCGATGCTGCTTACACCTTCGTGGGAACGGTTCTTTACGAAGGAACAAATATTTCCGAGGGACGCGGAACGACCCGCGCCCTGGAAATCATCGGGCATCCGAAAATTGAATCATTCGGGTTCCATGAAAAACTGAAACCCGTATTAAAAAAAGCTAATCTCACCGGTTTTATTCTTCGTCCCCTCGTTTTTCTTCCGACTTTCCAGAAGCACGCGGGAATTCCGACCGGCGGCTATCAGATTCACGTCACCGACCGCAAGACCTTTGAGCCATGGAGATTGTGTCAATATCTCCTGCGCGAAATGTATGCAGAGCTCGGTCAGGAATTCAAATGGAAAGAGCCGCCCTATGAATATGAATTTCATAAAGTGCCGGTCGATCTCATTAATGGCACCGACGAGCTTCGCCTCTGGGTAGAGAAGCGCGGCAGTGAAGAAGAGTATCAGGCCATCATGAAAAAGGGTCAGGCGGAATGGCAGGAACAGAGAAAATCCATTCTTCTTTATTAGTTCGTTTGATATAAAGACCGGATGAGGCAAAATAAGTCCAAGCTTGGTTACGCAGCCGCTCTCTCTGCTCTCGGCGTAGTTTACGGTGACATCGGAACAAGTCCCCTTTACGCCTTGAAAGAATCTTTCCACCACACGCATGGTCTGGCGGTGATAGCTCCCAATATCATGGGAATTCTTTCACTCATCTTCTGGTCGCTCATCATCATCGTTACCATTAAGTATCTCGCGTTCGTCCTGAAGGCGGACAACCAGGGTGAAGGCGGAATTCTTGCACTGACTGCTCTTCTCATACCGATAGCAGCGAGAAAGCCCAGGACAATTCAGATTCTGACTCTCATGGGTATTTTTGGTACGGCACTCCTTTATGGTGACGGAATGATCACTCCCGCGATCTCAGTCCTTTCGGCAGTGGAAGGCCTTGAACTTGTCACTCACAAACTCCACCCTTTCATCATTCCGATCACGATCGCTATTCTGATAGGTCTTTTCTCAGTCCAGAAGCACGGGACTGAGGTCATGGGAAAAGTTTTCGGACCGGTGACTCTGACCTGGTTCCTGGTGTTAGCAGGATTGGGTCTCAACATGATAATAAAATATCCTGAAGTCCTCTGGTCAATGAATCCGTACTACGCTTACAAGTTTTTTATGATGAACGGCTACAAGGCCTTCGTCGTCATGGGTTCAGTCTTCCTCGTCGTGACCGGAGGTGAGGCGCTTTATTCCGACCTCGGACACTTCGGAAAAACTCCCATCCGCCAGGCCTGGTTTATGGTTGCTCTGCCGTCGCTGGTCCTTAATTATTTCGGACAAGGCGCACTTCTTCTTCACGAGCCCGCGGCCATCAAGTCTCCGCTCTTTCTGCTTGCTCCGAGCTGGGCGCTGATCCCGCTGGTGATTCTTGCGACGGCCTCTACTGTCATCGCCTCCCAGGCCCTGATCACGGGAGTCTTTTCTCTCACCATGCAGGCCGTTCAGCTTCAGTATGTTCCAAGGATGACTATTTCCCACACCTCTGCCCACGAGCAGGGGCAGGTCTTCGTGAAGACCGTTAACTTCATCCTCATGATCGCGTGTATCGCACTCGTTCTCATGTTCCGGACTTCGAGTAACCTTGCCGCGGCCTACGGAATTGCCGTCACGACAACGATGGTCATCACCACTTTTCTTTTTTATTATTTTTCTGTCCATGCCTGGAACTGGAACCCGATTCTAGCGGGACTTCTGTGTGGATTCTTCCTGATTATTGAGCTCGCTTTCTGGGGCGCAAATCTCCTGAAGATTGTGGCCGGTGGCTGGTTTCCGCTATTGGTGGGGCTATTTCTCTTTGTGCTTTTCACCACGTGGAACCGTGGAAGAAAGATTCTTTCCGACCGTATGATTTCTCTCATTATGCCTCTCGAAAAATTCCTCGAGAAAGTATGGGATCAGCATGCCTTCCGGGTGCCGGGTGTTGCCGTCTATATGTCAGGTCACACCAAGTACGCACCGGCGACCGTGATCCAGAATTATCACCATTTCCAGTCTCTCCATGAACATGTGGTCTTTTTGTCAGTGACCACCCTCGATATTCCTCATGTGCCGAAAGGAAACCGGATACGCCTTCAAACCATCGGCCCTCAGATTTATCGATTGATGATCACTTTCGGATTCATGGACATTCAGAACGTTTCGGACCAGCTCCACAATATCCAGCTCGATGAGCACACCTCACTTACCCCTGAAAATGCCACCTTCTTCCTCGGACGCGAGCATCTCATTGCGACGGCGGGAAATGGCGGCATGGCCCTCTGGCGCGAAAAACTTTTTGCCGTCATGTCGAGAAATGCCCAGACAGCTGCAGCCTTTTATCACCTTCCGAAAGAAAGAGTGGTTGAAGTGGGCTCTATCGTGGAGCTCTAGGTGGATAATCTCCTCGCTGCCCGCCTTCAGATGGCATTCTCACTGGGATTCCATATCATCTTCGCCGTGATCGGCATGGTGATGCCTTTTTTTATGAGTGCGAGTTACTTCGTTTATCTCAAAAAGAAAAACTCCCTGGCACTCGAGCTCACCAGGATCTGGATGAAGGGAGTTGCGATATTTTTCGCCGTGGGTGCGGTCTCGGGGACGCTCTTAAGTTTTGAGCTGGGACTTCTGTGGCCCGGCTTCATGGAGAAGGCCGGTCCCATTATCGGCATGCCTTTCTCCTGGGAAGGAACCGCTTTTTTCCTGGAGGCCATCGCACTGGGGATCTTTCTTTACGGCTTCGGGAAACTCTCTCCCTGGAAACACTGGTTCTCTTCCCTGGCCGTCGGAATATGCGGCGTCCTCTCAGGAATTTTCGTGGTTGCCGCCAATGCCTGGATGAACTCTCCGGTGGGGTTTGATTTTGTGAATGGCGAATTCACGAACATTGATCCGTGGAAAGCGATGTTCAATCCGGCCTTCGTTTCCGAGGCCCATCACATGATTCTCGCCTCATTTACCAGCGTCTCCGCGGGTGTCCTTGCCATTCATTCTTTACTTTTTCTCAAGGGCAGAAGAAAAGAGATGAATCTTCTCGCGATAAAAATCGTGGCCCCGGTGTTCATCCTGTTCTCGCTCCTTCAGCCGATCTCAGGTGACCTCATCGCCAAAGACGTGGCCATTCGCCAACCCCTGAAGCTTGCGGCGATGGAGGCGCTCTTTGAATCCGAGAAGGGTGCGCACCTGGTGCTGGGTGGAATTCCTGATCAGGAAAATAAACGCATCAATTATGCCATTCGTATCCCGAAGCTTCTTTCTTTTCTTGCGCACGGAAATTTTGAAAAGGAGGTCAAGGGTCTCAATGAATTTCCAGAAGATAACTGGCCCCCGATTCTCATTGTTCATATCGCCTTTCAGATCATGGTCGCTTGCGGAAGTCTCCTCGCTCTCATTGCCCTTATCGCGGGCATTTACCTCATTCGGAAAAAGGAGTTCCCCCGCTTCCTGCTGAAATTATTTATCCTGGCGGGGCCCCTGGGCTTTATAGCCATTGAGGCCGGATGGACAGTGACCGAGGTCGGAAGGCAGCCGTGGATCATTTACGGTTTCATGAAAACCAAAGATGCCTTGACCGGAGCACCTTTTTTGCCACTCACCTTCTTCACTTATCTAAGTCTTTATCTTTTTCTCTCCGCGGTTGTGACGTGGCTTTTCTGGCGGCTGGTTCTCGTGCATTTCATCGCCAAGGATGAAGCATGATTGAATTCATCATTTTCGTCCTGGCACTTTCTCTATTTCTTTACACACTTCTGGCGGGAGCGGATTTTGGCGCGGGAATTCTCGAGCTCTTTTCTTTGGGCATCCCCAGGGAAAAAAGATCACGTTCCATCGGAAAAGCCATGGGACCGGTCTGGGAGGCCAATCACATCTGGCTCATTCTCGCTTTAGTGATTACGTTCAACGCTTTTCCGAAGATCTTCTGGTTCTTCTCTGAATTTTTTCATTTCCCATTGGGCGCACTTGTGATCGGGATTATTTTCCGGGGAGCGAGCTTTACTTTCCTCCATTACGATCCGGTGAAAGACAGAGCGCAGGTCGTGTATCACTGGATCTTTGGTCTTTCGTCACTCTGGTGCACGATGTGGATCGGCATCATCGTTGGCTCTCTCATGCTGGGAGATTTTTCCCTAAGTGATACCGGCATGTCCGAGAGGTACTTTGACCACTGGTTAAATCCCTTTTCCTTTTTCATGGGATTATTCACGACTGTTCTTATGACCTTTAACGCGGGACTTTTTCTCGCCCTCGAAGAAAAAGATGATCGCGAGAAATGGCTGAATGTCACCAAATGGATCTTCGCACTCCTGATTCTTACCGGCGCGATCGTTCACGGGATCTTTCTGGCACTCGCTCCCGAGAGGTGGAAATTCTTTTTCTTGAACCCTTTGAGTATTGCGATGATTCTCGCTTCATCCCTTCTGCTTTTTCCCCAGTATCAGCTGATCAGGAAAGGTTCCCGGAACTCCCGCATCGTGGCCGGCGTTCAGCTTGCGCTCATTATCGGCGCGGGGTTTGCTTCTTTATTCCCGAAAGTGATCCTGTTTCGTGATTATTCTTCTCTCGATTTTTACAATTCGGCCGCCGCTCCATCAGTTCTTAGGTTTCTGGCACTGGCGCTGATATTCGGATGTCTCTTCATTCTCCCGGCATATGGCTATCTCATGAAAATTTTCAAATACCGCGACGAACTTTAAGTTCTCAATCTACGAAAAAATACGTACGCTTTTCTCATGAGCACAAAAACGTCACTTATCCGGGGTCTCTCCCTGGTTGATGCCATTGGCATTGTTGTCGGAACGATTATCGGGACCGGTATTTTTCTTAAAACCGGCACCATGGCCCAATTGATGGGATCCCCTTATTGGGTACTGGCAGCGTGGGTGATCGGTGGGCTTCTCTCTCTGACGGGTGCTCTGGCCTATGCCGAGCTGGGAAGTCTTCTCCCGGAGGCCGGCGGAGAATATGTCTACCTTCGTCATGCCTGGGATGATCTCACCGCTTTTCTATATGGCTGGATGAGATTCTGGATCGCTTCCCCGGGAACCATTGCCGCTTATGCCGTGGGAGCGATGACCTTTGCCAGTGGCATGATCGATCTTGAGCCTTACGGCGGAAAAACCTTGTGTGCCATTGTCTCCATCGGATTTTTCTCGCTCTTAAATTGTTTCAGTGTCGCTTTCGGCGGAAAACTTAATTCATTCATGACGGCGTTAAAGATTGTGATCCTGGCCGCGATCACTTTCGGGATTCTCCTTTTCTCTAAGGGAGCGAGCTTTGATTTTGTGACAACACCAGTAGAAGGTTATTCCGGATTTGCCGGATGGTCCGCCTTCGGGTCCGCACTTCTTGCTTCGCTCTGGGCCTATGATGGCTGGAACAATCTTTCCATGGTGGCCGGTGAGATCGAAAATCCGAAAAAGAATGTCCCTCTCTCTCTTATCATTGGTGTTTTCATTATTCTGGGTCTGTATGGAATTGTAAATTTTGCCTTTTTCTACGCCATCCCCATGAGTGAAATCATCACTTCTAACTCAAGTGATTTTCCCGACGCCCTTCCGGTCGGTACCAAGGCTGCGATGACTTTTCTCGGAACTTCCGGGGTGACTATTCTCTCTGCGGCCTTTGTTTTCTCTTCTCTGGGTGCGATGAATGCCTCCATTCTTGCCAGTGCCCGCGTTCCCTTTGCCATGGCCCGCGACGGCCTTTTCTTCAAAAGCCTCGGCAATGTGAATGAGAAAACCCACGTGCCGGTAATTTCCGTCGTCGTTCAGGGACTCATCTCCATGGTGATCGCTGCTTCCGGAAGCTTTGATCAGCTCACTGATTACGTGGTATTCGCTTCATGGATTTTCTACGCCATGGTTACTTATGGTGTGATTCGTCTCCGGAGAAAACTCCCGGACGCTCCTCGTGCCTACAAGGCGCTGGGGTATCCGTGGCTCCCTTTCATCTTTGTCATCATTGCGATTCTCCTCCTCATCAATACGATTCTCACGTCTCCCAAATCCACAGCAGTTGGACTTGGTCTCATCCTTCTTGGTGTTCCGGTGTATTTCTTTTTCAAAAAATCCATTAACAAAGTAGAAGTATGAATACAGCGACGAAACTGGTCAGGGGTCTCACACTTTTTGATGCCATTGCCATTGTTCTGGGAACGATCATCGGAACAGGAGTGTTTCTCAAGACCGGAACCATGGCCCAGATTCTCGGAAATCCGAACTGGGTTCTACTCGCGTGGGTAGTGGGTGGACTTCTTTCGCTCACCGGAGCACTGGCCTACGCTGAACTGGGAAGCATGATGCCCGATGCGGGGGGGGAATACGTTTATCTTCGTGAAGGTTATGGCGACATGTGGGCCTTTCTTTACGGCTGGATGAGATTCTGGATTGGTTCACCGGGCTCCATCGCCGCTTACGCCGTGGGATCCATGACTTTTCTTTCCGGTGTCGTAGACCTCACACCGTATGGTGGTCTGACTTCGGCTTCGATTATCTGTATTATTTTCTTTTCCATTCTCAACTGCTTTTCTGTTTCCTTCGGCGGAAAGATTCAGGCGGTGATGTCGACGATCAAGTTTTTGATTCTCCTCCTACTTGGTGTCGGCACCTTCTTACTCTCCAAATCCGGAACCATGACTCATTTCAATGAAACGATCCAGACCACGGAAGTGGTTGGCTGGTCGGCTTTTGGATCCGCAATCCTCGCTGCTCTCTGGGCCTATGATGGCTGGAACAACCTCACCATGGTCGCGGGAGAAATCAAGGATCCCAAGCGGAACGTCCCCCTTTCTCTGATGATCGGAATGGTTTGTATCCTCGGTCTTTATGCACTCGTAAACCTCGCCTTCTTTTACGCTCTTCCTATGGCCGAGATCGTGACCTCAAGCTCTTCTCTTTTTCCGGATGCATTGCCGGTAGCGACCAAGGCCGCGATGACCTTTCTCGGAAGTTCCGGAATCGCTATCCTCTCCGGTGCTTTTGTCTTTTCCTCCATCGGTGCCATGAACGGATCGATCCTGACCAGTGCCCGCGTTCCTTATGCCATGGCAAAGGATGGGCTATTTTTTAAGCGTCTTGCGAATGTCTCTGAAAAAACCCACGTTCCGGTTGTTTCCATCATGGTTCAGGCCCTGGTCGCAAGCTGCCTCGCCCTCTCCGGGACTTTTGATCAGCTCACAGATTATGTGGTTTTCTCAGCGTGGATTTTCTACGCCATGATCACTGGTGTGGTTTTCAAACTTCGTAGGACCAGACCCAGCCACTGTCCCAGGTCAATCAGTCTGCATCTTTCACAGCAGAA
>JAKFFP010000054.1:0-2330 GCA_036675045.1 Bacteriovoracales bacterium | reverse complement strand
GCTTTCGTGTTCTTTGTCGCGTCTTTTGTGACGGTGAAGTTTATCCCGAAAGAGATGACTCCGGTTCAGGACACCAGTAACTTCATGATGAGGATCAAGGGACCGGACGGAGCTTCCCTCATTTATACGAATGAAAAAACGAAAGCAGTTGAAAAATATCTGCTGGAACACAAGGCCGTTGAGCGATACTTTGTCGCCGTCGGTGGTTTCGGTGGGGGAATGGAAGCGAATACGGCAAATCTCTTCGTCACTTTGAAAGAGCCAAAAGACCGCCCGATAAATCCCAAGACAGGTAAGCCCTGGTATCAGCCGGATCTTCTGAATGAGTTCCGCGCGCACTTTAAAAACTTTGAAGGAGCGAAGGTCTTCGTTCAGGATACGTCCCAGGGTGGATTCTCGGCCTCTGGTCGCGGTTTCCCGGTGGAATTCACTCTCATCGGCGGAGACTTTAAGGTTCTCACTGACTCCGCCAAGAAAATCATGACCGAAATGCGTGATTCGGGCGCCTACGTGGATGTGGATACTGATTATAAGGAATCGGTCATGGAAATTCAGGTTTTCCCGGATCGTGAGAAAGCAAAACTCCGGGGAGTTTCCGTTCAGGAAGTCGGTACCACCATCAATGCCCTCATTGGGGGAGCAGTGGTCGGGAAGTATTCCAAGGAAGGTCACCGGAATGATATCCGGGTGAAAATGGCCGATGCCTCAGACGATAAGCTGAAAGACCTGGAAAAAATCTGGGTCAGAAATAACCAGGGCGAACTGGTAAAACTTCTCGACGTCGTGACCGTGAAGGAGCTTCCGGGAGTCCAGAGTATCAACCGCCGCGCCCGTCAGCGCGCGGTGAATATCTTCGCGGGAGTGGCACCCGGAATGTCCCAGGGTGAGGCGCTGGAGAATGTGAAGGCGATCGTGAAGAAGCACCTCCCTCCCGGGTACTCTCTCATCGAGTCGGGTTCAGCGGAAACGTATAAGGAAGCTTTCACATCTCTTATCTTCGCTCTTCTTATGGGGATTCTCATTGCCTACATGGTCCTTGGAACTCAGTTCAATAGTTTCATTGATCCGGTGACAGTTCTCATGGCGCTGCCGTTCAGTTTCTCCGGTGCGTTTGTCGCCCTCTGGCTCACGGGTCAGTCGCTCAATCTTTATTCGATGATCGGTCTCATTCTCCTCATGGGGATTGTGAAGAAGAATTCAATCCTTCTCGTGGATTTCACAAATCAGAGAAGGGATGAAGGTCTCAATGTCCGTGATGCTCTCATGGACGCGTGTCCGAAGCGCCTTCGTCCGATCATGATGACGACGTTTGCGACGGTAGCGGGAGCTATTCCCCTGGCGCTTGCCTGGGGTGCGGGGGCCGAGTCACTAAAGCCCATGGCGATTGCAATTATTGGTGGGTCGCTTGTTTCGACGGCGCTGACACTGGTGGTGGTTCCGGCCTTCTATCTTCTTTTATCGCGGAAGAGAAAGACGATCAGCTTTGAAGCTTCAGGTACTCCTTCCAACCGTGATCAACTTCGCCCATGAAGTGAATCTTCCCCTTGTGGAGGACTAAAACCTCGTTGCAGACCTGGCGAATCTGCTCGAGGGAATGGGAAACAAAAATCGTGGCACCCGCCTTGCGGATGAAGGTCTGCATACGCTGAGCGAGTTTCTTCTGGAAGAAAATGTCGGCCCCGTCTAAAACTTCATCCAGGATCAGTATCTCGCTCGGTACACCGGAAATAAGTGACAGGAGAAGCCGCGACTGCATCCCCTTTGAATATTGGATAAAGGGAATGTCGATGAAGTGACCCAGCTCCGAAAATTCAATCGCCTCTTCCACGATGGGCCTCAGGTCTTTCACGGTCGGAAAGAAAAGTCTCGACAGCAGATACGCGTTTTCGCGACCGGTGAGCTCGGGAATAACACCGGTTCCGGTATCAAAGATCGCCCTCACTTCCTTATTTGTTTTCACGGTGCCGTGCTGGGCATTGATCATTCCCGCGATGGCGCGACAAAGAGTTGTTTTCCCGCTTCCGTTAGTTCCGATGATCCCGAGACGCATGCCCTTTTTTATTTCAAACGAAACATCATTAATGACATAGAGAAATTCCGGCTGCCGGAGGAGGTAGTCAATGGGATTGGTGACCGCGGAGATAAAGATATCGCGGACGCCGCGGTGATGGAAGTGCTGGAGCTCAAAATGGATCTTGAGGTGCTCAACTGAAAGGAGAACCTCAGAGGTGGTAGTAGAATGCAATCTGTCTCCTTCTCCAGGTCAACCAGGCAACGAAAATCATGATCCCGCTGACACCCAGGCCCTTTACCACAGAGATTAAAAATTC
>JAKFFP010000048.1:0-14236 GCA_036675045.1 Bacteriovoracales bacterium | reverse complement strand
CGGTCATCATGAAGACTATTGCGGAAGCTCATGACGGATTTATCTCAATGGAAAATCAGAATGGAAAACAGGGAGCTTGTCTCCGTGTCGTCTTCCGGAAAGCAGCTTAAGAAGGTTCCAACACACTTTTGTTTGTAGTTTGCGTGAGATGCGAGCAACAGCCAAAAGTGTGTTGGAGCCAAATTATTAGTGATTGTAAAATTCTTTGGCCTTTTTAACGACCTGGATAAGATAAGGGCGAAGATTAACCATCGTTTCTTTGGTAGTCCCTTCAACGACCTGGGCATGATTATCTTTTACGTATACCAGCTGCTGGCTCTCAGATCTCCATTCCAGAGATTCATTATCAGAGACCGGAATCGCCACATTGGGAATACCATCACGAAACATAAGCATCAGATGACGGATCTCTCTCAGGGCCTCATTTGACTGCTGCTCAAGGGTCTTGTCTTTCCTGGCCTTGGCCTTTTTCAAGTCGAATAGTTCGTTCAATTCCTGGTTCAACTCGTCTCTCTGAACGATTGATCTCTGAATGATGCTCATCGATTCCCTCCTGTGATGATTTAATTTCACATGAAACGGAAATCGGGTCAAAAGAAGGATTTTTGTCCTTCCATAATTTTTACATAATCAATTTTTTTCGAGGAACAGATGTGTCCAGTAATAGGTACCGTTCGCTGAAACTGCAATACCGAGTCCGGAATGCGTGAGCCGGGAATTTTCAATATTTGCCCGGTGAGAAGAAGAGTTCATCCATGAAGAAAAAACGGCTTCAGCCGTCTTCTGTCCCATCGCCACGTTCTCAGCACAGAGATTTCCATCCATCACATTTCTCGCCTGCGTACAGCGCGAGGAAAAGCCCGTGTGACCGAACGAGACTTTCTTGCTGGCCATATCCCGGCTGTGATTAAGGGCGATATCTGAAAGCGAGTCCACATGAGTAAGAGCTCTGAGCCCCTTACTCTTTCGGTGATTATTCACGAGGACCATGAAGCGATTAGTGAGAGTTTCGTTTTCTACTGCGTTTTGAGAACGCTCTTCCGAAGAAGAACTCTTGTTCCCCTGGCAGGCGACAAAACTCAGAAGAATGAAAAGCGTAATGATCTGCTTCATACTTTAATGATGCAGATTACTGAAATAGTCGTCAAAGAAGGCAATTTCCTCTTCCCGATTCTTTCCATTGCATCCCTAATTCACTGATATCGTGTGAAGGTTGACAATAATATGTTTGATCCCATCTTCTCATTATGGAAAAGAAACTCACAAGAACATTTTTATCGAAGAAACCGGGGGATGCGAATATCTTCATCGGCGTCTTCTCATTTCTGGTGCTGCTTGCGATCTTTCTCTTCTCCGGCAGAAATTTCGAGGCCAGTGGCATTCTGGTTTTTGATAAAGGTGAATGGTGGCGAATCTTTACCACCTCGCTCATGCATGCCGATGTCATGCATCTGGGCCACAACGCTCTTTTTTTTATGATCTTTGCTGTCCTCCTTAATACGTATTTCAGCTGGTTCATGTTTCCCTTCATGAGCTTTCTCATGGGTGGGCTCATTAATTTCCTGGCCCTTTCCTATTATCCGAAAGAAGTAACCTTGGTGGGGATATCCGGGGTGATCTATTTCATGGCGGCGTTCTGGATGACGAGCTATGTGCTGATTGAAAGGAAGATGAAATTCGGAAGGCGCCTCATTATCGCCACGGGAATTTCGCTGGCGCTCTTTTGTCCGGACGTCATGCATCTGGAAGAAAAAGTCAGCTACCTTTCCCACGCGCTGGGATTTGCGCTGGGGATTCCAACCGCCCTGTTGTGGTTTTCCTGGCACAAGAATGAAGTGAGAAGTGAAGAAGTGTGGGTGGAGAAAGCTCCCGTGAACTTTAACTGGGAGGAAGAAATGGAATACCTTCCTCCCGAGTACTTTGAAAAATTGCCGGACGAGCCCTTACATCGCCACTGACTGGAGTGCCACGAACGCCGACGGAAGCCTGTACTTCAGTATCCAGTTTTCCGTGAGACAGGAATATCCTCCCGCGCCCCAGCCTTTACCCCATGAATTATTCACCACCAGACAAAATCTTCCCTCTTTCTCATGGAGTTTTTCCGGAAGCTCCATGATTCCTACGGCAAGAAAAGCGTGCCCCATCGCATGGGAATCCACACTGCCGTTTTTCTCGGAATCTTCAATCGTAACCATGCCTTCATTGATATAGAAATTAGGCGTGAGCTTCGATGACATGATCACCGGCATGTTCTTTTTCAGGCGATCAACCGCTTCTGAGAGAGTCTTAATCTGCTCGTACTTTGCGACCTTCACCACACCGTCCTGGCAAGTGGGCCTAAGTGGAACATGGGTTTCGTTATTTTTATCAATCTTCGTTTCATACGGGCAGGTCTTCTCCACCGGGATATCGACGACCGGGCGATTCGAGGAATAGTCATATCCTCTCGTAACCCATGAGCCCCTTTTGGAACAAGCGCTTTTCTGGCACTCAGGCTTACTCGCCCAGTAAAAATACTCTTCCGACAGATCTTTCATTTCACCATTCTGGGCAAGAAGGATTTCCAGCGCCCGGACTCCGGTGAAGGCGGCACAGGTCGCTCTTCCATCCTGGTCTTTCACCGGGATTTTGAAGGCCGAGTGAACCATGTGAACGTCCGGAATATCCCGCGGAAGGATGGCCTTCTCAATGATCTTCTCTTCTTTTACTGGAATGGGAAACGTCGCCTCTTTATAGACTTTGATTTTTCCGAGGAAGATCTTCTGCTGGATCTGCCAGGTTCTCAGTTGGTCTTTGACTTCTTTTTTCCAGCCGGCGCGGATCTTCTTATCTTCTGCCTTCATCCGGGCGAGGTCTTGGGAAAATGCATCTTCCGTCATGTCCGCTTCCGCTGCTTTTTTCACCTCGCCTCTTTGTTTTGCGAGTATCTCACGATTGCGGGCCTTGGCCTCTTCAACCGCCATCTGACCACGAGAAAGTTCTTTCGGTTTTTCTTCTACCTTCGGAGTATCAGCTTTTGCAGTGAAGGTTCCGAAGGATTTCACTTTGGCGAGAATCGTCTGAAACTCGGGCATGGATTCATGAGAAGTATCGCGGACCATGACTGGTTCAATCGTCCTTGCAAAGAGTGAAGTTGAAACCAGGAGAAGCAGCAGTGCTTTCAGCATAATTATCCTTTTCGGGCCGTCCATAAATAGCAGTCGTAAATTTCAGTAATCGATCCGGGCAGAAGCTGCCCCAGCTCGCGGGTGAGAGAGGATTCCATTTCTTTATTCATGGAACCATTGCCGGTTCCTAATCCCCACAGGATGGATTTGATTCCCTCGTCGTGGGAAAAAAGTTCTTCGGATTTAAGATGAGTGAGTTCAATATCGCTGAATCGCCACTCCGTCAGGATGCCTGAGGGATTAAGCTCGGCGAGCCTGAGGCCCATATCAATTCTTAGGGGAAGCTCATGTGCCTTTAAGATTCTATTCACGATCTCGGTGATTCTCGAATAAGGATCAGGGTATTTCCAGAACAGAGCGATAACTCCATTTGCTTTAAGTGAACGATGAAGGGTTCTTAAAGAACTTAGAGGCAGGTATTGAAGGCCCTGCCCGACGGTAACCAGATCGTATTCTTTTTCCGGGACAAATTTCTCCACCGGAAGGCATTCGAAACGAATATGGGGAGTCGTGAGAAATTTTGCGACCTTGATTCTTTCGGGATCACTGTCGATACCGAGAGCATCGCAAAGATGGGGCTTCAGATCTTTGATGACAGTGCCCGGGCCGGTGGCGACATCCAGAAGTGAGACCGGAATTCCCGTCAGTGACAGTATTTTCTCATAGAGCTCCGGAGGATATCCCCTCCGGAGTTTCATGTAATCTTCTGAGCGGGAATGTTCGCCCATTATGGCATCTTATAAGGCATTTCACCGAGGTAGGTTTTCTTTCCAATCTCCACGCCATTGTGACGAAGAATCGCGTATGCGGTGGTGATGTGGAAATAAACATTCGGGATAACGTGCTGGTGGAAATAATCATTCCCAGTGAGCCACTTCCCTTCCCAACGGGGTTGAGAAATTTTTCTTTCTTCCCAGCCCTTGAAGTCAGCTTCTTTGAGAGAAGTGACATAACCCAGAGTACCTTCGATGCGGGCCTTGAGTTCCGGGATGGTTTTTTCTTTGTCATCATTTACCGGAGCATCTTTTCCGGAGAGACGTGAAGCGCCGAGCTTCACTGAATCGCAGGCGATCTGCACCTGGCGCAGAAGCGGGAACATATCCGGAGCGAGACGGGAGTTCAGGAGGACTTCGGCGTCAAATTTCTTCGCCTCAGCAAGGGCCTGACCTTTGTCGAGAAGATTGGATAAATTGTGGAGCATTTTCGCGAACTGCGTGAATTGTGCGTACATAATGGAGGTCCTTTTTGTTGGACCTCCATCGTACTAAAGAATTGATTACATGAGAAGGATGTCGTCTTGCTCATCGCTATTTGAAAGACGGGTCAGGAGCGCTTTTGTATTGGCGATGTCCGCTTCGATGGCAGCGATCAGGATGTCGTTTTCTGCTACTACATCATCGTTCCAAATTGTTTCTGTGCCCATTAAACAGCTCCTTGTTGAAACTATTTTTATAGGGAAGCAGTGCGAATGACGACTTAAAGCTATCTTGAGATGCGACGTTTTAGATTCATTAAAGGTTGGCTATTTCTGACAAAGAAGGTTCAGTCGATTTTTATACAGCTCAAAGTGCTCGTGGTAGTCACCCAGGTCTTTAATAATGGTGTGCGCGTGAACTTTTGACGGTTCTACGAATTCATCGTGCATTGGCTTCACCTGACGCAGAAACTGCGCCTTCACCCCTTCCACCGTTCTTCCGCGTTCCACTACGTCTCTTTCGAGGCGACGCTCGAAACGAAGCGACTCCGGAGTGTCAAAGAAAACCATCTCATCAAATTGCTGGCGCAGGTATTCCGGATGATAAATAAGAATTCCGTCCACGATGATGATGGTTGTCGGATGTACCCGGAGGGTATTCCCCAGGCGGGAATGTGTTTTGAAATCATACACGGGAATTTCAGTTGGCTTTCCCGCTTTCAGTTCCGACAAGCATTTGGCAAGCAGTGTGAGTTCCAGACTGTCGGGATGATCGAAGTTTACTGATCCGCCATCGTGATCAAACCGGTGTGATTGGTCGATGTAAAAATTATCCTGATAAACGATGGTCGCCCTCTCACCGAGAGCATCGGCGAGAGCTTTCGCGAAATAGGTTTTGCCGGAGCCTGAGCCACCGGCAACGCCTAAGATAAATACATCATTTTGTCTGGTAGAGCCTGTCACCAGCGTCTCCTAAGCCCGGAACGAGATAGCCGTTTTCGGTCATTTCTTTTTCCACGTTAATAGCATAAATCTCCACGTCCGGGTGGAAGTGTTCCAATCTTTTCACGGCGTGGTCGGAAATGAGGATGGAAAGCACCTTAATTTTTCCGACATGATAGCTCTTGAGACGGTCGATCGCCGCGATCATGGTATCGGCAGTGGCGATGAGAGGGTCACAAAGAAGGATCTGACGCCCCTCTGGCTTCTCCGGAAGTTTGAAATAATACTCAACCGTATTTTGAATGAACTTATCCCGGTAGATCCCGATAAACCCGGCGCTTGCTACCGGAATCATCGAAAGGACGCCATCGAGCATGCCGTTTCCGGCGCGAAGAATTGCGACCGCGATGGGCGGATTCATGATCCGGGTCACGCGGGTTTTTGCGAGCGGAGTTTCCACTTCAATAAGGTCCGTGTTATCCCAGTCTCTCATCGCCTCATACGTGAGGGACTTGGCGATTTCCTGCATAAGATTCCTGAAATCGCTGCCGTTCGTGTTCTTGTCACGAAGGTGGCCGAGTTTGTGCGCGAGAAGCGGGTGATTTAATACTTTCAGCATATGTGCTCCTAAAAAACTGTTCCGTCACTGATGATATTCATTGGTGGTTCTGCGTTCTGGGGTCTTTTCTCTTTAGCGATTCTTCTCCCTGCCCACCAGGTTCCTCCTTCGAGGACTTTGGCGAGAGGAAACTCCGCCGGCGATTTGCCCAGACGCTTCTGAACTTCCTCGCCGATCCGATCGAGGAAATAAACCGTGAGTGCCCGCCATTCAATAATGAGATCACTCTCCGGGCGCCAGGATTGTCTTCCCTCTTCGGGATTAGCAAAAGAAATAAGACCGGAATCGATAATGAGTCCGCCGTTTCTGTATTCAGCAAGACCCGTAAGCCCCTCGGCCCCCGTCACGGTGATCCCCGCTTCATTCAGAGGTTCAACCAACGAGTAGGTCATCCACTGAGAAAGCTTGTGGAAGGCGATGAGACCGAGCTTTGAGTGTCTCCACACGTCGCCAAGATTCACGTCATTCATCGTCTCGCGACCGGGCCAGATGGGACCAAGTCCATCCAGAACCGCACGGAGAAGTCCTTCGGCGGGAATCGTCTTCCCATATTTTTCCACCAGGTAATCAATGAGATTTCCCGGGCGACCGTCCTTGAACATTTTTTTGTTCTGGCACGCTTTCCCGAGATTCTGGATGAGTTTTGCTCTTCCTTCAACACCGACCAGAGGATTGGTTTCTGAAACCTGGAAGCACTCTGCAATTTTGGCAGCGGTAACTGACTGAAGACCTTTCGCGTCTGAGCGAAGATTCTTTCCATCAGCAGCGAAAGCTCCCTTCATGAACATGTGATAAGAAGCAACTCCCAATCCTTCCGAGCGGTCGTAATTCTTACTGGTTTCTTTTTCAAAAAACTTCCAGTCTTTTCCTGCTCCGGCATCAAGAAGCACTGACGGGATCACGAGATCCCACATGATTCTTGCTCTCTCCATGGCATCTTCGTTCTGAATGTTATTCAGGAGCCACTTCGAACGATCCACTCCACCCGGGCGAAAATGTCCCCAGCGTGAATGGAAAGGGATCTTGAGATCCGGATAGTTCTGGCGGATGGTTTCCATCACGTAATCAACGGTCGAAGACAATTTCTCCGGGTGGTAATGAAAGTGCCCTTCACCTTTGTTGGTGGCATCGAAAACTTTCTTCGCACCATCGCGGATGCATTTCGGGGACAGGATATAGTCTAGCTCGCTCATGTGATATCTCTACCCTTAACTTTGGCAAGCTCATCGCCTTTCTTCACTTCATCTTTTGTGAAGTAACCGGCGGCCTTCTTCGCTTCCATCTCAACCTGCGCATCTTTCGGGATGAGCTCATCCGGAATAGAAATACGATTCACGACTTCAATTCCCGAGCCGGTGATCGCATCGTGCTTCATATTCGACATCGAGTGGAGGTTATGGATCTTGGTAATACCGAAGAGATGAAGAACGTCAGGCATGAATTCCTGGAAGCGAGCATCTTCTACACCGGCAACACATTCAGTTCTCTTGAAATAAGTAGCTGCAGAATCTCCGCCTTCCTGACGTTTACGGGCATTGTACACGAGGAACTTAGTGACTTCCCCGAGAGCACGGCCTTCTTTACGATAGTAAGCGATGATCCCCACTCCGCCTTTCTGCGCGGTCGCAGCTGCGTGCTCGATACCGTACATGAGGTAGGGACGACAGGTACAGATATCTGAACCGAAAACGTCTGAGCCGTTACACTCATCGTGAACGCGGCAAGTGAGTTCAACCTTAGGATTTGAAAGGTCCTGTGGATTTCCGAAAATATAAACGGTGGTTGAACCTATTGGTGGAAGCCACACTTTGAGATCCGGACGCGTGATGAGTTCCGGATACATTCCGCCAGATTCCTGGAAAAGAATACGACGAAGTACACCTTCTTCGATCTTCAGACGCTTGGCCATTCCCGGCAGGAACCACACCGGCTCAATGGCAACTTTCGTGACCTTGATATCCATGTTGTCGAGAATGAGTTTTCCGTCCGGCTTAATTCTTCCGGCCCTGATGGCATCGTGAATCTCAGGGATCTGAAGATGCGCCTGCGTAACGGCAATGGAAGGACGGATGTCATAACCCTTGTCGAAGAGCTCTTTGAAATTCCCTGAAGGATCGAGTCCCCAGGGATCAATCGAAACGATCTTCGTTTCATCAAACCACGATGGGAATGGCCCGATCTTTACCGGGGAATGCGTGTTGTGAAGATCCGGCTTGTGAGTCGGAGAATATTTTCCCGATGCCATGGAGAGCGCGCGATAAACGGTATAAGAACCGGAATGAGTTCCGATGGCGTTTCTGGCCTTCGGATTCGTTTGTGTCGCCACAACTGCCCCGCGCTTCATGGGATCTTTATTTCCCCAATCCAGCGGAAGTGACTCAGGGTACTTCAATGTCGCGTGAGTCGCGAGTACTACGTGCTCAGCACGATTTTCAATCTTCGCAGTCATATATCTCCTTAAGACATCCAATTATTGTCGTTTTGTTTTTCCCACTTCGTGGTGATCTTCTTGATGTCAGACCAGAAGTTCAGGGAATGCTCGCCTGTGATATCACCCGAGCCGAATTTCGAAGCAGCGACTCCGCCGAATGAGAACGGCTCGCGCGGAACGGGCACGCCGATATTGACTCCGACCATCCCGGCCTTCGCATCACGGATTACACGTTCTGCCATCGCACCGGAATTCGTGAAGACTGAGCAGGCGTTTCCGTACTCAGAAGAGTTCTGGATATTCATTGCCTCGGTCATATCCTTGCATCTGACGATGGAAAGAATCGGACCAAAGAGTTCCACGGTGGCGGCTTCTGTTCCCGGTTGCACGTGATCGAGGATCGTTGGTGCCAGCCAGTTTCCGTTTTCCATTCCCGCGGGCGCCGGAACTTTTCTTCCATCGAGGATGATCCGCGCACCGAGGGCCTCGGCGCGTGAAATGCTTTCCACCAGGAAGTCTCTTTGCGTCTTCGTGATCAGGGCCCCCATATCGGAACCGAGTTTGAGTGAAGACGCTCTTTCAATAATTTTCTGGATGGATTTTTCAACGTCCCCTACGGCGAGGAGAACTGAAGCTGCCATACATCTCTGGCCCGCACAACCGGTGAAGGAATCAGAAATGCCAGGGCCCGCCATCTCCGGAGTCGCGTCCGGAAGAAGGACGATGTGGTTCTTTGCTCCACCTAGACAAAGTGCGCGCTTACCGAGAGCAGTCGCTCTTCCATAAACGATCTTCGCAATTTTCGTGGAACCGACAAAGCCCACCGCCTTGACTGACGGATTGTCGATAATGCCATTAACTGTATCCACTCCACCCTGAAGGACGGTCATGAGTCCTTTCGGAAGACCGGCTTCCTGAAGAGCATTGGCAATCTTGATAGAAGTAAGCGGAGTTTTTTCCGATGGCTTCCAGACGTACGCGTTTCCGAGTGCGAGATTGATAGGGATCGTCCACATGGGAACCATCGCCGGAAAGTTAAATGGAGTAATGTTTGCCACGACTCCCAAAGGGGCGCGACGATACTCGCAGTTCACACCACGGGAAACTTCAAGCTTTCCGCCGGTATCAATGTTCTGAAGAGAAAGAGCGTACTCCAGGACCTCAATTCCTTTCATGAGGCCAGCTCTGCCTTCAGCGAAATTCTTCCCACTCTCAGCACATTTGATGTGAGACATCTCTTCGAGATCGCGCATGAGAATATTTCTGAAGTTAAAGAGCACCTGCGCTCTTTCTTTCATCGGAGTTGCTCCCCACGCTTTTTGCGCAGTCTCAGCAGCTTCGATGGCCTTTTTAATCTGGGCGGCGGAAGGAATACTCACTTCGCCGATTTTTTTTCCATTGTAGGGTGAATTGACATCGAGTGTGCCGGCTTCGCCACGCACCCACTCGCCGTTAATAAAATTGGGGCAGGAAATCACTTCCTGAGGGATCAAAACTTTCATGCTATTTCCTCGTAAAAACGTAAAGATTAACGCTAATACAAAGGCCTCTGCATTGGGAACTGTGCCACGCAGAATTAAGGTCATTTTTTAAGAAACATTTAGGTAGTTGAGTTTTCCTCTCTCCTAAGAGAGACTGCTATCTATGAAGAAAATCACGCTTATTCTCAGTCTGCTCTTTACACTTTCCGTTTACGCAGAAGGCAGACGACTGCCTATCATGACTATCGGGAACCCGGTGCTGCGCCTCACGGCCAGGGAATTGACTCAGGCAGAGATCACCTCTGCCGAGATTCAACAGCTGATAGACGACATGATTGTGACCATGAAAAAGGCCGGCGGCGTGGGACTAGCGGCCCCGCAGGTGAATCAGAGTTTGAGAATGTTCGTGATGAAATCCTGGCCGGGAGTTCCCCTCACGGTGGTGATCAATCCCCGGGTGGAGTACATCGAACTGGACGGTAAAAAGAAATCGACCGAAGGTTGCCTTTCAATTCCCGGCAGATCCCTCACGGTCTCCCGCTATAAAAAACTTCATCTTTCGTACTTTGACCGGAATGGTGAATTCATCACTAAGGACATGAGTGGCTTCGGTGCGATCATCACTCAACATGAGTATGATCATCTGAATGGCGTTCTCATTGTCGATCTGGTGGATCAGTTGATGGGAGAGCTGAACTGGGAGAAATATTTCAGCTCTCCGCTGATGTAATGAATTACTAAAAAGCACAGAGATTCGTTGCGATATTGCGAAGCCTCTGGGCGGCCCATCCCTTTCTTTGTTTCCAGGAATGGCAATCCAGAAGTGCCTTCAGCATGACTGGCTTATTTGCCAAGTGACCGGTGACAGTCTCTGATCCCCCGTCGCAGCGGACACCATGGTCGGAAATTCCGGCCTTCCTCGCAACTCTCAGGAGCTGACGAATCTCGAAAATGCGGACTGAACTTACTCCGTGAGTGAAGCCCATGATCGTACCGTCACCGTTTTTGGTGTACGACTCAACATAACCTTCGCGGTAGATCTTGCAATCTTTCTTAAAGCTATGTTCGGGTGGCACGTAGCCGCTGGTTTTATGTTTTTCCAGGACAACAGTTGCTGAGAAAGCGTTTGCGCTGAGGAAGGCAATGATAAGGAAGAACTTAGACATGGAGTCTCCTTTGATTGGGCAGAAGACTAAGAATGACTAAGCATGTTCGTAAATTTGATTCGGGCCAAAGCTTTTAGCGCATCAGATTAATTTTCGGGTAGAGCTCGTCCGGAATGAACTCGTACTTTCTTACGATCTTCTGGATCTTCCGATGATCATTGAGAACCCTGCTATAGATCCAGGGAAAGCGCTTCTCCTGAACAAAGTGTTTCAGAACAAGGGCCGCTTCTTCTTCACCGAAATACTTTGAAAGGGCCCTGAATTCCATCCAGCAGATAAGGAGATGCCGGTAAGTCGAATCAGGATCTTTGGAACCTTTGATTTTCGGCACACCTCTGAAAGTCGCTTTAAGTTCCGGGATCGCGACCTGGACATTCTGTTTATGGTCTTTCATCCACCAGTGAAGCTCTTCATGGAGGAGCTGGGCCATGAGTCTCTGAGGATGATCCTTGTAGCGGGTGTTGAGCGTAAGAACCGGACTCCACTTCGTTTTTTCAAGAGTCGGATCGATCACGATCCTTTTCGTATAAAGAAATGATGAGAGATCGTACTTACGGGCAAGGTGGAGGATCTCCATCCGGGTCTGAGCGGTACGGGTATCAGGATGCAGCTCTTCAATATCCAGAGAAAGTGCGGTCTCCACTTTTTTGGTGTTGGCACAGGAAACGATGAGCAATAAAAGGAATAATTTCATTCATCTATTATATCCGGGTAAGGCCCTAGGCAAAGTGAAATGATGATGGATACGATCAGGAAAACTAAACAGGAAACTGAAATGAAAACATTTATCCTTCTGACTCTCTTATCGGCTTCTGCTTTGGCAGCCGAATTTGAATGCAGCTTTCACCAGAACCTCTCGGAAATCTATCGCACAACGGTTGCGGTAAACGGGAAAGATGTGAAGATCGCGGCCTTTGATGGGTATGAGTTTTTCCTGAGTGAGCTTCCTGATCACAAGTACGAGCTTCAGGCCTACAATATGTATGAACCTTCCCGCACCTACGCAGCAGCTATTCTCTCCCCTTCACATACAGAGATAGAACTTACGATCTGGAAAAGAGAGATCATGCTGGACGCCCGCTGCTCTCTCAAGCTGCTCAAGTCAAACTGATTTAGTCACTTTCTTGCAAGTTCATGCTGGTGCGCTCAGAATACCAGCATGAGTAAGATCATTCGCGCGCGGGTGGTTTCGGGAAGATTCAAAGATCAAACCGTCCGCATTTCCAACATCAGTCTCGACGAACTCGGAAGAAAAAAAGCTGCCTGCACTTTCTCCGATGGTACACGCGCAAATATTTACACCACTGAGTTAGAGCTTATCCCCGATGAACCGGAAAAGGTCCCGGAGATCCGGCGTCCGAAAACGTCGATGCCGTTTATTTCCGGGGCGGCTTCCAGTCGCACCCTCACTCAGACTAAGAACATGGGGAAGCTCAGGCCCGAGGCCAGAAAGATTGTCACGAAAGAAACTCTCGCCATATGTGAGACCTGTAGGCAGGAATATAATATTGAGGCGAGGAAAGGTGAACCCGGAAAGGTCACTGAGTGCGAGAACTGTGCCACTGAGACCGAATCAAAAGTCGAAGGGAAGATGATTTTCAGTCACAAGACAGGGGCCACCATCGAGATCAAGAAAGATGGCGAGCTTATTCATGAGGCCGATACATTCAATTATAAAGACAGCAAAGATTAATACACGCGGTAGAATCGATCGAGCCGTTTTATGATCTTATAGGGGTTGTATTTTCTGAAACGGAAGAAATCTTCCGTAAAGCGGGAGTTCACCTGCGGGACCAGATGGCCCCGGATCGCGAATATGCTCTGGATGGAAACAGCAGAACCAGCGTGCGCATAAAAAGCGATATACAGATTCTTGTCCTGGTACTCGCCCGGCAGACCCCTGACATATGTTTTCAGATATGAGAGAAAACCGATCCGGTTAAGAACGTCCATCGAAATTTCAGTATTTGATTCCTCTTCATCATCTTCTTTCTTCTCAGTTGAATTCGTATTGATCTCAGCGTGTGCAGCGACCAGTTCCTGGGCCTTCGCGAGCCATTCCTCTTGCTCGATGTAAATGACCATTTGGCCGTTCAGGTTTAGAGCACCGTTCTTCTTCCGGCTTCCACGAGGCATCCTTTTACAAAAGAAAAGTTCCTCGGGGAGAGAACAGTTTACATCTTCAGCGTGCCTGGAAATCTCGGCCACTGAGAGTAGCAGGGCCTCCGGGATCTGGAGATCGACCACGTTCTCATCTATGGATTCAATCGTATCATCGATGATGATCTGAGTTTCCTTCATCTTACCGATAATTGTTCCGCGCGCTTTTCGTTCTTTATTATAATCCAGCATTTTTTTCACCCCGAAACCCAGGGCGAGCACCACCAGCGCCGACATGATCGCCTGATTCAGAATCTTCTTATCGTTTCTCACCTGCTTTTTTTTCTTCAGGTTTTTTTCGAGGGTCTTGAGGCGCTTCTTACGGACTTTTTCGGTCTTTGTCTTCTGCAGAGTCTTAAGCGAGATGACTCTCGTCTTATCTTCGTCCGCAATGACAAGCTTGTTCTCTTCCAGGAACTGCTCGCGCAGGGGAAGTTCGGGAAGTTCACCTTTGTCCTTATCCAGCAAGGTAAGAAGAACTTTGTCCCCCAGGCGCATGGAAGTGAAGAGCTTTAACTCCTCTCTTTTTCCGGGAACCAGCCTGGCATCATTGATGAAGGAGCCATTCGTGCTTCCCTGATCTATGACAAAGCACTTCTGCTCATCCGTAACTATGACCTTGAGATGCTTCTTACTTATTTCGGGTGAGGATATGACGATGTCGTTGTTCCCGGTGGAACCAATGTAGATCTCAGGGCGATTCAGGACATAAATCACCGCGCCCTTATTATCGGCGAGAACTTCTAAACGCATGCTCTTATTCTAAGCGAAATTTTCGGGTGATGGAAAAGTTTCCCGTAGGGGCAGTCAGTTCTCCCGCAGGGGATTGTCTCCGCCATGAGAAGAGGTGCCGAAGCCTTTATGAAGCGCTTCCTGGCCCCGCTCAAAGGTTTTTTCTTCATAAACTTTTCTTTCTTCAGATTCCGGATCTTGACCCTGTAAGTCTTCGTTCTGCGACTGGGCCATAGTGCGAGGCTTGGTAGGATCCAGCCTCTTGCGACGAAAACGGGATAGAAAATTCTGGATTGTTGACCGCATGCTGCGCTCCTTTTTCTAAGAGAGCTGCAGAACGGAT
>JAKFFP010000294.1:0-2337 GCA_036675045.1 Bacteriovoracales bacterium | reverse complement strand
GTGACAGAGCAGGAAATTAAAAACGAGTATTACCGTCGCAACAGTTCAAACAACGCACTTTCATTCAAATATAATCTCGTTGATTTCTATATCCCGGAAAAAAATCTGGTCGATAAAAACCAGCAGCGTTTTCTGGCAGTACTAAAAGACTACCAGCTCACCGGAAAGCTTCCTGAAGAGTATCGCTCGCTGGAAACAAACCAGCTCGATAACATCTCTGAAGACGGCCTGAACAAGGAACTTGCCCAGGCCCTGAAGCCAGCGGCAGAAGGCTCTTTCTCCGCCCCGGTTACTCTCGGTGGCAACATTCACGTGTTCTATGTTCAGAAAAAAGATCTCGTTGAATCGCTGGATTTCACCCGCGCGAAAGAACAGATCCAGAACGAAATATTCATCAAGAAAGGCAAAATGGTCAGCACCAACTGGTTTGACCGGGAATACGCCAACTACTACATCAAGAATCTTCTCTGATGAAAATCGCTGTAACCCAGGGCCATGAGAAAGGGATTGGGTTAGAGGTCTTCTTCAAGTCATGTCTTCTGCTGGGAGGGAAAACAAAGAACCTCCTTCTCTTTGCCACACAAGAGGCGGTCAGCGAAACCCTTCAATCGCTCAAGCTCACTTTTGAAATTCGTAAAAACACGATTGAGCTTTCCGGCGTATCCATTGAAAGTCACTGGATAAAAAGATCCGGCAAGGAAAGCTTCACCTCGCTCGAGAAGGCGATGGAATATTGCAGGATGAACAAGGCGATACTTTTTACACTTCCAACTTCAAAAGATCAGTTCCCGGGATATCCGGGGCACACCGAATTTTTTCGCGCCCATTTTAAGAAGCCTGATCTGGGAATGTTTTTTTCTGCTCCGGAACAGAATGTCCTTCTCGTTACCGATCATCTTTCCATCAAGGCGCTGAGTGACACCCTAACCGAAGAACTCATCTATGCCCGCATTGCTCAAGCCGCAAAGACGCTTAAATCATGGAAATGGCCGATCAAAAAAATTCTGGTTTCCGGCCTCAACCCTCATGCCGGAGAGGGCGGGTTAATCGGACAAGAAGATGCACGGATTAAAAAGGCGATTGAACGTCTAAGAGTTGAAGAAGATTTGGATGTGTCAGGTCCTTATCCGGGTGATACAATGTACCTCGAAAAAAGATCCCCTCAAGATCTTCTGGTTTACCTCTTTCACGATCAGGGCCTTGGTGTATTTAAAGGACTCCAGGGATTTGTCGGTTCCAACATCACTCTAGGATTACCTTACCCGCGCTTCAGCCCGGATCATGGAACGTCCTTCAGCTTGTTTGGGAAAAATCAAGCGGATTATCGGGGTTGCGCTTACTCATTGAATGAAGCGCTTTCTCTTCGGGAGAATTTGCAGCATGGAAAAAATACAGGTCACCAAGGCCAAGGTTCACAACCTAAAAAACATAGACGTTAGTCTTCCCCGTCATTCTTTGACCGTGATCACGGGTCCGTCAGGATCCGGAAAGTCTTCGCTCGCATTTGATACGATCTATGCCGAAGGGCAACGTCGCTATATTGAATCACTTTCCAGTTACGCCAGACAGTTCATCGGCCAGATTGAGGCACCTGAGGTTGAGAGCATCACCGGACTCTCTCCCGCGATCGCCATTGACCAGAAATCCACCACGAAAAATCCGCGTTCAACTGTTGGAACCATTACTGAGATCTACGATTATCTTCGCCTGCTCTATGCGAGATTGGGCGAGGCCCATTGTCCTGACACCGGAGAAAAAGTAGCCAAACAGTCTCCTCAGCAGATCGTAGAACAGATTCTTCGCTTTAAAGACGGAACAAAGCTTCAGCTTCTTTCACCCGTCATCAGAAATAAAAAAGGTGAACATAAAGAAGAACTCGCAAAATTTGTCTCCATGGGTTTCTCGCGCATTCGTTTAAACGGCGAAATCATGAACCTTGACGATCGGATTGCCATTAACAAGAGCAAATTTAACAACGTGGACATTGTCGTTGATCGCCTGGTGATGAAAGAAGGTGCTCAGTCCCGCGTGACTGAATCAGTGGAGCACGCGCTGAAACTCTCTGATGGATATCTGGTGGTTCTCGCAGACGAGAAAGAACATTTTTACTCCGAGAAGAACTTCTCCTTTAAGTCAGGAAAAAGCTATCCCGACCTGGAGCCACGGCTCTTCTCCTTCAATTCCCCTCTGGGTGCCTGTCCGGTTTGTAATGGGCTGGGACTCTCTAAGACCTTTGATATCGATAGTCTTCTCTTTGATGAGTCCATTTCGCTAGCAGATGGTGCGATTCCCATTCTGAAAAAAAATTCTTTTCTCATGCAGATGGTCCGTTCCGTC
>JAKFFP010000302.1:0-2365 GCA_036675045.1 Bacteriovoracales bacterium | reverse complement strand
GTCATAACAAAGACCGACTTCATATTGAAATCGGTGGTGTCGACTTTCTCGCCGCTTATTTAAAAACTCTACGCGAAAAATTCACGAACGTGATCCTCGTTGATTCCGGTGATATTCTCCCGGGCGATCCTGCTGAATATAAGCTGGCGCATGATTTTTACGCCACCCTGAAGTACGATGCCGTCACTCCAGGACTCACCGATCTCAGCTCGCGAAGCTCCAGGGGAATTAATCCTGTAAAAAAATTTGCTCAAGACTCCGAAATACCCGTTCTCACGAGTAACCTTTATGAACTTAAGACCGCCCGCGGAGTTGAATGGAAAGGCACTGAGCAATTTCACCTGAAAGAAGTAAACGGAATCAAAGTGGGAATCATCGGCCTTATCCCGGATGATGTTTCTACTCTTACTCCCCTTGATAGCCGTGTCGGACTATATGTGGAAAGCATGCTTCAATCGACACTTCATCAGGCCCGGAGACTCCGCTCTCTCGGTGCCCAGGTAGTGGTAGTACTGACTCATCAGGGCCTCGATTGTGGCCAGGAAATCGCAGAGGCTTCAAAGCTCCCCCTGTCTAAGGTAAATTTCGAACCGGAAAAAGATGGCATCTGTAATCTCAAAAGTCCCCTCGGAGCATATCTTCAACGACTTCCGGCGAGATTAGTTGACGTGGTAGTTGCGGGAAGGAATCACAAAAAAATAGCAAATCGAATTAACGGCATCTCAGTGATTTCCGGTTTTGAATCAGGAAAAAGCTTTTCTTATATCGAACTCTCACTGGAAGAAAAATCCGGGAAACTGATTCCGGAAGAAACGGTCATTCACCAGCCAGTTATGGTGTGCAGGGAATTTTTCAAGGAAACAAGTGATTGTTACACAGAAGATCCTTCTATCGATCATAGAGAAAGAATTCCCGCCAAATTTCTGGGAGTGCAGATTGAAGGTGACCAGGCGCTGAAGAAAAAGTTCGCACAATTTTTCGATGACTCCTCGGTTGGGTTTCATGCGGAAACTGACCTTCTTAAAAAATACGCGGCTGACCTCATGTTCAATCCCGGCACGAGTGGCAGCACACATTTCGTTGTCCTGGAAATCCCAGGTCGGGAACTCAGCCACTGGCTGGAGCTCGATTTTAATAAGGAAGAATCTTATCTCTGGACTCCGTCGCCATTTTTCCGGAATGGAGATACGCTGGAACTCAATGTGGCAGGTTCTCCTCTTTCCCATCAACGCACTTACAAGATCCTCACGGATCTCGAATCTCTTCAGAACAGAGTTTGGCTCCGGAAGTATATTACCTCGGGGAATCTGGTCTCAATGACTCAGGACTCATGGAAAGGGCCTGTCGACTCTGATGAAGTGAACGTCGTCTCCGCAAGTCACCGGCAGTAGGCCTTATCACCATCGCAAAAAACTGAAAGGTTTTTCGAGCACCAGGCAAAACTTGAATTTACGCGGCAATCGAAAGTCATATCTTTCCTCTGCCAGGCCATTCCTCTTCTGCAGGCCGGAAGATCCTTGCCCCCACATCCCGGGGACCCGCATTTTTTTGGCCCATTCAGGCAGCCATTGGGAACTTCAACCCAGCCGTTCTCACACTGACCGCATGATGAAGGCGAAATCTCTTCGCAATCCTGATTAATATTGTGGCAAATGACACCGTCTTTGAGGGTTGTTGGTTTTATAAAACCATCCGATGAAGGTGCCAGATAAATCATCCGCGAAGACTTGAAATCTGCTGAGGACAGGAGAAGTTTTGGTTCTGGTTTTTGTCTTTCCATTGCCACCAGAATTTTCCAGGACTGGTGTCTGGAATCTTTCTGGAAATCAATCGACCCGGAGTTCAGGTCAGTGGTGAACCTGAGACCCGAAATGTTTTCGATTTCTGTTTCTCCGGAGGACAGGATTTCCGAAGTACAGTCTTTATCCGCAGGTAGGGTTTTTATCTTGAGCTTTCCTGGCTCATCTCCGGGCACACGATAATAAACACAATCCTTGAGTTTCCTGAATGAGGCGTCGAGGTAACTGACGGCAAAAAGCGCTTGCCATGAATTTGCCGGCTTAATGATTTCTTCACCGTTCGTGTAAAATTCGTGTCTGTTCGCAATGGAACTTGCAAATTCCCATCTTGCCGGTGAATCAGCAAAGAGGAATGATGAGAAGATGAGTAGAAGAATCATCATGGAGTGGTTTCCTCATAGCATCTGAAGGCCACTGGTTTCTCGTATGTATTCCCATTCCAGTGAGACCTTACTCCCAATTCATGCCACTCGGAATCCGGCGGAAGAAATTTTGATGAAACTTTGAGATTCAATTCAGGATCAATCGTATTCTCAAGTGACTCCGGAAAAAATCCCAACGGAAAG
>JAKFFP010000257.1:0-2377 GCA_036675045.1 Bacteriovoracales bacterium | reverse complement strand
TAATTCATGGGAAGTGACTTTTCCGAAGTTCTATTCCGCTTCTTCGGTTTATTTTCACCTCTTCCGCGAGAACTCATTCGTTAATAATGTTCAGTTCTATCTCAAGTCAATCGACGGAAGAATGATCCCGGTTGATATCTATACCAGCTATGACGTTCAGCCTTTCGTAGACCGCGCGACAGAAGTCTTCCATGAGCTCGAAGCCGATTACGGCCCGTGGCCCCATCAGCATCTTGTGGTCTATGGAAATGCACCGTCCGGCGGGATGGAATACTCAGGTGCGACGATCACCAGTCTCAATGCCCTCGGACATGAAATGATGCATTCTTATCACGCAAGAGGACTCATGCCCGCTAACGGGAATGCCGGATGGATGGATGAGGCCATGGCAAGATGGAGAGATAACAAGTATCCACTCGTGAGTGCCCTGACTTACAGCTATACACGCCTCGCCGGAAGAAGCGCTTACAACCGTATGACAGACCGTATGGCCTACACAGAAGGCTCGGCCTTCATTGGCTGGATCGGTTACAAGATGAACGAAAAAGGTCTTTCTATGAAGACCTTCCTTCGCGATTACTTCCAGAAATACAAGTATACGACAGTCACAACTCCGCTCTTTCAAAGTGAACTTTCGGCCGCCGCAGGCATGGACCTCACAGCCGAGTTTGACCAATACATCTACGGGAAAGGCGCTCCCCGCACGAACATGAAGAGTTTCCACTCTCATGAAGAAGACCCGATGCACCCGCGCTATACCAAAGAGCAGCTAAGAGAAATGACCTGGTTATAAGTTGATCCAAGGGGGCACGGGCCCCCTTTTTTTTTGCCGGCCAAAGAAGCATTTCAGTTTATTTTCACCTTCCTCCTTTCCCCTCATCATTACGGAAAGGAGACTTTATGCAAGTACCACATGCGTTTCCCAGTTATTCCATCCGCAGCTTTGAAAAGGCACGCCAATTTTACCAGGATATTCTCGGTCTCAAGACGAAGGAAATTCCCATGGGTGAATGTAAATTCCTTGAGCTGGAATTGCCCGACATGAGAGTCCTCCTGTATGAGAAAAAGGATCACACTCCCGCCACGTTTACTGTTCTTAATTTCGAAGTCAACGATGTTGAAAGTGTCGTCAGGGAATTAACGAAAAAGGGTGTGAAGTTCGAGCGCTATGAAGGAACTGACGAGCTGGGAGTAACCCACAACGAAGGACCTGCCATCGCCTGGTTCAAGGACCCTGATGGAAATTTCCTTTCGATTATTCAGAAAGAAGAAGCAGAGAAAAACGTGGCTTCAGGATCGAAAGCAGAATTAACCGGAGAGGCCCCACAGAGCCCGAGTTAACGGCCAATCCTTACCTCTTCGACATCAAAATATTCCTTACCGCCCTGGCCGAGCGAGCGAAGGAGCATGCTGATTGACTGCGGCTGAACATCCACTGTGGCGACGACAAAATTGAATTCCCCGCAGGAAGTAATCCTGCGCTGATTTCCTTTACGCGGTTCTTTAGCGTTTGAGTGCATGGAGCTCGATGTGATCTCAATCGTCTCATAACCCAGGCGCTCACTTTCAATTTTCATGATCTCACTATAGTGAACATCACCGGATCCAAAGAGAACGGGAGCTTCGATCTTCGAAAGACGTTCTAGGACTTTTTTAAGCGAACCCGGGTGATTATTTTCATAAGACCAGCCGGAACGGTAACCACCGAAGACCTGTGAGCCGGTCAGAATCCAGCCGGCCGTTTTCGCCTGCGCGAGACTATCGAAGAGCCACTCTTCCTGATGAGTTCCCCAATGAGTCTTCCCGATATACTTATATTTCCGGAACGAGCGGTTATCCATGAGGTAAAAGCGCTGGCCGTAAGCTGAATAGGAAGTGGCAATACCAGGCCCCCACATCACTTCAGGCATGACGGCGTCCTGAGCGTAGAGAGTCCGGAAGACGTGAGTGGCCGCATCTTTCCAGGGAACCGATCCCATCGTGTTATTAAGACCGAAATCGTGATCATCCCAGGTAGCAATTGCTGGAACAAGCTTTTCCCAATGATAGAAGTCCAGGGTCAGCCGGGTTTCCACGTAGCGGCGCCAGATTCTTTCTTCCGTAATGATCTTATCGGTATTCTGTTCATCGTCGACGTAGACATTGTCGCCAAGAAGAAAGAGAAGATCCGGCTTAGAATTTTTCATCGCCTTCCACATGGCACCTTGCTGGTCGGCCCGTTTATCCCGCATGCACGAAGCCAGAGCGATATTCACCTGAGTCTTGTCCGGCATGAGCGTAGAGAAACTTCGCGTATCCAGAAGAGTTCCGTCACGGCTTGATATTTTCAGTTCGTATTCTGTTCCGGGAAGAAGATCGCCAACCAGTACCCGATAGG
>JAKFFP010000097.1:0-2388 GCA_036675045.1 Bacteriovoracales bacterium | reverse complement strand
ATCAGAAGTTTTTCCACACCCGCTAATCCCGGCGTTGTCAGATAGACATCGGATGCCCGCAGTGAAATATCCATCGCTCCCGAGACAGCAATTCCCACTTCAGCACTCTCGAGAGCCATGGCATCATTGGCGCCGTCACCGATCATGACAGAGTGAGGGACTTTCACCATGGAAACTTTGCTCTCGGGACTGACGGAGGAATAAGCGTTATGGGGGAGAATGCCCGCTTCCTTAGCGAGCTGACCCACGACTTCCGGCCTGTCGCCGGAAAGAATCTCAATATTGAGATCAGCATCTTTCAGGCGCTGGATAATTTCATGCGAGTCTCTCCGGATTCCATCACGCACTTCAAACCAGGCAAACGGAACTCCCTCAGAGCGGATTTCATTGCCGGTAATCTCGTAGAATTTCCCTTCAATCCGTCCTTCAACTCCCTTACCCGGGATTTCACGATAGTCGGTGACCGAGAGGATCTCCCCACCCTTTCTTAATGCATATTCGGTCAGGGCCCTCCCTACCGGATGGCGGGAATGCTCTTCCAGACTGCGGATGATATTAAACACATTCTTATCTGAGCTGTGGAAGCTAGTGACCTGAAGCTGACCGAGAGTGATGGTCCCGGTCTTATCCAGGAATATGTTCTTAGCTTCTGCGAGCTTCTCGAAGACTTCATCACTCTTCACGATGATGCCATTCTGGGCCGCAAGCGAGAGACTCCGGTGAAATGTCAGAGGAACGGAAATCGCGAGCGCACACGGACATGTCACAATCAGAAGCGTCAGCGCGCGGGTGAGGGCCGTGGACATGCCCTTCTCCGGAAGAAGAAAAAGAAACAGTCCGAAGGCCAGAGCGATCACGGCGAGAGTAAAATACTTCGCTACCACGGAAGTGAGGTCGACGGTTCTGGATTTCAACGCCCATCCTTGCTCGACGTGACGAAGGATTTTCCCCAGGCGTGTTTCCTGGCTGGTTTTCTCAACTTCGATCAGGAGTTCGTCTCCCATGTTCTGAGTTCCGGAGAAAACCCTATGGCCTTTTTTTGCGTGATCCGGCAGGGACTCTCCGGTGAGAAGAGAATTGTTGATCACTGAATTGCCTTCGAGGACAATTCCGTCAGCGGGAATAAACTCATCTCTTCTGATTTTCAGAATGTCGCCGGTCACGATGTAGCGGGTGTGAATCTCGACAAAAGTTTCACCCTCTTTTTTCTGAACACTCTCGTTCTGATAGAAATAATGGAGGTCTGTCGCTGACAATCCCCTGTCCTGGATTTTTTTTAAAAAGTAGCGTGAGAGAAGAAGCAGAAAAACAAGTGCGGTGAGGGAATCAAAATAATTTTCTTCGAAGCCGACAAACTGCCCCCTGACACCCATGACAGCACCCAGGATCAGGGCGATGGAGATCGGGATATCGATGGAAACGGTCTTGTTTTTAATTGCCGTCCAGGCACTCTGATAAAAAGGCCAGGCACTGTAAGTAAAAACCGGGACAGCGAGGATGACAGTGAGGACATTGAAGATCCTGGCCATCGAATCAGTTGCCCCTCCGTAAAGAGACACGGAATAGATCATGATATTTCCGGCCGCGGCCCCGGCGATCCCGAGGCGCTTGAGATATGAGCGCTCTTCCTTTGCCTGAAGATCCCGGGCATCGCCATTTTTTTTAAGTGGATGCGGACGATATCCGAGGTGATCAAGTTCACGCGCCACCAGGGAAAACTTCCCCTCTCCGGATATCGTGACACTCACAACCGATTTTTCAAGATCCAGCTTGGAAGTCAGAACACCACTCAAGATTTCCGGAAGTTTTTCAATCAGCCACAAACAGGCCAGGCAGTGAATCCCTTCCAGATAGAAATCGATGGCCCGATTTCCTTCGGAATCCAGGTAACAATGTTCATTCTGGAAAGTCTCATCATCCAGATAGGCATAGGTGCTCTTAGAGTGCTCCACGGGTGAGCGGCGTTTAAACAGGGCCGATGATCTTTTGATGTCGTAATAGGAGGTGAGACTTTTTTCTTTCAGGACTTCGTAGACGGTCAGGCAACCCTGGCAGCAGAAAGGCAGCGTATGTTCCGGATCTTCACGGAGGAAGATCGGAACCAGTGCCTGTTCATCACAATGTACACATTGAAACATAATAAATCCTTGTTTCAAATATACTTGTGAGTTGAAATTAAACCCTGATCTTGATCAATATCCGGATTCTGAAAACCTGATATTTGTCATGCTTTATGGTTTAAGAATCAGAACATGGCAGGGACTGTGTCGGGCGGCATATTGGGCAAATGAGCTTTCGAATATTCCATGTCGCTTGCGGGTAAAAATGATCACCGTGTCTGCCTTTACTTCCTGGGCATAAAGGCAGAATTCTTCCTTCGGATTCTCA
>JAKFFP010000125.1:0-14549 GCA_036675045.1 Bacteriovoracales bacterium | reverse complement strand
CTGCTTCAATCTTTAATTCCTGCGAGAGCCTTTCCTTCATCTTCACCAGCCTCTACACACTGTACATGCCTTTTGTTTCCCGCTGGGAGAATAAGGATTTCCGGAATGAACCGCAGAAGCTCAAGGCCTGGTCCACGTTTGAGAAAAATTTCGGGATTCTTGAACGTCTCACACTGAGCTTTAAGCATTTCATCGACCAGCCTCAGGATTGGTGCACGATTATTGAATACACGGAATCGAATGGGTATTCACTGGCCTCAAGCCCTGTGGATGTCGGACGCAGGATTCACGACGAGCTTCTCATGATGAGTTCCTCGGTGATCTTTACCTCTGCGACCCTCGGAAACGCATCAGGAGATTCCGGTGTCCAGGGGGTCGAATGGATGACGGGGTACACGTATCTCTCGCCGGAAAAACGCTTTAAAACCGGTCTCTACCTGGATGCGGTTTACGATTACAAGAACAACTCCAAAGTCTATCTTTGCCCGGATACCAGAAATATTTCTGATCCCATGTTTGTGCCGGATCTTTTAAAAGAGGTGAATCCTCTCATTAAAGCTCTCGGCGGAAGAACTCTGCTTCTCTTCTCGTCGCGACTCCGTTTTGAAAAAGCCGTTGAAATCATGCTGAAGGAATTTGAAGGAAAGATCCCGGTCTTCGTTCAGGGGCTGGGGAAAAATGTGGTGGAAGAATTCAAGCGCGAGGAAAGTGCCATCCTCCTGGGGATGGAAAGTTTCGGCGAGGGAATCGATATACCGGGAGAAAAACTGCAGTTCATCGTGGTGGATAAGATCCCTGATGTCAGGCAGGATCTTGTGATCCAGAAGCGTCGCGACTTCTTTGAATTCAAGTTCGGCAATGAGTTCAATGATTATTTCCTCGCTCATCGTACCCGTTCACTTCACCAGAAATTCGGAAGGCTCCTCCGTTCCGAAAATGATCACGGAGCGATTCTCCTGGTGGATAACAGAATTAAGAAGTGGAAGGGCGGAACTCTCAGGACTTTCCAGAAGCTCATGGAGCCTTATCAGATTATCTCGGTGCCGCTCAAAGACGCGTGTGCCTCAATCAAAGATTATTTCAAGGTTTAAAAGACGAGATAGATTATTCCGGAGGCCAGGAGTCCGATCAGGATTCCTCCGATGATATCCGTGAGAAAGTGAACTCCCAGGTACATTCTTGAGAAAGACACAATCAGGGCCCAAAAGCAGAAGGGCATCGCCTTCGGAAAATCCCACCACAACAGAATAAAGAAGAAAGCAAAGGTTGAACCCGCGTGTGAAGACGGGAAACTGAAACAGGGAGCTTTCGCGAGGGGAATGATATCCTTATTGGCGGCGGCAGGACGCGGTCGTCGGATCAGTTTTTTCAGCACAAAATTAATTCCCCAGACGAGAAGGGGAGCAAAGAATGCGTTCAGGAAATCCGGCGGAAAACTCAGACGAAAGCGATTGATCAGGTTAACCGACAAGGCCACTACCCACCAGACTCCTCCCGTCGCGGACCAGGTGAAACAAATGAATATCCAGTTCAGGAATGGGTTTCTGATTTTCTGAATCGACAGAAGAAACTTTTCATCGAGTTCTTGGATCATCAGAAATTCTTTTTCAGGTTCTGCACGCGGATTTCGCGATCGCCATGGAGCATCTGATAGGGAATTCCAAAGTGCTTACTCACGAAGAAACTTACCGGCTGTTCAATGTCGGCATTGGTGGAGTCGTTCTGATAAATCAAAAGATGGGAAGCTGAGAGATCCGACCCTCCGATCTTGTAATCTTCCATGTCTTTAATCTTCCACTCGGCATAAACGATTTTTTCATTCGGGGGTGACTGGTAATTCCAGTCGTTGGTGGAAGAAATAAAAGTCACCGGAGTTCTGCCAGTGGCATCGAATTTCCGGGACTGGGTGAAAATCGTTGAGGTGGCAAAAGACGGCGCCGAAAGATAATGACGAGTAGTTATCGGCCGGTGGAATTCCTGTTGCGTCGTGGCATTCTGGAAATGGTAATGAAGCTGCCCTGCATGATGATCGGCCTTGAAGGTCTCCAGGGAATAGTTATTTCCGATAGATTTCTCGATTCTGACATGGAGGGGCAGAAACTGAGCATTCATCTCATAAAGCACGGTAATTTTCAGAAACTCGCCCGTTTCTATCCGGGAAAGCACTTCTGAGAGCACCTGATAATTCTGCTTGTCGGTATTCTGGATAAACTTGAAGTTCTCCTGGGAATAGTTCACACCCTTTTCGTAGTAAAAGTAGGAGCCTTCCAAAAGAATGTTAACGTTCACTGCCATTTCATTCAGGGTAGAGGATTTCTGCATATTCGACAAAAACAAAATTGTCCGTGTTTGATAACTCAAACCTTAAGACTTGGTTTGAGTTTATACAGCACGGATGTTACATTCAACCCATTAAAAATTCATCCATAAGGTGCTTATGAATCTTCCTATTGAAGGATCATTGGATTACTTAGCCATTCTTATCTTGATGGTGATTTCTCTGGTCATCGCATCTGTGATTTTAACTCTGAATAAAATCATGGGCCGTGTTCCGCGTGAGGTGACAAAGAAAAAATACGACACCTACGAATGTGGCGTGGAGTATGAAGGCGATGCCCACCAACAATTCTCAGTTCGCTACTATCTCGTCGGAATCATCTTTTTGATCTTCGATGTGGAAATCGTTTTCATGTATCCATGGACGATGGTTTATCAAACTTATCTTAAGTCCGGGCCCCTGATCCTCGCGGAAATGGGACTCTTCTTCGTGCTTCTCCTCGGAGGTTATTTCTACCTTCGTATGAGAGGTGCTTTGAGCTGGGACTAAGGGAGAATATATGTCTAAAGACGGAAGCTCATTTTTTTACCCGACACTTCTTTCTGAAGCCGCTAAATGGGCCCAGAAAAATTCTTTGTGGCCGATGCCTTTTGGTACTTCGTGCTGCGGGATCGAGATGATGTCGACACTTTCATCCACCTACGATCTCTCGCGCTTCGGTGCCGAGGTTGTGCGTTTCTCTCCGAGACAGGCAGACATGCTTATCGTCGCGGGAACGATCACCACGAAGATGGCGCCGGTTCTGCGCACGATCTACGATCAGATGCTCGAGCCGAAATGGGTTATCGCCATGGGCGCTTGCTCTTCTTCGGGCGGGATCTTCGATACGTATTCAGTTCTTCAGGGGATTGATGAAATCATGCCGGTGGATGTTTATGTTCCGGGCTGCCCGCCGATTCCGGAAGGACTCATCTACGCCATCATGCACCTCCAGAACAAGATCGACAAAGGCATGGACAGAAAGCCTGCTGAACGTCCGACTCAGGAAGATGCGATGAACGCCATGACTTACAGAAAATCCATTGCCGATATCAAGGCCGATTTCACGATCACCCAGGACTATGTGAAGCAGCAGGAAAAGCTGATGGAGTCTCTTAAGCAAAAAGTGGAGATTAAGAAATGAACACTCACACTTTCATTCTTGAGCAAGGCAAAGTTGCCGAGCGACTCATGGAAAAATATTCAAAAGACAGACGCCTGGAAGCTGATCGCCTGAATGAGCCGGTCCTCTGGGCCCGCGACGCGAAGGACGCAAAGGTCCTCGTGAAGTCTTTCATGATGGATGACAACCTGAAGATTGATTTTCTCTCTGATGTCACCGCTTACGACAATCAGGACGGCGAAGACGGTGAGAAGAGATTCGTTCTCGTGCACCAGCTTTACTCGCTCGAAAAGAAAATTCGCATCCGGATCAAGACCGCTATCGATCTCAACGAATCAGCTGAAACTATTTCCGATATCATGCCGGCCGCGAACTGGCTTGAGCGCGAGATCTTCGATCTTTACGGCATGAAGTTCAATGGTCACCCGAACATGAGAAGAATCATGATGGATGAACGCTTTGAAGGTCATCCGCTTCGGAAAGAGTATCCGATCAAGCAGCGTATGGGATTCAACGACAACATTCAATTCCACCTCGGGGGCCACGAACTTCACGTGGACAACACTCTCTTGCCTGATGGCTCGCCAGCGAACACGGCGGCTTTACCTGAAGGAGAAAAATAATTATGACATCTCCGAAAACTAATATTCATACCCTCCAGGATTTTTATAACCCGAACGTCCTGATTAACCTCGGACCTTCTCACCCCGCCATGCACGGAACCCTCCGGGTAATGTGTCGTGTGAACGGGGAGACGATTGAAGATGCGGCTTGCGAGATCGGTTACCTTCACCGCGGGATCGAGAAACTAGGCGAGACAAAAACTTACCAACAGTGGATGGTTTACACTGATCGCCTGAATTACTGTTCTGCTCTCAACAACAATATTACTTACGCGATGGCCGTAGAAAATCTCATGAACATCACACCGACAGAGCGCTGTCAGTGGATTCGTGTGATCTGTATGGAACTCGCGAGAATCATCGATCACATTATCTGTGTTGCGATCAATGCCCTCGATCTGGGTGCCATGACTGTGTTCTGGCTCCTATATCACTGGCGTGAAGAAGCTTACACCATGATCGAATCTATGTGCGGGATGAGACTACTCTCTACCTACGCACGCTTCGGGGGCATGAGCTACGATCTCCCGGACAATTTCCTTGAGCGTCTCTGGAAGTTCTGTGAAGAAATGCCGAGAGCTCTCGATGAAGTGGAAGGACTTTTGACTAGTAACAGAATCTGGATCGATCGTACGAAAGGTGTGGGGATCATCACGAAAGAAGATGCTCTTAAATACGCTGTAACCGGCCCGACTCTGAGAGCATCGGGAATCGATCACGATCTCCGTCGTGATCGTCCTTATTATGTCTATCCGGAACTCGACTTCGACGTGGTTGTTGGTTCTAACGGTGACGTTTATGACCGCTACCTCGTTCGTCTAGAAGAAATGAGACAGTCGATCCGCATTCTCAAGCAGTGTCATGACAAGATTCCGATGGGCCCACTATGGGTGAAAGACAAGCGCGTGAATATTCCTGAGAAGATGGACGTCTATACCAAGATGGAAGTTCTCATTCACCACTTCAAAATCTTCATGGAAGGTGTTGATGTCCCTCCGGGAGAAACTTTCACTTGTACTGAGGGACCTAACGGAGAACTTGGATTCTATATCGTGAGTCGCGGAGGACCGAAGGCATGGAGAATGAGAGTGAAATCTCCTTCTTTTATACTTTTCCAGGCCTTCGAGAACACTGTGAAAGGCGGGAAGATTCCTGATGCCGTGGCACATCTCGGTTCAGTGAATATCATCGCCGGTGAACTGGATCGTTAAGAGAGAAACACATATGGCAATTTCAGAAACAATCAAAAAAACTATCGATGGCATCCGCCATCAGTTCCCGACGGAGCAGGCCCTGCTTATTCCGCTTCTGCATGAGCTTCAGGCGACTCACGGCTGGATCTCGCCGGAGCAGCTGAAAGCGGCAGGCGAATTCCTGAATCTTCCTCTTTCCAAGGTAAGAGAAGTGGCATCGTTCTATACGATGTTCAAGCTCAAGCCTCACGGGAAAGTCGACGTTCAAATCTGTACGAACATTTCGTGCTGGTTAAATGGTGCTGACAAGCTCGTTTCATGTGCTGAGAAAAAACTCGGCATTCACTGCGGACAAACTTCCTCTGACGGAAAGTTCACCCTTACTCAGGTTGAGTGTCTCGCGGCGTGTGGAACTGCCCCGGCGATGATGATCAACGAGGACTATCACGAGAGCCTTACTGAAACAGAACTCGAGAAGATCTTAGATAGCGCGAAAAATGAAGTTGATTCCGGAAAAATCCCAGGTAAGAGCACACGCAAGGATGGAGTATGGCCATGATGTACAACAACGAACACTTCGAGCCGGTCATTACTCCGAACGTGGATAAGCCGGGCTGCGAGACGCTTGAATTCTACAAGCAGAATGAAAATGGATACAAGGCCCTTGAGAAAGCTCTCAAGATGAAGCCAGCGGAAGTTGTCGATGAAGTGAAGAAATCAAATCTTCGCGGTCGCGGGGGCGCGGGCTTCCCGACGGGAATGAAGTGGTCATTCATGCCGGCCAATCCAGTCGATGCTAACGGAAATCCGAAACCAAAATATCTCGTGTGTAATGCCGATGAAGGTGAGCCGGGAACATTCAAAGACCGCCTGATCTTCACTAAGACTCCGCACCGGATGATTGAAGGAATGATCATCGCGGGCCACGCCATCGCATCGAACACGGGTTTCATTTATATCCGCGGAGAGTGGTTCAAAGAAGCACGCCTCATGCAGAAAGCGATCGATGATGCCAAAAAGGCCGGCTACCTCGGGAAAAACATTCTCGGATCCGGATTTGATTTTGAACTCATTATTTATAAAGGTGCCGGTGCTTATATCTGCGGAGAAGAGACAGCTCTTCTTAACTCACTTGAAGGAAAAAGAGGGGAGCCACGGCTCAAGCCGCCTTTCCCTGCTCAGGTCGGTGCTTACGGCATGCCTTCATGTGTAAATAACGTCGAAACTTTCGCCGCTGTCCCATACATCATTGATAGGGGATGGGAGAAGTACGCGAAGATGGGAACTGAACGTTCCGGTGGAACACGTCTTCTTGGTGTTTCCGGTCACGTGCATAAGCCAGGCGTTTACGAACTCCCAATGAATCTTTCTCTTCTTGAAGTGATAGAAGTCGCGGGCGGAGTGAAGGGCGGAAAACTCAAGGCCTGTATTCCGGGCGGAGCTTCTGCTCCGATGCTTACTGCTACTGAATGTGGCGTTCTGACTGATTACGATTCACTCGCTAAGGCCGGCACAATGGCTGGCTCCGGTGGGGTGATCGTCATGAACGACACCGTGAATATCGTTGAAGCCACTTACACATTACTTAAATTCTATGAGCACGAATCATGCGGTCAGTGTTCTCAGTGTCGCGAAGGTTCCCATTGGCTCGCGAGAATGTTCAAGCGCATTCTCGATGGCGGCGGAACTCAGGACGACCTCGATTACATCGCCCACATCTGTTCCAACATGGCCGGACAAACGATCTGTGCATTTGCCGATGCCGTGACCGGTCCTGCTCTTTCTTCAGTGAGAAAGTTCAGAAATGAGTTCGAAGAGCTCGTGAGAAACGGTGGCCTCAAAGGAATCGGAAGAACCGAATCCGTTTCGCACAGAATGGAGACTGCACATGTCTAATACAGAATACACGGTCAAAAAAACCAAAGATGACCTGAACTATGCTTCTGACAAGAAGCCGGTCACGTCACCAACTGGTCCGGACGCTAAGCCTCTCCCGAAAGTTACGATTGATGGGAAGGCCTATGAGTTCAAGCCAGGTGATACGATCATGCAGGTAGCGGAACGCTATAAAGTGCATGAGGAAATTCCACGTTACTGTTACCACCCGTCTATGCCGGTCGCCGGTACTTGTCGTATGTGCACAGTGGAAGTTGAGAAAGCTCCGAAGCTCATGACGTCCTGTTCGACTCCTGCCGCTGACGGCATGGTGGTTCATACGCGTTCTGAGAAAGTCATGAAGTCACGCACGGGTGTGATGGACTTTCTTCTCACCAACCACCCGCTCGATTGTCCGGTTTGTGATAAGGCCGGTGAGTGCTCGCTTCAGGACTACAACTTTGAGTACGGTCCTTCGAAGTCTAACTTCAAGGAAGAGAAGCGGGTTTATGAAGAAGCGACGACAAAAGCTCTCTCGGATAAGATCACTCTCAACATGAACCGCTGTGTTCACTGTGAGCGTTGTGTTCGCTTCACTGATGAAGTGACGAAGACTCACGATCTCGTGATGGTGAATCGCGGATGGCACAAGGAACTTGAAGCAACTGATCCTGAAAAGGGCCTCACGAGTGATTATCAGGGATGTCTCACGGATTTCTGTCCGGTGGGTGCCCTCACCATGAATGACTTCCGCTTCACGAAGCGCGCATGGTTCCTCGATAAGAAAGCATCTGTCTGCGACCGCTGCTCTAAGGGCTGTAATATCGAAGTCCACTCTGACCAGAATATCGTTTACCGGTATGTTCCGATTCACAATGAAATGGTGAACGGCCACTGGATGTGTGACGAAGGTCGCGTCTCTTATAATGACTTCATGAATCCGATGCGCGTGATTGCGCCACTCTTAAAGCATGAAGGACAAATGCACTCAACGTCTTACGAGACGGTTCTTTCTGAAATGATAGCACTTGTGAATGCCGCCGGTTCAGTGGATCTTATCGTCGGAACAGATTCGACAAGAGAAGAAGCTGCTCTCATGAAAGAGAAAGTTCCGGGGCTTCTCGGACGCACAGTAAAAGTTTCTTACTATAACGGCACTCACGGAGTTCAGACTTCGAAGGACGATAAGGCCCTCGATCATCTTCTCCGTCACCGTGACCATACTGCTAACACCCGCGGAGTCGAGGACGAAGGTCTGACCGTACTTCCGAATGGTGAAGCTTCTGGTGACGTTGTGATTTATTTCCGCAACGGCCGCGCTGGTGTTCCTAAGTTCAAGTCCGGAGCGAAAATTATTCTCTGGGGCGTGTGGAACCTGAATGAAGTGAAAGCTATTCCGGGTGTTGTCGCTATTATTCCGGGTCTTTCAACCGTGGAAAAAGCGGGCAGCTATAAAAACGTCGACGGAATTGTTCAGAAATTCCATCCGGCGATCCAGCACAAGGGCGCTGCTCTTGCTGCTCATGATGTGGTGAACGTTCTTGCGAGGATGAAATAATGGACATGGAAACGCTATTCCCATACGGCGCCCTTGCCGCGAAGATCGCCTTCGTGGTTGGTCTTTCACTTGGTGTCGTTCCTATCATGGTGTGGTTCGAGCGCAGAGGTGCTGCGTGGATGCAGGGACGGGTAGGACCAAACAGAGTCGGACCATTCGGACTCCTTCAGCCTCTGGCCGACGTGATCAAGTTCTTCCATAAGGAAGATTTTACTCCGAGAAATGCCAATAAGTTTTACTACTATCTCGCTCCGATGATGGCGCTCATCGCTCCTCTTTGTGCGCTGTCGGTTATCCCTTTCGGTTCGAAGGTGATTGTTGACGGACGTGAAGTCGTTCTTCAAATCGCTGAAATGGACGCCGGAGTTCTCTTCATTCTCGCCTTCGCGGGTCTTGAAGTTTATCCGATCATCCTCGCGGGATGGGCCTCAAGAAACAAGTACTCAGTTCTCGGCGCTCTTCGCGGATCTTCGCAGATTGTCTCTTACGAAATCTCGATGGGACTCGCACTTCTTTCCATGCTCATCGTGTATGGTTCGGTGAATCCGCATGACATGGTAACGTGGCAAACGAATCACTGGTGGGGAGTTCTCATGAACCCATTTGGTGCGCTGGTTTTCTGGATATCTATCTTCGCTGAAACAAACCGTCTTCCTTTCGATCTTCCGGAAGGGGAGTCAGAAATCGTGGCCGGATATCACCTTGAATATGGTGCGATGAAATTCGCCCTCTTCTTCATGGCGGAATACGTGGCGATGATCATGGCCTCTGCCCTTATCGCGACACTCTTCTTTGGCGGCTACGGAATTCTTCCAGGCATGCAGATGATGATTGATGCGATTGTTGCTCACTTCGGCTTCGGCCCGGTGGGAACTCAGAACACACTCGCTGCGTTTCAGGCGCTTTCACTGATTTTGAAGGTCGCTTTCTTCATGTTTATGTTTGTCTGGATCCGCTGGACTCTGCCCCGTTTCCGCTTTGACCAATTGATGGACCTTGGCTGGAAGATCCTCTTCCCGCTTTCTTTAATTAACCTGGTAGTGGTGACCCTCGCGGTTTACTACTTCAATTCATAGGAGGACTTGATGGGAACCATTAACGTCTCCAAATACACTGCTCGGGAAAAAGCTTACATCCCGGCAATCCTTATCGGGATGAAGATCACGATGAAGCGATTCATCCAGGGTTTCTTTTTCAGGAAGCATGACACCATCATGTACCCGGAACAGAGACGCAATTACTCTGACCGCTTCCGTGGCGCTCACTTTATCTCGGTAGACTCTAGCAAGACTGAGAACTGTACCGCTTGCTTCCTTTGCGAAACTATCTGTCCAGCCGAATGTATCCACATCGTGGCGGGTGAGCGTGATGAAGAGGAAAATCCTTACGGAGTGAAGAAAGAGAAGAAGCCCGTAAGCTTTGATATCGATCTTCTTCGGTGCTGCTTCTGCGGTTTCTGTGAAGAGGCCTGTCCGAAAGATGCCATCAAGATGGGTGGAAACTATGAAATGGCCGTATCGACTCGGGATGAGGCGATCGTTGACCTGCAACAGCTCAAGCGTCCGATGAATGGTCGTCATGAACTGAACGAAGGGAAAAAGAAATGAACCCGGTACTTTTAGTTCTCGCCGCAATCTCGGCGATCCTTGCTGTGACGATGCTTTTTGCCAAGAATCCGATTACATCAGCACTCTGCCTCCTGGGTATTCTCGTGATGACTGCCGGGATGTACGGGCTAATTGGTGAACACCTGGTGGCCACCATTCAGCTCGTCGTTTACGCCGGCGCCATCATGGTCCTTTTTGTCTTCTCCATCATGCTTCTGAACCTCAACAATGAGGAAACGGATTATAAGGACAAGCCTGCGCTTTTCGCTGCCGCCCTCGCACTTGGTGCAGCTACCTTCGGTGGAATCGGTTACGCGATCTGGACTCACTTCCAGGCGGGCCAGGTAGTTCCTCCCGGAGGAATGACTCCTCATCTCGTGAAAGAACTCGGTGGAAATACGAAGGTTCTTTCTCACGCTTTATTTTCTCAATTTTATGTTTCCTTCGAAGTCATCTCACTGGCGCTCCTCGTAGCGGTTGTCGGTGCAGTTGTACTTGCGAAGAGAAAGTTTGATTAAGGCATAACCATGACAAACGAAATCCTGCTGCAACTTCTGGCCGCCTTCCTCTTCACGATGGGAATGCTCATTGTTCTTATGAGACGTGACACGATCATGATCCTCATGGGTATCGAGCTTCTCCTGAATTCTGCCAACCTTTCCATGGTTGCCTTCTCCAAGGCCAATCACATGATCGAAGGGCAGATGCAGGTGTTTTTCGTGATCACCATTGCCGCTGCGGAATCAGCGATCGGCCTGTCGATCCTGGTGAACCTCTACCGGAACTTCGGCTCAATCAAAACGCAAAGTGCGACTACTCTTAAAGGATAAGACCTGTGGATACGATCAATTCAATTCTTCCGCTTCTTATTTTGCTCTCACCACTCGTTGGTTTCTTCATCAATGGTGTGGTTCTTCCTCTGAAGGATAAGGGATTTGCTAAAACCGGACCTGATCTGGCCGGCGGGATCGCCACCGCTTTCATCGCTGCCAGTTTTGTCATGGGGGTTTATGCATTCTCACAACTTCAGGGAGAAAATCCTGCCGTGGTTAACTACGCCTTCCAGTGGTTTGATTTCGGAGGACTTAAGGTCGCTTTCGAACTCCGGATCGATAAGCTTTCAGGCCTTCTTGTTCTAATCATCTCTGGTGTCGGAACTCTCATTCATCTTTATTCCACAAGCTATATGCATGATGAGCCGAGTGTCGGCAGATACTTCGCGTATTTGAACCTTTTTTGCTTCAACATGCTTCTTCTTGTCATGGGCGCAAACTTGCCTCTTCTTTTCTTCGGATGGGAAGGAGTGGGACTCTGTTCGTACCTTCTGATCGGATTCTGGTACACCGACACAGAAAAAGCCAATGCCGGTAAGAAAGCTTTCGTCGTTAACCGTATTGGTGACCTGGGGTTCCTGATCGGTATGTTCCTTCTTTTCAGAGAACTCGGAACACTTGATCTCCATGAGATCAATACCATGCTCGCTAACCCTGATGTCGTGGCCAAGATCATGCCTTCAGCAACTCTGATCTGCCTTTCTCTCTTTGTGGGAGCAACTGGTAAGTCAGCTCAGATTCCACTTTATGTCTGGCTTCCGGATGCGATGTCCGGTCCGACTCCGGTATCGGCACTCATCCACGCTGCCACCATGGTCACGGCCGGTGTGTACATGATCGCGCGCCTTAATCCGCTCTTTGATCTTTCTCCTGTCGCTCTCAACGTTGTCGCTCATATCGGGGCGCTGACGGCGGTTTTTGCGGGATCGATCGCAGTTGCTCAGACCGATATCAAGAAGGTTCTCGCTTACTCGACAGTTTCTCAGCTGGGATTCATGTTCCTGGCCTGCGGAGTAGGTGCTTACCAGACGGCGGTTTTCCACCTCATGACTCACGCATTCTTCAAGGCACTATTGTTCCTCGGTTCCGGATCAGTCATCCATGCCTGCTCAGGTGAACAGGAAATGACGAAGATGGGCGGGCTTAAGAAGTATCTTCCTCACACGCATCTGACGATGCTGATCGGCTCACTGGCGATCTCGGGAATTCCGTTCTTCTCAGGATTCTTCTCAAAAGACGAAATTCTTTATTCAGCGATCGCTCTTCCGGGCGGAGTTTCTTATCTCTTCATCATCGGTGTCATCACTGCAGCTCTCACGGCATTCTATACCGGCCGCATGATGTCCCTTACTTTCTACGGTGATGAGAGAATGACTCACGAAGTGAAGCATCACCTGCATGAGTCGCCAGCACTTATGACTGGTCCACTTTATGTCCTCGCTATCCTCGCGGCCCTTGGCGGTTTCCTGGGTGTTCCGCACCTTATGGGAGATTATCTCGGTCACATGCCACACGTTCTCTCTCAGTGGCTCGATGGTGTCGTTCCTGCCCGTCATCTTCCGCTCGTGGGAGTGAAAATTCCACTTCACGAAGGTGTCGTGATGGTTGGATCTTCGATCATTGCAGCTGTTTTCTTCGGTCTCGGCATCAAGCTCTTCAGGAAAAATATGTTCCTCACGGACATCATCGGTGGAGCTGGATGGCACAAGGTCCTCGCTAACAAATATTATATCGATGAACTTTACGGTCTCATCGTCGTGAACCCTATCAGGAAGATTGCAGAGTTCTCGGGAATGGTCGTCGACAAGATAATTGTTGATGGCGCAGTTAATGGCATCGGAAGGGGAGTTCGCAAGGTCGGTTCAGGCCTGCGCGCGATCCAGACCGGCGACATCCAGACTTACGGGCTTTATATGCTCGCGGGTGTGGTTCTCGTTCTCTTATTTTTCTTTAAATTAGGATAAGGCGATGGAAACTACTTCGACATTACTTACCTGGATCATTTTCACTCCGGCGATCCTCGGACTCGTGGCCCTCTTTGTTCCGAAGTCCATTGAGCCTCAACTCAGAAAATTTGCTCTCGCTCAGACGCTGATCAATGCGGTCCTTGCGACTGTGATGTATTGCGGATTCAACGGCTTTGAGGCCGGATATCAGCTGACTCACTTTGTTCCATGGCTGCCGGACTGGGGAATTAACTATGTCGTCGGTATCGACGGAATAAGTCTTCCGCTCGTCATGCTCACAGCTTATGTTTCTCCGCTCGCGCTCCTCGGTACGTGGCCGGATTTCTCACATGGTGCTGAACTTAAGCTCGAAAAGTTTTTCGTGGCACTTCTCATGTTCCTGCAGGCGGGAATGTACGGAACTTTCCTCGCTGTTGATCTCTTCCTCTTCTACTTCTTCTGGGAAGTTGTTCTTATCCCGATGTTCTTCCTGATCGGTATCTGGGGCGGGAAGGAAAGAATCTACGCTACGATCAAGTTCTTCCTTTATACAATGGTAGGCTCACTTCTCATGCTCGTGGCGATCTTCTGGATCGTCCGCGCGACAACTGCGCAGACCGGGAACCTGAGCGCATCTCTCATTAATCTCTCTCAGCTTTCATTTGCCTTTGACGGCAGCTCCCTGGGAACTGCTCTCACATCTCCCCAGGCACTTTTGTTCCTCGCTTTCGCACTGGCTTTCGTGATCAAGGTTCCGATGGTTCCTTTCCACACCTGGCTTCCGGACGCTCACGTTCAGGCGCCTACCATCGGTTCTGTATTCCTGGCCGCTGTTCTCCTGAAGCTGGGTACCTATGGTCTTATGAGAATTGCGATCCCGCTTTTCCCACAGGCCGCTGAGTATTTCTCAACAATGTTCATCACTCTTGGTGTTATCGGAGTCGTGTACGGCGCTTTTTGTGCTCTCTCTCAGAATGATTTCAAGAAGCTCGTGGCGTATTCTTCTGTTTCTCACATGGGCTACATCATGGTGGGACTCTTCTCATTTAACAAGATCGCACTTGCCGGATCTCTCTATCAGATGATCAACCACGGAATTTCCTCAGGTGGGTTATTTATGATTGTGGGTTTTCTCTATGAAAGACTTCATACGAGAAAGCTCGATGAGTTTGGAGGACTTTCAAAAGTCGTTCCGGTCATGGCAGTGGCGTTCATGATCATGACTCTTTCTTCAGTCGCTCTCCCGGGATCGAACGGATTTGTCGGTGAGTTTCCGATCCTCCTCGGCTCTTTCCAGACTCATCCCTGGCTCGTCTTCTTTGCCGCCACAGGTGTCATCTTTGGTGCCGTTTATGCACTTAAAGCTTACCAGCTGGTGATGCTGGGGCCGGTGACCAGAACTGACCTCGATCATCTTCATGATCTCAACTGGCGTGAAGTTGTGGCGATGACCGTCCTTGCGGTTTTTGTCTTC
>JAKFFP010000084.1:0-14642 GCA_036675045.1 Bacteriovoracales bacterium | reverse complement strand
AGCCCATAGCTCGGCGCCAGCGGCTTTTCGCAGAACACATGCTTGCCGGCGGCGAGCGCCTTCAGCGTCAGCTCGAGGTGGAACTTCGGGGGAACGGCGATCACGACGGCGTCCACCGACGGATCCGCGATCGCTGGTGCAGCCAGGCATCAGCACCGGGCGCGCGGTTGCGTTCAATTCATTCTGGAAGGACTGCCACACCGATCCGGTGGCGGTACAAGAAGCGGCTGAGTCACCTTCCACATCAGAATAAGTGAGTGTGATCGTCGACTCCGTGTCTTCATCAAAGGCCGGAGGGGTAAGCGGCACGCCCGTTGGCTTGTCATCTACTGGCGTAATGGAAAGAGTTGCGGCGGCGGAGTTTGAAGCCTGGCCGCCGGCCGTCACCGTATAGTTGAATGAAGCCGCTCCGTTGGTGTTCTGAGTACCGGTAACTCCGACTGTACATGTCCCGGCGGAGCAGGAGCATCCCTGGGATACAGTTACATTAGACTCACCACTGATTGAGCAAGTTGTCTCTTGATCTGAATCTACGTCCGTGTAGTCGAGGGTAATGATGCTTTGGACATCTTCGTTAAACGCAGCTGGAGTTACTCCATTTGCGACCGGAGGAGTGTTGGTGATGGTGAAAGTCACGATCGAAGCATTTGATTCAAGTGTATTCGCTGTCACTGTATAGGTGAAATTACCAGCTCCGGTGTAATTCGATGTTCCGGTCACACCAACAGTACAGGTCCCGGCCGAACAGGTGCAGGCCTGAGTTTCACTGACATTAGATTCAAGAGTTACTGAACAGCTGGCCGCAGAGTCAGATTCCACGTCAGTGTATGGGAGTGTGATGATACTTTGAGCATTCTTGGCGAAAGATGGTGCCACAAATCCTGCCGTCACCGGGGCATCGTCTACTGCGGAATAAGTAATGGTGGCAGTTGCAGTATTTGAAACCTGGCCATTAGCAGTTACCGTGAAGCTGAAAGAACCCGTAGCTCCGAAGTAGTCAGCTGCTCCCGTGATACCAACCGTACAAAGACCGGCCGAACAGGAACATAGTGTTGACTCCGTGAGATTCGTTTCGCCGGTCACAGAACAGGCCGTTGCCTGATCAAGGTCGGCGTCTGAGTAACTCAGAGTCACTGTTTGAACTGAATCTTCCGCGAATGGCCCTGGGTTAATGTTAGTCGCTACCGGAGCAGTGTCTATGTTATCGATAGTGAAGCTTACTGCCTGAACATCTGACGTGAGACCATTGGCCGTGACAGTATAGGACAATCCGGCAGCGCCAAAATAGTTCGATGTGCCGGTTACGCCAACGGTACAAGTTCCGGCAGCGCAGGCGCAGGGCTGAGTTTCCGTGACATTCGAGAGTGAAGAAACAGCACAGACAGTCGCCTGATCAGTTTCTACGTCGGTGTAGGCGAGAGTGATAATGCTCTGGGTATTCTTGTCAAAGTTCGGGGCAGTCGTAGTGGTCGCAACCGGCTTATCATCAACTGCGGTGTAAGTAATCGTGGCGGTCGCTGAATTTGAGGTGAGGCCATTGGCTGTCACTGTATAAGAGAAAGTTCCCGCAGCTCCGAAGTAGTTCGCGGCGCCAGTAATGCCGACCGTACAGGTTCCGGCGGTACACGAGCAAAGAGTTGATTCAGTAACATTCGTCTCACCAGTCACTGAACAAGCTGTCGCCTGATCACTATCTACGTCTGAGTATGAAAGGGTGATGATATTCACTGAATCTTCAGCAAATGGGCCCGGAGTCATGTTGGTTGCAACCGGAGCAGTGTCAGTATTTAGGATGGTGAAGGTAACAGTCTCATCATTCGAATCGAGGCCATTGGTCGTCACTTTATAGTCAAAGCTCGCGGCACCGGTGTAGTTCAGGTCACCAGTCACGCCCACCGTACAGGTTCCGGCGACACAGGCACAGGCCTGGGTAACGCTGACGTTAACTGGAAAAGAAATACCACAAGTTGTCGCCGAATGTGACTCAACATCCGTGTAGGCAAGAGTAATGATACTCTGAGTGTTTTTGCTGAAGTTAGCTGCCGTTGTTGTCGTGCCCACTGGCATGTCATCTACGGTCGTGTAAGTGATTGTTGCCGTGGCACTATTTGATGTCAGACCATTCGCTGTAACCGTGTAGTTGAAAGTGGCAGCAGCGCCGTTGTAATTTGTCCCACCTGTGATTCCCACCGTACAGGTACCAGCGGCGCAGGAGCATAGAGTCGATTCTGTGAGGTTCGTTTCACCAGTCACTGAACAGGTGGTCGCGAGATCCGAGTCTGCGTCTGAGTAGTTAAGCGTGATGGTGTTGACTGAATCTTCCGCAAACGGACCCGGAGTGAGATTCGTCGCCACCGGGGCCACGTCCTGGTTTGTAATAGTGAGGTTCGCGGCTTTTACATCTGAGGTAAGACCATTCGCGGTCACAGTATAGTTAAAGCTCGCAGATCCTACGTGGTTGAGGGTTCCTGTCACACCAACGGTACAGGTACCGGCAGCGCAGGCGCAGAGCTGGCTTTCGGTGATATTGGTTTCACCGGTCACAGAACAGGTCGTTGCAAGGTGAGACTCAACATCTGTATAAGTCAGAGTGATAATGCTCTCAGTGTTCTCCGGGAAAGAAGGAGGAGTGAGAACGTTTCCAACTGGCTTATCATCAACGGCATTGATAGTGAAAGTTGTCGTAGATGCATTTGAGGTCTGGCCATTGGCCGTTACGGTATAGGTGAATTGTCCGCCGGCGCCGAAGTAGTTTGAAGTACCGGTCACACCCACCGTACAAACACCCGCGGCACAGGCGCAGAGCTGAGTTTCGGTGACATTTGTTTCCAGGGTGACTGAACAGGCAGTCGCCAGGTCACTTTCCGCGTCGGTATAAGGAAGAGTGATGATACTTTGAGTATCTTCACTGAAAGCAGGCGGAGTCTGCACCGTCGTGACCGGAGCGTCGGCGAGGGAATTGATGGTCATGGAGACGATGGCCGTATTGGAAACCTGAGAGTTTGCCGTCACAGTGTAACTCAAGCTCGCAGCTCCACTGTAGTTAGATGTTCCGCGGACACTGACAGTACAAACACCAGCGGAACATCCACAAGGGGTAGTTACAGTGACGTTACTGAGGGCCGAGGTTGAGCATGTGGCGCCGAGGTCACCGTCAGCATCTGTGTAACTGAGAGTGATCGTGGAAATTGCATCTTCGTTAAAGGCGGGGTGAACGAAACTATTAGCAACCGGAACATCCGCCACGGGGTTCAGAGTGAAAGTCGCTGCGGCGGTATTAGAAGTCTGTCCCAGTGATGTCACAGTAAAACCGAAACCGGCCGGGCCATTCTGGTTTGCAGCGCCGGTCACACCGACAGTACATACTCCGGCAGCACAAGCACAGGGAGTCGTGACAGTAACTTTGGTCGGAGAGCTGATGGCACAACTCGTCGCCTGATCTCCGTCAGCATCGATGTAATTAAGAGTGATCGTGCTGGAAGTATCTTCGTTAAAGTTTGCGGGAGAAATATTGTTTGAGACGGGGGCAGAACCCGAGACGGCACTGACTTTTACTGAAGTGAGAGAAGGAAGGGCGATTGTCGTATTACAATTTTCGCCTTCGTTAAAAGTCAGGGTAGCTCCGTTCAGGTTAAGTGAGCTCGCGACTGCAATACCATTCAGGTCGGAGTCTCCCACCTGAACATCGTATTCAAAAAGAAGTTCATTGCCGGTGACGGAAACAAAATCAGCATCAACGACCGTTGAACCAATCGTGACGGTCAACTTCGGAGCACCGGTGACAGTCACGTCGAGCGGAAATGTCAGAGTGAAGGGAATCGTCTGAGCAGAGATGTAAGTGACGTTTAAGGGAGTTGAGAGAGTAAATTTGTTATCGACCGGAACGTGGCCGGAGATGATTCCACCACCCGGCGTACCACCGCCCTTGGCCTGGCAGCCAGCGATAATCAGAAGTACGATTAGTAGTATTAAGCTTTTCAACATAGTCCCTTTAACTCTCTATCCTTTCGGCATTTTAGGACCATTCATTCAGAGCTCCTTCACAAATGAGTCATTTCTTCGTAAAAATGGAGAAACTCTACGTAACATTACGTAATTGAAGGGGAATTTTTAATTTTCGGGATGGCAAATTTTGCCGAATTGGGAGATTAAGCTTTTAGTCGGGTTGGAAATAAAACACAAATTATTGGCAAGCAGAATAAAAAAAAGGCCCGGCGAACCGGGCCTTGGGAAGGGGAGTTTACCAACCCAGAATGTGGGCGAACATGAGGGGAGCAACGATCGTTGCATCCGACTCGACGATAAAACTCGGAGTCGTCTTCGAAAGTTTACCCCAGGTGATCTTCTCGTTCGGTACCGCTCCAGAGTATGAGCCGTAAGAAGTCGTAGAATCGGAGATCTGGCAGAAGTAGCCCCAGAGACGAATATCATCTTTTTCGAGATCCTGACGGATCATCGGAACAACGCAGATCGGGAAGTCGCCAGCGATACCGCCACCGATCTGGAAGAATCCGATGGAGCTCGTGTCGGCAGTTTTCATGTACCAGTCAGCAAGCGAAGTCATGTACTCGATACCGGTTTTCACGGTGTGAACGTTTTTCACTTCCCCACGCATGCAGAAGGAAGCGTACATGTTTCCGAGAGTGGAATCTTCCCAGCCCGGGACAACCATCGGAAGATTTTTTTCGGCAGCTGCCAGCATCCAGGAATTCTTCGGATCGATCTGATAGTGCTCTTTGAATTTTCCTTTAAGGAGTGCGCGGTAGAAAAACTCATGCGGGAAACAGCGTTCATTTTTTGATTCAGCTTCCTGCCATTCATTGGCCATGATCGACCAGATTTTTCTCATCGCTGCTTCTTCAGGAATACAAGTGTCGGTCACTCGATTGAGGTGACGATCGTAGAGATCCTGTTCAGCATCTCTCGTAAGCGCTCTCCAGTCAGGAATGCGCTCGTAGTGCTCGTGGGCCACGAGGTTATAAATATCTTCTTCGAGGTTGGCACCAGTACAGGAGATGGCGTGAACTTTTCCGTTTCTGATCATTTCAGCAAGAGAGATTCCGAGTTCCGCTGTGGACATTGCTCCAGCGAGAGTCACCATCATTTTTCCACCGCCGGCAATGTGGGTCTCGTAACCTTTAACTGCATCCATCATGGCAGCAGCGTTGAAGTGACGATAATGATGATTCATGAATTGAGTAATAGGACCTTTTGTTGTCATAAATTGACTCCAAAACAGCCGGCTAAGAGGCCGGAGCTCGCTCTTTAAACGGGTATTCGCCCTTCACTTAAATTGCTCAATGGTTCTATCAAAATAATATGGCTAGTCAAGATGACGGGAGGGCTAATTTCCGCCGGTTTTCACAGTGAGAGTCCGCTCGGAAAGTTCCGCTTTTGTTCCCAGCGGAAGGGAGAAATTGATGTCTCCATGTCCGCATTTCATGCCTTTGAAAACAGGATAGGGCGCACGATCTGCAAAGCGCTGAAGGGCCACGGCAGTCAGATCCCGACCGTCTTTTTCCGTTCCTTCACTGAAGTCTCCCAGGACCAGGGCCCGGGGACCTTTATGGCTAATTCCCGCTTGCCAGAGCTGCTCGAGCATCCGGTCGACAGCATATCCACGTTCACCCACGTCTTCCATGAAAAGAATTTTCCCGCGGGCATTGAGCTCCCAGCTGGTCTTGATCGAGGTCTGGAGAAGCTTGAGATTCCCGCCTGAAACTTCACCCTTGATGGTGCCGGCCTTTTTGGCGAGCTCATTCATTGGCTTCAGGTTCTTATATTCAAGATTCTCTTTTTTTCCCAGGAGAAGAGAAGCGACATCCTTTCGGTCTTTGGATTTTTTTTCCGGAGACATCGAACTCACATTCCTTCCGTGAATAGTGGGCCATCCCCAGTGCTGTCCGAAGAAAATGTGAAGGGCGGTGACATCACTAAAGCCCATGAAGAGTTTCGGCGCTTTCGGTTTTTTCCATTTCATCATATGGGGAATGAGGCGCATGCTTCCGTAGCCACCGCGAAGTGACCAGATCATTTTTGAGTCTGAATAGATGGCCGTTTTCAGCTGCTCCAATTGCTCTTTCAGGGGAGAAGCGAAAAACACATCGGTCCTGATGATGTTGTCCGGAACCCGGGCCACGAAACCCTGCTCTTCAATCCAGCGGATTCCGTTTTCGAGGCCTTCCCGGGGCGAAGGAGAAGCAGGAGCGACGACGTCAATCACATCACCGGAAGTGAGATAGGACCATTTTTTCATGGAGAAGTTACCTTTAATCCGATTATCGAGGTGAGAAGAAGAATAAGAAAGAAAATTCTCACGGGAGTCGCCGGTTCTTTGAAGAGAATCATTCCCATGATTGCGGCCCCGAGTGCTCCGATGCCCACCCACACTGCATAGGCCGTTCCGATCGGAAGATCACGGCTGGATTTTGCCAGAAGAATCATCGAGATCGCCAGTGTGACGAGAGTAAAAATGGAAGGCAACAATTTCGTGAAACCTGAAGTGTATTTGAGACCTATCGCCCAGGCGACTTCAAAACATCCGGCGATGACCAACAACAACCATGCTCTGCTCATATTCTCTCTTTGTTTTTTGACTCACTCTCATTGTAATAAGACCAAGTTTTTTGATCAATTTTTTTATTGAGTCATCCTTCCCTTTGCAGGTCAGCACGATTTCACTCAGGAGCTCTTTAACAAGGTTAGGGCCGGCAACGGGTTTGCTCACAGAGGTCAGGTTCATCAAGGAGCTGATATGAATATAAATGTAAGAAGAAAGAACGGCAGTGCATTTGTCATGGGGCTTTCACTCATCGCACTCACCGCCTGTAACGGCATGGGTCCTTCAGGTCCGGCGAGAACAGCCAGAGCTGAAAACCTCGCTGACGGAGACTCCTGGAAGGCCACATTGAGCTCAGTCAATTCTCAGTTTGGATCAGGCTCAGGAGAAGCCACTTTTAAGATTGAAGGCGGAAAAATTATCGCGGAAGTTGAAACTTCCGGTCTCGATGAAGTCACCCACATCCAGACAATCCGCTCAGGCACCTGCCCGACATCGTCTTCCGATGCAAATGCGGATGGAATCGTTGATGGATCTGAAAGCGGAGCAAATTCCGAAAGTCTCACTCTCACTCTTGATGGTGATCTTTCATCTCAGGATGCCGGAGCAGGGGATTTTCCGAAGTCCGATGTCTCGGGAAATTATCTCTATTCCCAGACTGATGATCAGGCGGTCATTACTGCCGACGATCTCAGTGGTCAGATCGTTCTCATCCACGGGATTGCTGAATCAGAGACTCTTCCGGATACAGTGAAGGGGATTGGTACGGATGATCAGCATGAGACGATTCCGGTTCTCTGCGGAACGATCTCAAAATCAACCGATACAGACGGCGGTGGAGATGAAGACCAGGATGAAGATGATCAGGGCCAGCAGGACCAGGGCCAGCAACAGCAGCAGCAGCAACAGCAGCAGCAGCAGCAACAACAACAACAACAGCAGCAACAGCAGCAGCAGCAACAGCAGCAGCAGCAGCAACAACAACAACAACAGCAGCAACAGCAACAACAGCAGCAACAGCAGCAACAGCAGAACCAGGGTCAGCGGGACGTAGAAATCCCTGAATCAGATCCGTCGACGGATCCGGGAACGGTCGCACCAAGTGCCGCCAGAAGTCCGGACGTTGATAGTTCCGTGATGGAAGCAATCTTAGATTAACGACATCGAAAAGGGCCGGCATTTTGCCGGCCTTTTTTTTGGAAGGACTAGAATAATGCCTGAACACCCAGGAGAAAATTTCTTCCCGGCATCGGCGCCTGGTCTTTAACAAATGAAGTGGCAAGGCGACCTTCTTCATCCGTGATATTCTTCACGCGGAAATAAAAACGATAATTCTGCATTTCTTTTGGAAGCTCATAGATCATGCCTAAGTTCAGCATGGTGAATGAATCTGTCTTGAGTTCATTTTCAGCATACTCGGTCTGGTCAAAATAGTGCTGGGCCTCGACATCAAAATTCCAGCGGTCGCGCTGATACTCGATACCGAGGGTGAGGCGAGGAGCGGGCATGCGGGCGAGGTTCTCTCCGCCCTGACCTTTTCCGCGGGTGAAATCAGCTTTCGTGATTCCCCACCAGCTACCACCCAGCCATTCGTGACGGAGTTCCTGCTTCGAATCGAGTTCGGCTCCGTAGATAAGGGCATTTTCCTGTCGATATTCATTGATCGGAAATCCTGAAGCGACATCGGTCGTGTCAGTCGGCCGGAGATTAATGTAATCGTTAAACCATTGGGCGTAAGTGGCAATCGTCAGGAATGAATCGGCCCCGTCTTTTTTGAAAGAAAGTTCCAGCGCGTGAGCTTTCTCTTTATTCAGGTTAGTATCACCCTGCTCAAAGACGCCGGTGGCGATGTGAGGCCCAGCCGCATGGAGCTCCTGGAAATTCGGTGCTCTTTCAGTATACGAGAAGGAACCATTGAGCGAGTTATCTTTACTCAGCATATGCTGTAATCCGAGAGAGCCATTGAGACCCACAAAACCGTGCTCGTCCGAGGAACCGAAACCAGCCGAAGATTTTTTCTTCACATCGGTGTTTTCAACTCTTCCTCCAAGCTCCAGGAAATTTTTCTCTGATAAGGCGAGTTTCTGGAGAGTGAAAAGAGCACCACTCTGGGTGTTTGCTGTCGGAAGAAACGCTTCGTCACCCTTCGCGCGCAGTGTGCTCATCTGAGTCTGGATGCCGGTGACTCCGGACATTTCTCCGCGTGATGTATGAAACTCCAGGCGTGTTTCATTGCCGCCATTACGGAAAGTTGTTCCAACGGCATCGTCCTCAATCTCCTCATGCCGATAAAAGCTCTGGGCTGAACGGAGCTTGATTCTCTTCACCAGGCCTTCTTCCGGATGGTAATCCGAGGCGAATTCAATCCGGTTCTGAATCATCCGGATCATGACTTCTTCATCAGCGACGGAACCATAATCATTTTCGAAGCGGTAGTAGGAGAAGCCGGCATAGCCCTGGTCAAAGACTCTGGAAGCACCGACCGCGAATGAATTTTGCTTACTGAAGCTGTTCGGAATCTTGTCCTTTGGCTCCGGGGTCAGAGTTCCTCTGTCACGCAGGCGGTTTGAGCGTGCGTACCCGGGAATTTCCTGATCGGTCATGTTCTGAAGTGAGCCGTCGAAATGGAACATCCATTTCTTCACTCCGTAATCAATGCGGTTACTGAGAGAAAGACTGTTGTTTACGGTTTCGCCTCTCACGTCGAACTGGGTGACTGCACCTTCACTGTACTCGTGATGGATGCGGCTATTAACAATGTTCACCACACCACCCACGGCACTTGAACCATAGAGTAGTCCCATGGGGCCCCGGACAATTTCGACTTTATCAATCGTCAATGTGTCGATTGGGATGGCGTGATCCAGACTTTGTGAGGATGCATCAAGAGTCCCAAGACCGTTTTGAAGAATGCGGATACGGTTACCATCCAGACCGCGAATGATGGGGCGTCCGGAGGTGGGACCGAAACTCGTGGATTGGATCCCTACTTCATTCTTAAGCGTATCACCCAGAGTCGTTTCCCGGCGCCTCAGAAGCTCTTTTTCTTTCACCACTGATGTTGAAGGAATAAAAGTTGAAAGGGTGCTCTCTTCGGCTTTTCCGTGAGTGACCTCGATCACTTCCAGCTTTTCCGTGTGAGCAAATGAGGTAAGGGAAATAAAAGCAAAGAGAAAAAGAAACTTCTTCATGAAAGGTCCATTCGTAGGCGCGTATAAGTAGCGGCTACGATTTTAAGGAACGGGATGCCCCTTGTCGAGTTTCCCGCAAATATTCAGGACCTTTCATGCAGAGCGCTAGTGGAGGGCCTTATCCTCAGCACTTTTCGAAATGTGGGCCGGAGGGTCACTGGCATCCATGCTTTCCCAGCTTGCCTCGTCGACCTTGCGGTTTTCCTCTTCCTTTTCTTTTTTCTGGAAGAGCTCAGCTATCTGGCACTTGTAATGCTGAAGCTTGTTTTTCAGGGCGTTCTTGTTGAAGTAAATCATGAGTGCTGTCCTCTTACATCAAAGTGATGTTGATGTTTCTCGCCGTTGTAGCGCTCGCCTGAAGCTACTGCCTTTACCATGCCTGCGAGTTGAACAACTTTTGAAGGCGGAGAATCCCAGAGCTCGGCAGTCTCCACTTCCACACAAATTAGGCCAATGTTCGGATCGTCGATTCCTTCAGGGAACCAGGCCTTCATCGGTGCGGCCCAGAGTTTTTTCATCATCTCTTTGTCCTGGACGAGCTTGGCGCTTCCACAAACTGAAACATACTTTTGATTATCGGGACTCGCGTAAGCGAGATTTACGTGTTGATCATTGGCGATGTTAAAGACTTTCGGTGAATTGATGTCAGTGAAGAACCAAAGTTTACCTTCGAATTTTCTTTCATCGATTTCGAGAGTGGCCATCGGGCGGGAGTAAAGGTTGCCGTCATCGCCGATTGTAGTGAACATGGTAAATTTTATGTCTTTCAATGCTTCGGCGAGTTTTAAAAGATCGTTTGTCATGATGAGCTCCTTTTGACTGGAACTTATTTTAACAAACATGCGCAGAGACTCTAGGGGATAGGCGGTGAAGTGGTGTGCGAAGGGAAAAGCTCCGACTCTAGTCCTTTGGTTCGGAGCTTTCGTGGTTCTTCTGGACGATGGCGAGGAGAATCAACACAAATGCACTCAGGCGAATAGTGTAGATTTCCGGATTGGGTTCGCTCTCCGTACCGAGAAAGCCCAGGATCAATCTTTCAACCGAAAGAATCCAGAAGGCGGCGGCAAACATCAGAAACAGTACGTCTGAAGTTTTCTTCCAGAAGCGGAAGAAGAAGAAGCCTGCAATCAAACAGGCCATCATAATCGCACCAGAAAGTATTTCGTACATATAACCTCTTAAACTGTATCCGAAATGAGACCGTATAATAGAGTCACGACTCCGATCAGGGCCGGAACCGTCCGTACGACTGAGAGATCGTAGCTGTCGATCACAACCTGATCGACAAATAGAAGAACATTATTCAAAGCAAAACCCAGAAACCCCAGACTGCTCCAGAAAAGAAGCTTGAAGCGATTCTTTTTATAGCCGCTTCTGAGCATGTAGTAGCAAGCAAAGCTCATTGAGGCGCAGAGGATGTACACAAAGCCTGCCATATTAATCCTTTTTGAGTTTGAAGGCATCGGCGAAGCCCTTCAACTTGTCTGATGGTTTTTCATAGATAAACGAGATCACCGCAACTGACATTTCTTTGTAGGCAAGGTGGAGGTGGTCCACCTTCATGCGCAGTTCTTCGGTTGTGGGATCGTAGATATACAGGTCACCGGACACATTTTTAATAAAACCATTCGCGGCGAGTTTGGCCATCTGATTAGCAGCACTCGTCACGTTCGTACGCAGTTCCTGACTGATGGAAACGGGGCTCCAGTTTTTATCCGGATTGTTAAAAAAGATGAGAAGAACTTCGAGTTGCCCCACCGAATCGATGTGATTCGTTAACAGTTCTTTAACATCTATAGGTAGCCTTGAGGTAGCCAAGTTAACTTTCTCCATTGAGCAGATTTCATTTTCTATTCTGTGTTTTCGCTCTTGTCGTTCGGGGTCATCACCATTAAAACTTCGGCAATCGACAGAAATATTTTTTCTATTAAACATAAGTGACAGCAAAGTTCAAATTTTTCTTTAAGGAGAAAATTGTGAAGGAAAAGTCTTCGGCCTCAAAAAACTCACGAGTGGCCGCACCACCAGCTGAAAAAAAATCATCCCAGCTTAAGAAAAAGCAAGCCGCCAGTGAGAGGGCTAATGGCAATGATCATGCGTCTAATGGCAACGGTCAAACCAAGATCACGCATGAACCATATTTTGAAATGGAAGTCCGGAATCCTTTAGGAGGAATGCGGACTCAGTCGGAAAAAGATCAATTAAGATCCGTTTTACAAATGGTGAAGGCCATCCGTTCGGGAGACTTCAGTCTTCGTCTGCCACTGGCCGGTGAAGGTATTGTTTCAGACATCACAGAAGTTCTGAATGACATTAATGAAATGAATATGAACCTCGCCAACGAATTCGTCCGCGTGGGTAAGATCGTTGGTAAAGAAGGAAAGATGACTGAGCGAGTGTCCATCGGATCCGTAAAGGGTGCCTGGTGGACAAGTGTCGATTCAGTTAACTCACTTATTACCGATCTGGTTCAGCCTACGACAGAAGCCGCGCGAGTTATCACCGCGGTGGCAAAAGGCGATCTTTCCCAGAAGATGGTCATGGAAATTGAAGGAACTCCTCTCAAGGGAGAGTTCGCACGAATCGGTCAGACGGTTAACACCATGGTGGATACGCTGAACTCATTCGCTTCCGAGGTTACCCGAGTTGCTAAAGAAGTGGGTACAGAAGGAAAACTTGGTGGTCAGGCCGACGTGAAAGGCGTGAGTGGTACCTGGAAAGATCTTACCGATAACGTGAACTCGCTTGCGGGTAACCTTACAGCGCAGGTTCGTAACATCGCCAAGGTGACGACGGCGGTTGCGAAAGGAGATTTGTCTCAGAAAATTACCGTTGATGCCCGCGGAGAAATCTACGAGCTGAAAAATACCATTAACACCATGGTGGATACACTGAACTCATTCGCGGCCGAGGTTACTCGAGTGGCGAAAGACGTGGGTACAGAAGGTCGCCTCGGTGGTCAGGCGGACGTGAAAGGGGTGAGTGGTACCTGGAAAGATCTCACGGATAACGTGAACGGTCTTGCGAACAACCTCACCGCTCAGGTGCGAAACATTGCGAAGGTAACAACAGCGGTTGCTAACGGCGATTTGTCTCAGAAGATTACGGTGGATGCACGAGGCGAGATCCTCGAGCTCAAGAACACGATTAACACGATGGTGGATACACTTCGTTCATTCTCTGCCGAGGTTACTCGTGTGGCGAAGGAAGTGGGATCTGAAGGTAAGCTCGGTGGTCAGGCAGACGTGAAAGGTGTGTCTGGTACATGGAAAGATCTGACCGATAACGTGAACGGTCTCGCTGGTAACCTCACAGCTCAGGTTCGTAACATCGCTAAGGTGACGACGGCGGTTGCGAAAGGCGACTTATCACAGAAAATTACAGTTGATGCAAAAGGAGAGATCCTCGAGCTCAAGAATACGATCAACGTCATGGTGGATCAGCTCAACACATTCGCTGCCGAGGTTACTCGTGTGGCGAAGGAAGTGGGTACAGAAGGGAAGCTCGGTGGTCAGGCCGAAGTGAAAGGTGTGTCTGGTACGTGGAAAGATCTGACCGACAACGTGAACGGTCTCGCTGCTAACCTTACAGCTCAGGTTCGTAACATCGCTAAGGTGACAACAGCGGTTGCTCTCGGAGATCTGTCGCAGAAAATTACGGTTGATGCAAAAGGCGAGATCTTCGAACTTAAGAATACGATCAACGTCATGGTGGATCAGCTGAACTCATTCGCTGCCGAGGTTACCCGAGTTGCTAAGGAAGTGGGTACAGAAGGGAAACTGGGTGGTCAGGCGGAAGTGAAAGGTGTTTCCGGTACCTGGAAAGACCTGACAGATAACGTGAATGGTCTGGCACGTAACCTCACCGATCAGGTTCGTAACATCGCGAAGGTTTCGACTGCGATTGCAAAAGGTGACTTGTCATCCAAGATTACCGTTGATGCAAAAGGCGAGATCCTCGAACTCAAGAATACAATTAATACGATGGTGGATCAGCTCAACACATTCGCAGGAGAGGTTACTCGAGTTGCGAAGGAAGTGGGTACTGAAGGCCGTCTCGGTGGTCAGGCGGATGTGAAAGGTGTGTCTGGTACCTGGAAAGATCTGACCGATAACGTGAATGGTCTGGCATCTAACTTAACTAACCAGGTTCGTAACATCGCTAAGGTGACAACCGCGGTTGCTAACGGCGACTTATCACAGAAAATTACGGTGGATGCGAAGGGCGAGATCTATGAGTTGAAGAATACCATTAACGTCATGGTGGATCAGCTGAACGGATTTGCGGCTGAGGTGACTCGAGTTGCTAAGGAAGTGGGTACTGAAGGAAAACTCGGTGGTCAGGCCGATGTACGTGGTGTGTCTGGTACCTGGAAAGATCTCACAGATAACGTGAACGTTCTTGCCGGTAACCTCACCGATCAGGTTCGTAACATCGCGAAGGTGACAACAGCGGTTGCCAAAGGTGACTTATCACAGAAAATTACCGTGGAAGCGAAAGGCGAGATCCTTGAGCTCAAGAATACGATCAACGTGATGGTGGATCAGCTCAACTCATTCGCTGCCGAGGTTACTCGAGTGGCGAAGGAAGTGGGTACTGAAGGACGTCTCGGTGGTCAGGCGGAAGTGAAAGGTGTTTCCGGAACATGGAAAGATCTGACTGATAACGTGAACTCGCTTGCCTCTAACCTCACAAACCAGGTTCGTAACATCGCTAAGGTGACAACAGCGGTTGCGGAAGGAGATCTTTCACAAAAGATTACGGTTGAGGCGAAAGGCGAGATCCTCGAACTTAAAAATACAATTAACACCATGGTGGATCAGCTCAACTCATTCGCGGCCGAGGTTACTCGAGTGGCGAAGGAAGTGGGTACTGAAGGACGTCTCGGTGGT
>JAKFFP010000363.1:0-14646 GCA_036675045.1 Bacteriovoracales bacterium | reverse complement strand
GAAATCGTTGAAGGTAAGTCACCAGCGGACCTCGTGAAGAAAGCTCAATCAATCGCATCTTCTCTTAACTGCCAGGCATAATTCCTGAAAGGGCCCCTGAAAAGGGGCCCCCTTATCACGACTAATCATGAAAATTTTCTTCCTGCTCATCCTGTTCGTTTCTTCTGCCTTTGCCACAACCATAGAAGAGATTGCTGAAAAAGCTTCTTCTTCGAGGGAATGGCATACTCTTCTCCATTACAAGAGAAATAACTTCTTCCGGATTGAATCCCAGGCCGATGGTGAAGGATTCTTTTTTGCTGAAAACGGGAAGTATGATCCTGAGGCGGAAATGATCGCAACGGTTAAGGCCTTTCAGGATGAATCAAGGCCAGTGGATATCCGCCACCCCCAGTGTGCTTTCCCGGCGCGCTTTAAATACTTAAAAAAGATTTTCCCCCTCAACCCGAAACCCGTTGAGTGCAAGGACTATACCTGGTGGAGAGAAAATCTCCCGGCTGAATCAATTACTATTATCTTCGCCAGCTATTACGCCAATAATCCCGCTTCGATTTTTGGTCACACTTTCATGCGGATCAATTCTTCCGATAAAAAGAGCATTTCCGATTATGGTGTTGATTTCTCAGCTCTCACGAGCACCGATCATGGTGTCGAGTTTGCTGTTCGCGGAGTCCTTGGCGGATACATCGGGCAATATAATATGAAGCCCTATTATATGAAGATGAACGAATACATCGAAAACGAGAATCGCGATCTCTGGGAGTACGATTTAAATCTCAATGCCGAACAGATCGATCGCCTGCTTGCTCATATCTGGGAGCTTCAGAAAAATACCTATTTTGATTATTACTTTTTTCGGGAGAATTGTTCTTATCAGCTCCTGACTCTTCTTGAAGCCGCCAATCCCGACTGGCATCTCTCGAATGAATTTGACCTTGAGACAATTCCCGTCGATTCCGTGAAGGTCATCACAAGAACCAAAGGCGCCGTAAAAGACATCCATTATCGTCCCGCTTTCAGGAAAACCGTAGAGCAAAGACTAGGATCACTGAGTGGCCTGGAAAGAACTCAGATGGAATCACTTCTTTCGGGAGAGGTGCAGCCGGCAGACGTCTCTTCGGCCAGAGTTCTTGAAGCGGCGATTGCAAAGCTTCGCTACGAAAGGTTTGAAGAGAAAAAATTCACGCCTGAACAGGAGACCCAGCTCAAAGAAACCCTCATCCAGCGGGCGAAGGTCGGAGGAAGAGTTGAATATCCCGATGTGAAGGAATCACTTCCGCTTGAAAAGCTTCGTCCCGATCTCTCCCACGATTCCCAGAAATACGGTTTCGCTTACGGAAACAATTCATCCCTTGGAAGGTATGGAGAATTTCTTCTGCGCGCTTCCCTGCATGATTTCCTCGACCCCCATGTGGGCTTTCCTCAGAATTCGAAGCTCGAGATGTCGAGCTGGAAATTCAGGAGCACGGGGACAAACAATATCTATCTCGAAGAGTTGAAGTACGCCGAAGCCTTTTCTTTGTTTCCTCTCACCAAAGATGAATTCAAGTGGTCCTGGCGCGTGGCCGGTCGCTCTTACCGGGTAAATGATGGAAGCTGTGACCGATGCCTGTCTCATCACTTCCGGAGTGGTTTCGGACTGGCGTTTGATCTGCCGGCGAATCTTTTAGTTTACTCCCTCATCAATCTTAATGCTGAGGCTTCTCATCAGTTTCATCGCGGTTACCGGATTGCTCCGGGTATAGGTCTCGGGACCATCTGGACCATGGCGGATAATTTCAAGTTTCAATATGATTTCGAACTCAACCGTGATCTCAATCGCAAGGGCTTCATGCGGACGAATCGTTTAAGTCATGAAGCCGCTCTTTCATACAGCATGAATCTCGTGCATGAGCTGCGCCTCTCGGGAAAATCCTGGTTCACACTAAAAGACCAGGCTCCGGTGGAAGAAGCGCAGCTGGCGTACAGTTTTTACTACTAAGAGTTCCGGTACATGCGACGAAGTTTCTGCTGATTGGTAAATCGGTGATCCCGGGGCTTCGAACTCCGGTATCCGCCCAGCGGGATAATTTTTTTTCGTTCAATTTTCTTTCTTTCCGGTCTTCTTCTCCTGAATTTTCTTTTCGTGAGTTCACGAACGATTTTGTCCGGAAACCGGAAATTATCTCTTCCGGTTTGGGGAAGGCCGCAACTTAGAAGGAGCAGAATTATCTGAATAAATTTTTTCATCAGGGTCCCTGTCGCTAGTTGATAGGAAAACAACATCAAGGATTCTGATATTCATGGCTTGGCTCCGGGGCTGAATGTTTTGTAAGAGGATGTTAAAAGCGTGAGGCAGGCTTAGTGATTCATGTCCGCAGGATAGCACGTTTTTAGTTTTTACAGGGCAAAAGATGCCTTCCCCCCGGTGCATTTTGCCTGAGCTATATTTTCTTAAGTGGTTCATTTTCAAGGAGTGAGGATGAACAAATCAACAGCCCTGCTATGTATTCTCTTCTTTTTCTACGCCTGTAATTCAAAGGGTCCATCCGATGGTGAAACCATTGAATTTCCAGAGTCACCTGAATACACCGAGCCCATTCCGGTAGAAGTCGAAACTTCCGGCGCCGATCCTCTCGTCTCAGAAGCGTGGCATCTTCAGAACACCGCCCAGAGTTCATTCTCCGATGGCAGAGGGAGCGCGGGAAATGATCTCAGAGTGCTGCGAGCGCATGCATTGGGATTCACCGGCCGCGGAATCCGCATCGCTGTTTCTGATTCAGGTGTTGAAACAAATCATCCCGATTTGGATTCCAATCAATTAGTCGGTGAGCACAGAAGCTACTCGGGTGCACCTTCTACCTGGCACGGGTCGCAACCAGTCCCCGAAGGAAGTGATGCCCACGGTACCGCAGTCACCGGTCTCATCAATGCTGTTTCCGGAAATGGCATTGGCTCAATGGGTGTGGCGCCGGGAGCGAAATACGCTGGATTTTATTTTATCGGAAGATTCAAAGACACATCATCTTCTTATGAGGCCAGAGTCCTTGATCAGATTCTCGGTGACTTTGATATCTTTAATTATAGCTACGGATACGCTAATTGCTTTTTTGTCCCCGCACCCACGGAAGTTTTTGATGCTTATAAAAAAGGTGTCACGACTCTTCGTGACGGAAAAGGGGCGATCTATATTAAGGCCGCCGGAAATGATTATCGGGGATCGAACTCACAGTGCAACCAGAACGACAGCAGTACTTTCTACGGCAATGCCAACACGAACGAGGACCAGAATCATCCTTATCTGATTGTGACGGCAGCCTCGAACGCTTCCGGTGAAGCTTCTTCCTACTCGAGTCCCGGTAGTAATCTGTGGGTAACATCGGCAGGTGGAGAATTCGGAACAAACGCTCCGGCGATGATCACCACCGATCTCCAGGGGTGCTCGAAAGGTTTCTCCGTTTCAACCTCATGGAGCAATCTCTTTAACCGCGGCCAGCACAATTCGAATTCTCACTGTAACTACACCAATGTCATGAACGGTACTTCTTCGGCGGCACCGACTCTGGCAGGAATCGTGGCACTCATGCTGGAAGCGAATCCCGATCTTACCTGGAGAGACGTGAAGCACATCCTCGCGGTGACTTCGAATCCCCTTCACTACTCGACTGCTTCTTATCAGCACCCGGCGGGTGCGAATCTCTCGGGCCATGTGTATGACTATTCATATGTCTTGAACAAGGCGGGAATGAAATTCTCCAACACTTTCGGATTCGGCAGAGTGGATGCGGAAAAGGCCGTGGCGATGGCGAGAGATTACACCTTCCCGCTTAAGACTTACCAGGAAACTGAAACCAATGGGATCTGGGATTACCGCTCGAACTTCATCAACCAGTCGGTGCCGGATAATTCCTCCACCGGAACGAAGCACTCGCTGGCGGTAGCGCATAATCTGAAAGTTGAGGCGGTACAAATACGGGTCGAGATTGATCATCCCTTCATCAGTGATATCGGAGTAGAACTCACCTCTCCCTCAGGAACGGTAAGTAAGATCCTCCGGATCAACAGTAACATCAAGGATCGCGGACTCTTCGGATTCACTCTTCTTTCCAATGCTTTTTATGGTGAAAGCTCGGCCGGCAACTGGACGATCAAGGTCCTTGACGGAAAGAGCGGAAACACCGGGAGATTTCTTTCCTGGGAGCTCAAAGTAAACGGAGGCCAACAGTGAGAAAGCACGCCATCGCCCTTCTCGGTTTCTTCGCCGGGGTTGTCGTTTATTACAATAATGCACCCGTAAGAGATACTGCCTCAGTTCAGGATGATTTTCACCAGGAAGAGTTTGTGACCACCACTCAATCTGCCTCTACTGCTCCCGCGATACCGGTGACGGTCATTGAGGAAGATTTCACCAGGGAAGAAATGAAAACTATTCCTGGTCTCCCACGGGGAATGAAGCTTGCCCCGAATGTCCGCGCCATCCCGGAAGAAGATTTTAAAGAGGGAACAATTCTTTTAAAGAAGAATGGTTTCATTTTTACCCGTTCACAGGGCACCGGCGCAAATGTGGTGTACGACCAGCGACTTAATACTTTTCATCCGCTCACGGCGACGATCAAACTCTCCGGTGTCGGTGAAGATCTCAGGGCTGAGATCCTGAAATCCTGGGATGAGTTTCACTACAATGAAGAACTAGGTGTTCAGTTCATTCAGTCGAGTCCCGAAAAATTATTTGATGATTATGAAGCCCTGAAAAAAACCGGCGCGCGGGTGAGCCTGGAAGTTATCCAGGCGGTTTATCAGTCGAGATAATCAGAGCTTGAAATCACGACAAGGATTAGGTCCCTGGGCCGGCGTGCGACGATACATCTCGAGGTAGAGTTCGCGGTGAGTTCCGGCCACCTTCGACTGAAGAATGGAAGTATTCCGTTGCAGGTCCGTGAAGCCCTGCCAGAACCTTGCAGATTCTCTGATCCGCGGATTTTCATTCATGATTTGTAATTTTAATCTCGCGGCCTGACGGATAATATCGACTCTCTGACGGTCGCCTCTATCGGCGTAATATGGGATGTGATCCTCCCAGGTAGACTTAACGAGTTCCTTTGCCGAATACTTCTGACAAACATTGCCGCTACAAAGTTCGTAAACTTTTCCGATATCACCAATTCCGTAAGCATCCATCCTCGATTTCACATTCCGAATGTACGCATGATACTCGGTTAGCGCGGCCTTGAAAGCATTCAGCCGGGACGTGAGCTCAGCATTTGCACCAGCTGTAAGAAGCTTGGCGATTTCAGAGTTCATGCCTGTAAGGTTCGCATCGACACTACATTCGCCGACGGCGGTCGAGATCTTTTCCATATACGGAGAGAACTTATCGCCTGAAGGATTATAGTAAAAAAGAAATGGCGTCTGATTGTCATAAAGCTTTGACTGGACTTCTCTTCCTGCCGGAGAGGAAATCATCGGAAAAGAAGAATCGTTGAACTGAGCGCGGGCCGAAAGATAGGCATCCTCCAGACTTTTTCCAGGCGTAAGTGCGCCGGAGAATAGCGTTCCGAATGATAAACGTCCAGCACCGGAATAATGATTCGGACCGGTAGCAGAGATTACACATGTATTTTCATCAGCGAGGGCGAGGGAATTTCCGGAATGACAACTGAGATCGATAATTCCCAGCTTCACTCCCTTGGCCTTGGCGAGGTCAGCGAGAGATTTCAAATCATCAACCGTTACCGTCGTAGTTCCTGATACTGTTTCAGGATCTAACATGACTCCACCGGCGGCAATCTTATGGGTTTTTTCACCCGGGTCTTTCACGGCACCATGGGAATAAAGATTGATCAGGATTTTTTCGCCACTTTTAATCTGGCCGCTTCTCAGTTTCGCTTTGTAGCTTTCAATCATCTGATAGTAACCGGTGGCACTGAAAGGAGCGCTGGAACCAAATCCTTGTCGCGCGAGTTCTTCCGTACGGGCGTGACCGCCATTGAACCTGATTTCTGATTTAATATCCGGATGGGAGCGGTTAAACTGGCCCATCTTTTCCAGTCCAGCATCGAAGATCGTCGTTTCAATTGAACGCCCATCATGTGTTCTATGTGGTTCACCACTTCCGCCGAGTACTGCCATATGAAGGGTCTGGGCAAAAAGAGATAAAGGTAAAAGAAGAAAGAGAAGATTCATCATTTGCACTCCTTAAACTCTCTACCATCCGGAACAGCAAAATCGAGATTGGAGTATGTGCCGTCTTCAAATTTTCCGCTCACGAGTTCATCGTGGTACGGAAGAAATTTCAATTCTTCAGTCCTGGGAATCAGGATTTGAATCTCCGAAAGTGTTCCTTCGTTGATATGAATGAAGAAAGCTTTATCATGAAGTCTCAGGGTTCCCTGAAATTCATAATCCTCGCAAGCGAGTGCGGAAATGCCCGAAAATATGAGGAAAAATAGCAGTATCTTCACAGCTATTCTTATCGGCAGATTATGTTAATTACTTGAATTTGTTACTTCCCCCGGCGGAAGTGAATCTCAAGAGAGCATAAAATAAAAAAGGCCCGCATTCGCGGGCCCTTCTTACGTATAAAACTCGAATAGAGAATTAAACTTTGAAACCTTTCAGTTTGTCAGCAAGCGTAGATGGCTGGGCAACTTCAGGCTTGTAGTTAGACTTGTACTCGCCGGAAAGAACCGCTTTCATAGAGAGAGCGATTTTCTTAGCAGACTTATCGATAGAGATAACGATCGCCTTAACTCTGTCACCTTTAGCAACTTTGTCAGACGGCTTCTCTACGCGCTCTTCAGACATCTCAGAGATGTGTACGAGGCCTTCGATACCAGTCTCGAGTTCAACGAATACTCCGAACTCAGTGATACGAACTGCTTCACCTTCAACAGGTGAGCCAACCGGCATACGCTCTTCGATGCGCTTCCAAGGATCTTCCTCGAGCTGCTTGAGACCAAGGCAGAACTTCTGGTTATCAGCATCAACAGTTACAACTGCAGCTTTAACTTTCTGTCCGACTTTGAATTCTTCAGCAGGGTTCACGTTTTTGCGTGTCCATGAAAGATCTGAAACGTGGATGAGAGCATCAACTTCTTCACCGAGGTCAACGAAGAGACCGAAATCAACGATCGCCTTCACTGTACCTTCAACAACTTTGCCTGTGTTGTACTTGTTAACGAGATTATCCCATGGGTTCGGCATAAGCTGCTTAAGACCAAGAGAGATACGCTTGTTTTCAACATCAACTTCAAGAACTACAGCTTCAACTTTTTCGCCTACGTTGTAAGTCTTGTTAGCAGATTTTTTGTTCGTCCAGCTCATTTCTGAGACGTGGATAAGACCTTCGATACCGTCAGAAAGCTCAACGAAGATACCGTAGTCTTTAACAGATACGATTTCGCCTGAAACTTTAGAACCTGGCATGTACTTGTCTTTAGCAGATTCCCAAGGGTTCGGCTGAACTTGCTTAAGACCGAGAGATACGCGCTCTTTAGAAGCATCGTACTTGAGGATCTTAACATCAACTTCGTCACCTACGTTGAGGAGGTTAGAAGGATGCTTCACGCGGCCCCATGACATATCTGTAATGTGGAGGAGACCATCAACACCACCGAGATCGATGAACGCACCGTAATCAGTAATGTTCTTCACAATACCTTTCACGATCATGCCTTCCTGGATCTGAGTGAGTGTCTCGTCTCTCATCTTACCGCGCTCTTCAGCGAGGATGGCACGACGAGAGAGAACAATGTTCCCACGCTTCTTGTTGAACTTAATAACTTTGAATTCCATTGTTTTACCAATGTACTTATCAAGGTTCTTAACTGGACGGATATCGATCTGCGATCCTGGAAGGAACGCTTTAACACCGATATCAACAGAGAGACCGCCCTTAACTTTTGCGATAACGGTCCCTTCAACAGGCTCACCTTTTTCGCAGGCTTCAGAGATTTTGTCCCAGGCCTTAAGGATTTCAGCTTTGTCTTTAGAGAGAACGAGGTTCCCCATCTGAGACTCAAGCTTCTCGAGGTAAACCTGGATTTCATCTCCAACTTTTACCTTCATCGTTCCGTCGTAATTACGGAATTCGCGAGCGAGTACGAGACCCTCTTGCTTGTAACCGATGTCGACAGTAACGAATTCGTCGTTCATAGCAACGACTTTCCCCATGAACACTTCACCTTCGGCGAAGTTCTTCGCGTCAGCTCCGTTGATCATGTCACCGAATTCGGTCTTCGGTTTAGTTTCTTTGATTTCTCCCATTTCGAAATCAAAACCTTTTACCCATGCTGGGATCTCAAAGGATTTAGAGGCAGTTGTTTTTGTGGTGGCCATTATATAGCCCCCCTTTTACTAGACATTAATTCTCCTACTGGAGAGCGGAAAATATAAATCATGCGGGCATAAAAAGCAAAGGATTAGGCGTACTTATCTCGCTTCTGCGACTATGCGCACAACACTCAGGAATTTGAGGAAGGCTTGAGATGTCTAAGCCCATTCTCCCTTGTAGAAATTCCGGCATGATGGCCTACTTCCGCCGTCCCGTTGATCTGGCCTCTCTGGTGTTTTTCCGGATCATGGCAGGGACTCTCCTATCGATTGAACTCCTCTACTCCCTGTCATTGGGAGATCTCCGGGAGTATTCCCATTCCGGATACCATTTCCATTACCAGTGGTTTTCGTGGGTAAAACCCCTGGGTGAGCAGGGCATGACTGCCATCTATGCCGCTACCATCTGCGCTGGATTTTTTGTCGCCGTCGGATTTTTTTATCGGTTCATGAGTGGCGTTTTATTTCTCGGGTATCTCTCGCTTCTTCTCATGGAGGCCACTCAATACGTTAATCACCTCTATCTCTATGTCCTGATTTCTTTCTGGCTCATGCTTCTTCCTCTTCACCGGAATGGATCTCTCGACGCCAGGATGTCTCCTCAGTACCGCTCGAATCAGCTTCCCTTGTGGATTCTCCATCTCTTTCAGTTTCAGATTGCGGTGGTTTATTTTTTCGCCGGTGTAGCGAAGCTTCATCCGGACTGGTTATCCGGGAGGATGATGAATCTCTTCCTCACCACCCGCGGGCTCAACCACGGGGATCTGTATCAGTACATGGCCTGGGGCGGATTACTCTTTGATCTCTGTATCATTCCCCTCCTCATCTATCGAAGAACAAGAATTCCGGCGTTCATCATCGCGATAGGATTTCATCTCACCAATGTCGCCATGTTCGGCCTGGGAAGCTTCCCGTGGTTCGCTCTTCTTTCTTGTACGCTATTCATGAGACCAGATTGGCCGAGAAAAATGCCGTTACTTAGAAATATTTTTGGCGGAGGAAAATATGCAACTTCCACTTCACGAATTACTCCTCTCTTTCTTTGTCTTTACGTGGGCCTTCAGATTTTCGTTCCTCTACGACAGCATCTCTATCCTCACGATGCCGGCTGGAGCGAAGAAGGACATAATTACTCCTGGAGAATGAAGACAAGAACGAAGCGCGGGATTGTGAGATACACGGTAGTGAATCTCGATTCGGGATACATGTGGAAAATTGATCCATCCTCATACATGACCGAGACGCAGTTGAAAGACCTCGCAGGAAATCCTGAGTTCATTCTGCAGTTCGCACATTTCTTAAGGGATAGTTTCAGAAAAAGAGGAATGGAAGTCGCTGTCTATGCCGATGCACGGGCGAGCCTCAATGCTTATCCTTACGAAACGCTGATTGACCCCTCCCGGGATTTGGCGCGGGAAGAAAGCGGGATTCTACCTTACGCGTGGATCAGGAAGCGAGTTTTCTCTTCTGAGTATACCGCAGACGCTGGGTATAGAGCTTCTCGTAATGAGCGTAGAGCGTTTCCGCGTAACGCTCGAAATGATGGAGCTCCTGCAGTTCAAGCTCTACACCAGTGAGCTCTTCCACATAAGTATCGTAGTTCCTGAGGATCTTGATGATCTTGTCCTTCAGCTCTCTTCCATCTTCCGGATGATACGTTTCACCAAACTTCCCCTGCTTCACAATCTGCTGGCGGGTTGAAGTCCGGGGTAAAAGAACCGGAGTCTGGGTGACAAGAGCGTACAGGTCGAGATCACTGAAGAGTTCCTTCATCGGCAAACCAACGAAGATATCACAGTCCTGAAAACTTTTACTTTCGAGGGGCCGGGTCTCAAAGCTGATATGCATTTCCAGGTGTCGCTCGAGGATCATTCTTTTCAGGCTGTCGTAGATAGGATGGGTGTACCAGGATACGTCAGTCAGAAATGTAAAAATAAGTTTCTGATCGAAGCCCTGCGCTTCGAGAGAATGAATCAATGGTGGAATCGCGTCCACGAAAAGTCTCAGCGTGCCCACATCATCGGCAGTGCGGGGAACAAACGTCATGATCCGCTTTCTGTTTTCCGGGTGCTTCGCGCGCGAGATCTTCACCGGGAAATCAATTCCCGCCCCACTGACGATAATTTTCCGCGAGCTCACCGGGAAGGCCTCAACCGCGAGATCGCGGATATTCGGCGAGAAGGTAAGAATGGAATCCGTACGGGAAACAAACCACCGATCCCAAAAATTTCTTTTCTTCCACGGCACACTCTCGTTAAAAGTGAAGATCATCGGGATATGAGGCATCCCTTTTAAGATCATCCCCAGGGGAAGAAGCGAATCCTGGTTGTATGAATGAATAATATCCACCTGCTGCTTTTGCAGGATGTGCTGAATCTGAAAATAGAAATTGAGCTTACTCCGCCAGGTGAGAAGATGTGCTCCGAAATGAAGGCGGGGAATGTCCTGTTTTGCGGCTTCCTGGTCCACCAGAGACTTTTCATGACAAAGGATGAATGAAGCTCCGCCGATATTCCGGAAGTAGCTCGCATCAGCGAGACACCTGCGCTCAATCGTCCCCCACTCTTCAGAGAGGCAGACGTAGAGGACTGAAAGATCTGAGAGGCGAACTTTTTCTCTCATTATTCTTTCACAATATCAGCAGTAACTGATCCCAGACTGATTTTGGCCTGGGCCCTGAGGAGAGAACGTTTTTCATCATCACTGAACCAGAAAGTCATGTCCCCGCTCTTCAGCTTATCACCTGAGTATTGAGTCGTGGCCTGAAGCTTAATCGCTTTCCGGTTTCCAATTTCCGTTTCAATCGTTTCACGAGCGAGAACTCTCGCTTTCATGATCAGGACTTTGCCCTTGTTCACGACGGGAATCTCATAGACATCTCCATCCTTCAGCGGGAGTCCCTGATACAGGAAGAGAGTCGAGAAAGGGTCGATGCTGTAATAAGGAATGAACTTTTCTTCTTTCTTGTTTTTCTTTTTTCCGTCGGAGAGGCGCTTTGAGTGATAGAGCCAATAGACCTTAAGCGCCTCGTGATCGAGAAGCTGGATATCATCCACGTTCTGCTTACTCTCGCGCTGAATGACAGTGTACTTCACAGAAAGAAACTTATCCGTTGTCACATAAGTATCAACGGCATCATCGAGCTCATAGATATTCGAATAAAAAGGCGCCGACTTGAAGCGGGCGTGAAAATGCCAGACTTCCTTGTCGTCGATCATCTTCTTGCCCTTGTTCGTGACCATGATCTTTCCCACGGTCATTCCCAGGTAATGAATATCAAGGAAGACTCTCTCGTTTTCATGATGATTCGATTGATAAACGTCCCAGACCTTTTTGGCCTTTTCATTGATGGCGATCATCTCCGGCGGATAGTCGACGGGAAGAGATTTTACGACGGGCGCTTCCTTTGTCTTGGGCGCGATTTTTTTCTTCGGTGCGGGAGTTTTTTTCTGAGTAATGGTTTTAGATTTCTCTTTCACCACAGGTGCAGGATTTTCTTTTACCTCAGTGACTTCAAATTTTTCCAGGATGGGTGCTTGTTTTTCTGTAATTACAGATTCTGCTTCCGGACTTTTCTTCAGATCTTTTTCAAAATCTTTTTGTTTCCAGGATGCACACGAGCCCAGGAGAAGGACAGTAAGCCACAGCGTTTTCAATATGATTCCCTTTCTATGTCTTCTTAAATTTTAAGGGATTAGGCTTGGGAATCAAGATGGAGAACTTTGCTTAAGGCCCCCAGTAGTTCTTTTTCCCCACTGATGAACTCAACTTTCACTTTGATGAAGAGAATGCGGCTATCGAGGGATACCCGCTTCATTTTCACCATGTCTTTTTCCGAACACATGATGACCGCAGACTGCTGGGAAGCCTTGATCAGAAGATCATTCACATCTTCCGGCGTGAAGAAGTAGTGGTCTGAAAAGCTCACCTTCTCACAGATCTCTACACCCGAGCCTTCAAGGTAGTGATAAAAGGAGTCAGGCGACGCGATCGCCGTGACAGCAATTGCCTTCAGGCCCTTCAGTTCATGCATGGAGAAAATGTATTTATCATGAACATCAAAGACCCCTATGGAATGGTAGCGGGTCATCGCCATGATCGGCTTGTGATGAATATGTTCCGAGATGGTTTGAGTGAGTTTCTGAAGCTTCTCTTTTGTGACCAGATCGGTCCTGGAAATCAGGATAGCGTCGGCATCTTTCAGGGCACTGAAGCCCTCGCGCAGATATCCGAGCGGAGCCACCTTGTAGCGATCAAGTGCCATGGTGGCATCAAAAAGAACAATATTGAACGAGCGATAAATCTGAAGGTGCTGGAATCCATCATCCAGAAGAACAACGTCGGGTTGAACTTCCCAGAAATATTTAAGAAGGTTTTCCGCGCGCTTCTTCCCTACAATGACCGCACCCTTACTCATCTTATTTGAGATCATGAGAGGTTCATCACCATAATCGAAAGGATTCAGGCGGAATTTCTGACCAGACTTCAGAAGTCCGGAAGAATTCTCAAGCTGCCCCTTGTATCCACGGGTGAGAACGACCGGTGTGAGGTTGTTAGAGATAAGCCAGTCCGCGAGCCAGACGATGGTGGGAGTCTTGCCCGTCCCGCCAAAAGAAAGATTGCCGACGGAGATCACGGGAACTTTAAACACTGTCTTGTCGAATAAACCGTATTCATAGAATGAACGACGGATGCGGTAGACCCACTCCCAGGCAAAAGCAAACGGCACGAGCGACGTGTTCTTCACGACGGACTTCAGGCGCTGTCTTCCTCTGCGAACGGGATCAATCATGGATTACCTGTGCCATATAATGAGGCACTGAAAAATCATCTCCCGCGAGAAGGTTTTTCGTCTCGCTAAGATCTTTCTTCATTTCATTATAAGTCTTTTCGTCTTCCATCCAAGTTCTAATTACCCGAAGGAATCGCTTCGCGTTCGCATCTCCCTGAGTAAACTCCGGAAAAATCATTTTCCCGTGAATAATATTTGTAAGCGAGATGGGCCCCTTGTATTTGATAAAATTATGAAACACGAATTCATTAAGGAGAGAGGCCTTATAGGCGACGATGGTCGGAAGCTCAAAGAGTCCCGTCGAAAGAGTAACGGTCCCGCTGGCCGCCAGGGCGAAGTGACATTCCTTCATCGCCCTCACCAGTTCTCCCGATTCATGAACCACATCCACTTTATGTGTGAAAGCTTCATAAAATCTTTCCGGAAGATGAGAAACTTTCACCAGGTGAACCTCCACCGGGTGTTGTTTTTTTAGTTCATCGATCGTCGCTATAAATTCCGGGAGAAGACCTTCCACTTCAAACTTCCGGCTTCCCGGCAGAAGGAGAATTTTTAGTTTCTTTTCCCAGGAGCCAAAAGGCTTGGGAGGAATATCCGCAAGTAAGTCCTTATAAGTCAGCATCAAAGGATGAGGGATCGCCTTGATCTGCTGAACACCCCGGTCGCGAAACCATTTTTTCTCAAAAGGAAGAATCGTAAAGAGAGTGTGAGCGGCCGTCTTTAAAGTTTCCGCCCGATGCGCTTTCCATGCCCACGCCTGAGGGGCGACATAGTAAAGGACACGAACTCCCCGCTGGGAAAGCCTTCTGGCAAGCCTCAGGTTGAAATCCTGGAAATCGATCACGATGGCTGTCTTTGTTCCTCTGCGAATGACTTCGTATTCTAAGTTCCTGAGGGCCTTGAAGTAAAAAGGAATTTTTCCCACCACTTCGGAAAAACCCATGCTGGAAAAATCTTTCAGGTGATAGAGGATCTCAACTCCGAGCTTTTCCAGGTCATCCCCGCCCACTCCGTAGAATTTTGTATCAGGAGAAAGCCGGGCCAGCTCCGGAAAGAAACTGAGTGCATGTTCCTCACCGGATTTTTCACCGGCGATAATCAGGCAACTTTTAGAATTCATAGGCTGCCCTCAGATTCGAGGCGCCGAAGAACGAAGACTGAGGCGTACGAAGAGTACGCCGCAGGGATGAGAGATGAAGGTAACGAAGAAGATGAGGGTAGACCATGAATTCTACGCAAGCTTCACCGAGACTGGAGAATTAAATTCCATGGAGCGAAGTGCGCAGTCCACGAGATGAACGCCATTCAGGCCGTCCTTCAAGTGAACAATCGCGGGCCTTCCGCTCTGAACGGATTCGTAAAAATGCTTATGTTCCAGGAGAAGATGGTCACGTTTCCCGTAGGCTTCTTCTTTTACGAATGTGCCATCGTCATATTTTCCGGAAACAGCTACGGCAAACCTGTTGGCAAATAGATCAACGAGGATTGATCCGTCTCTGGAAACGACTTCCAGGTCACGCACTTCGCGGGTGGCATTTCTTCCG
>JAKFFP010000307.1:0-14723 GCA_036675045.1 Bacteriovoracales bacterium | reverse complement strand
GCTCGGCCAGGCGGCGTTCATCTGCGTCAGCGCGATCCTGGTCGGGGTGCAGGGCGTCGACCGCCTGCTGCATCCACAGCCGCTGGGCGCGCAGGGCGTGGGTATCGCGGTGATGGTCTTCTCGCTGGTGATGACCGCCCTGCTGCTGAGCTACCAGCGCCACGTGGTCAAGGTGACCGGCTCCACGGCGATTCGCGCCGACTCGCTGCATTACCGCTCCGATCTGTTGCTCAACGCCGGCATCCTGCTCGCCCTGGTGCTCGCCGGTTTCGGCTGGGAACGCCTGGACGCGCTGTTCGGCATCGGCATCGCGTTCTACATCCTGTGGAGCGCGGTGAGCATCGTGCGCGAAGCCGGCGCGGTGCTGATGGACACCGAGCTGTCGCCCGAGATCAGCGAGCACATGCAGCAACTGGTTCGCGACATACCCGGCGTGCACGGCTGCCATGACTTTCGCACGCGCATTTCTGCTGGCGTTGTGTGCCATCGCATGGAATGCGCATGCCACGCTCAAGACCGAGAATGGCAACGTTCTTCCGGTGACTCTCACGGATTACAATCTTCAAGCAATCCTGGAAGATCTCGCCCGGCTGACGGATATGAACATTGTGTATCCCTCGGATATGTTTGTTCCTCAGGAGAAAGTTCATCTTGTGCTCAGCTCTCCCGTCTCAAAAGAAGAGTTCCGGAAAATTGTTTATCACCTTTTATCCGGAAGAGGATACACACCCATAGAAGAGTACGGAGCTGTGTGGATCTACAACGCCCGAGATATACGGTATCTTCCGACGCCGATTTCACAGAAAATTGATTTCCCGGCGGATGCGAGATACCGCACGATGGTTTATCGTCTGAAAAATCCCACTTCCAGCATCATTGCCAGAAATCTCCGTCCGGTCATGTCCCGCTACGGACGAGTGATCGACTTTTCGGATGCCCGAACGCTCATTATCAATGATACGAGCGACAACATCATCCGGCTGGTGAAAACAGTGGAGTTCCTCGACACCGAGGCGATGTTCAAGAACTTCGTAAATGATGTCCCTAAAAAAGATCCGAACATCATTGATCCGATGGCAGAAAAAATTGTGCAACTGGAACTGGAAAAGAAAATCCTGGAAAAGAAGTATACCGAACTTAAAAACCAGAACGGACTACAACCATGAAATTATTTATTCTTATGTTCTTTATTGTTTCCACGTCTTCCGCCACTGTCCTTGAAAGAGATGGCAATGGCTTTCGTCTTACCAGGAACAAGTTCAGTGCCAGAGAGCTTCTGAAAGATTATTCGGCCCTGTCGGAGCTGAATCTTTCCGTCTCGCCCGATTTTACTGATCAAACATTTGAAATCCACGGAAATAGAAAACTATCCCGTGAGATGGTTGAAGGATTCGTTTCGAGAATTATGGATATCAGCGGGAATGCCTTCATCGTGAAACCGCAGTCTCCCTTTGTCGAAGTGATCTCTGCAAGAGACGCCCGCTATGCAACAGTTCCGGTGTATGAAGATGAATCCATGATCCCTTACAATGATAATTACATTCAGTTCAATTTTCGCCTGAAACATGCTGATCCGGCAGATCTGGCGCGAAACATGAGACCATTTCTTTCCCGCTATGGAAGAGTGGTTGATGTGAAGCATGCCCGCACCGTGCATCTCATGGATAATGCCAGTAATGTCCGGAGACTGATACAGATCTCAAAGATAATCGACGTGCCTTCTTTTAAGGAAGGTAAAAAAGAGATCGACTCTATCAATGAAAAGCACCGAAAGATTCTCAAGAATGAGAAAGATGTCCTCGCCATTCTCCTGGAGAATAATGGTATTTTCCTCGTTGTCTTTCTGGTCCTGGGAATTATTCTGGGTTTTGGTATCCGTGGTTATGTCATCAAACGTGTTGAAGGGGGTTGGTAATGTGGGCGCTACTCTTATTGCCTTTATTGTCCGTGCACGCTCTTGAGGTGATCAGGCCCGTGAAGCACCGGAAGATTCAACTGAGAATCGTTCGGGCCGAACCGGATAGTTTTGAAACATACTCGCTCATTAACCATAATGGCAGGCAGATGATGCTTATTTGCGCCGGGAATCGGGTCTATGATGAGAATGCCAAGGCTATGCTCGAGTACAGAAACTACTACAACGAGATCGCGGGTTATTTCACGATTGAGAGTAACAAAGTCTGTAAGGACATTGGGAAACTGATCGAAACTTCCAGCATGGGAATTGATGAAGATCACCCTTTTTTGATTGATATAGATACCAGGTCACTGAAGGTGAGTAAGATTGTCTATCCGGATATTGACCCGTATATCGATGAAGGAGAAGTGGAAGAACTTCTCCCTAAGAAAATGATTCCGATTAAAGACGTGATCCCAGTGAAGGCAATGAAGATCCAGCATCACTGATTAAAACGACGACCCGGGAGTTTTCAGAAACTCGGATTCTTCCGGTGTCGTTTCTCTTCCCAAAATCCTGTTCCGATGGGGATATCTCCCGAATCTCTTCAGAATATTCTCGTGCAGGATCTCAAACCGGAGGTTTTCTTCTAAACCCGGCAGGGAAAAGAGCCTTCGCGCTTCCACATGAATCAGGAGCGACTCCGAGTGCATATACGGCATGTAGGCAAATGCTCTCATCATGACAGGAAGAGATTCATCGATTTTTCTCTCTACCAATTCCTGCGCCAGGGCGAGAGCCAGGGAATCCTGCGCGAAGGCGCGAGGTGTGTTCCGATGAATATTTCTTGAGAACTGATCGAGGATGATGATCTCGGCCAGCCGACCTTCCGCGGAATGCCGCCAATAGAAAAGTTCACTGCGAGCGGCCTTTTCATGAATTTCTGAAAAACGCTCCCGGATCATGCGATCGAAGTTTTCACCTCCCTGAAACCATTTCTTCGGGTCAGTTTCCTTAAACCAGAACTCGATAACTGTTTCAGCGTTCATCTTTTCTCCAGGCTATTTTTCGGGAAGATTCATTGCGGGGTTTTCTCATGTCGTGGAGTTTTTCATACCAACGGTAAAATAGGGGAACAGGAAGACCCGAGTCCCGCAGCATGTAGGCACGGTCCTGAATCGGAACCTTGAAAGCAAAGCGAAAGAGATGCGGTTCACCGCCGTCCTTCCATAAAGCATTCCGGTGAGAGTGACGCATTCTCCAGAGAGCAGCGAAAGTCTTAAAGGGATTAAAACGCGGAAGGGGATAAGGGGAGAAGTTCCATTTATTTTCCACCAGGGTTTTCACCGGTAAAAATCCCAGCCAGTACCAGCCGAGAATGGTATCGCGGGAAGGAGGAGGAAAAGGTTTTCCCGGCAGACGTTCCTTCGGAATCGGATGACCTTTCAATTTCTCCCAGTAATTTTCCCGGATGAAAGCGAGATCCACACTTTTCCCGAGCTTCTGCATATAGCTCGTAAGAATCGGACCGTCATTGCCGGAGGGTTCCCCATCGATTAAAGGCTTTTCATGGTAGAGGCCGTATTTGTCCCGATGCATGCCTATATACTAGATTGATTTCCCGCTGAAGAAAAGAAGCCGAGTATTGGCGTTTGCAATAGTTGGCGCTCTCCGTATTTCACTCTGCCTGCAGCAGACCCATAATTTTCTACGACGACAAAGGAACCGATATGATTAACGATGAAGAGCTGAAAGACCTGGTTAATGAACGCCTGGAGTACGATCCGACGGTCAGTTCAGAGTACATTGATGTCGAGGTCGAAGACGGTATCGTGAGTCTTTCCGGCGAAGTCGAATCCCGCGATGACCGGAAATGGATCGAAGTCCTGATCCGGCAGATTCCGGAGGTTAAAGATGTCGTGAATCAACTTACTGTCGGGTATGATGACAGTAATTATGGTCAGGATACTCATCACAATCATTTATAGTTTCATCTTCACGACTCAATTCGCCTCAGCGGTTAAAGATAATCTTGAGGCCTATTCGCGTAATATCAATAAATCCCTGCCGGAAGTTTTCGATCACGCCACGAAGCTCATGCGGACAAGAGCTGAGAATAATCACCTGAATTTTGATTTTATCGTTCGGGCCGACAAGGAAGAATTCGCGTTTGCCTTTCCCAAAGTGCGCTCACAAGTCCTCGGTTCCATCTGTAAAAAGTCCCGGGAAAGAACGGCCCTCCAACGGTACCAGGCCAGTGTGGTTTATCGGTATGAGAATGAAAAAGGCCAGACGCTGGGAGAGTTCATGGTAAAACCCAATCACTGCGGGAAATGACTATTCCTGGGCTTTCTCAGCAGTAACTTCTGCTCCGCCGTCGCGGTCAAATCGGACGCGGTAAAGGATCGGATTACAGCAGACTTCGCAGTCAATAATCGTTTCCTGGATCTGTCCTTCTTCGGGATAAAACTCCATCCAGATCATCTCGCCACAATAGGGACATTGATTTTGAAATTCATGCTCCATACAGGGAAATACTAATACATTAAGACGAATGTGCACATCCCTCTGATATCAACAGAGAGGGACAGTTTTTTGCGCAGACTCCTGAAAGATGATAAAATAGGAGGGAACGAGGACTAAGGAGTAGTCCATGAACGCACACAAAAAGATCCTGATCATCGAAGACAATCCCGACATTTCTCTGGCGCTTTCCGAAGTTTTATCTGACTGCGGTCACCAGATCGATATCGCCTGTAACGGTAAAGAGGGACTCGATCGTCTCAACAATAATAAAGAGCTCCCGGATCTCATCATTCTCGATATGTTTATGCCCGTGATCGGGGGAGTGGAATTCAGAAAAAGAGTGCTGGAGATTCCGGCCTTCGCTTTCATTCCCATTATCGGCATGAGTGCGGACATTTTCGGACGGAAGCGCTGCTTATCCTGCGGCATAGAATTTTACCTGCAAAAACCTTTTGAGCTACCGGAATTGATGAGTATTCTGGATCGACTCACTGAAAGATCAGACGAGATATACAGCCACGTACGCTGATCACCTGTGGTTTGCAATAAGAATTAACCTGAACGATTCCTGTTCATGGAAATTAGGATGCGGCAGGGCTATTCTTAGGCATGGCCTTTCACCGCAAAATTAAGATTCTCGCCGTCGATGATAATCAAAGCAATCTGATCGCTCTTGAATCCGTATTTTACGGTTCCGACTATCAGCTGATTGAGGCCAGATCCGGGGCCGAAGCAATTGAGCTCGTGAAGATTCACGATGACATCGCCATCATTCTTCTCGACGTGCAGATGCCGGAGATGGATGGCTACGAAACAGCAACACTGATAAAAAAAATTGAAGAGTGCCGTGACATTCCTATCATCTTTATCACCGCCTTTTATCGTGAAGATCCTTACGTGCGGAAAGGATATGAAGCTGGTGCGATCGATTATTTCGGAAAGCCCTTTGATCCCGAACTCCTCAAGATGAAAGTGGACATCTACTCATCTTTCCGGCAGAAAAGTTTTCTCCTGAAAGAACGGGAAAAGAGGGTCGCTGAAACCGAAGAACTCCTGAAGGCCAGCCGCAAGCTTTCCAGCGTCTTTGAGAAGATGAGCGTGGCAGTTCTCATCAGTGATACGGACGGGAAAATCTTCCAGTGCAATGAGATGACCTCTCAATTATTGAATTCTAAAAACGCTGAAGGGCAGGATCATTACGGTCAACTCCTTGAATGGTGGAATCATGACGGCTCGGTCCTGAAAGGGCCCAAGGGCCTTCTGTGGGAAGCACTGAATGAAAGAAAAAGCGTACACAATAAGAAGATCGATATCTGCTGCCCGGATGGAAGTACCAAGACACTCCTGGCCTCTTCATCTCCGCTCCTTGAAAGTAATGGAGAACTCAGGGGAGCAGTTGTCATCCTGAGTGACATCAGAGAGTCCCGGGAGATTGAGGAAGAGTTCGAGCAAAAGATCTCAAAACTCATCTCGATCGGAGTGGAGCTCGAGCACAAGCAGATCTAGTTTGTCGCGGAGCTTCCAGAGGAGATCATTCTAAATTTCGCCTTTAGTCGTTTTCAAAGTCATTTCCCCTACGCTATGAAGCAGCTCTATTCTCGAGGGGGGACTCATGAAACACATTTTTCTGGCCGGTATTTTAGGGCTCACGGCTTTCAGTCTTAAGGCCGAAATTCTGCGCGAGTGGGAAGACTATTCTGATCCGGCCATCAGAAGTCATTCTTACGAGTATGTATTTGCAAAACTCCCCCTGAACGGAACTCCGACAGATACCAGGAAACTCTGGGCCAGCGATTACTGGTCAAGAAAGAAGGGCCTCATCAATCTCCGCTGGAATACCCGGAAGCCGGTTGGCTTCAAGCTCATTTCTCCGACCCGCGTGGAAGCAGTTTCCATGAGTCAGGAGCAGCTCGCGACACTTGCTCCCTCTGAGAAGCTCGATCTCCTGAATGGCGACTACGAATATTCTCTGGTTAAGGAAGTGGATAAGATCGCGGATAAAAGTGCGGCCATATGGCACGGCATCTGTAACGGCTGGTCTCCAGCGGCGGTAAATCACAACGAACCAACACCGAAGACACTTATGAGTGTCGATGGAATAAAAATTCCGTTCGGGTCGTCTGATATCAAGGCCCTCATTAGTTACTACTATGCTTATCACCACAGCGTAGAAAGCACGCACCAGATGGGTAAGCGCTGTCTTCTCATCGGTCCGGGCTGTGATCAGGATCTGAACGCTGGTGCCTTTCACGTAGTGATCGCCAATACGGTGGGCCTCGATGGAGAAAGCATGATCGCGGACGTTGAAAGAGGTCGTCAGGTATGGAACCACGCTGTGAACCACTATCAGACAACCATCGTCCGGGACAACCTTGCCCCGGGGGACAAGTCAGCCAAGGGAACTTATCGCCGCGTACACGTGAAAACTGACATGACCTTCATCCAGGGCATCAAGGCGAACAGCTGGCATCCGACCAACGGAACTGAAAATCATATCAATGGCGTTCGCCATTATGAGTACACACTGGATCTCGATGTGAACGGAAGAATCATCGGTGGGGACTGGATTTCGAAGGCCCGTCCTGATTTTATCTGGGACATGGAAAAGGCCACGACTTTCACTGGAAAGTTTGCCCGTCTGCCTGAGCTTCTGAACGACTAATTTTTCTCGTGCACTTCCACGTTGTATTCAGCGTGGAAGTCTTCCCCAAACTAACAACTTCGCTCCATGATGGCCGCCAGGAAACGGTACTCTTTTGAGTCTGTTTTTCCTTGGAGTCGAAGCTGCATGAGGCGTTCTGAAATGTGCTGGGAGGATTCCGTTTTTGACCGGAGTTTTACTCCGCAGTTTTTACTGGTTTCCTGAAATTTGCGCATGAGTTCGATGTGGTTTTCACACTTAATCATGCAGTTATTTTAGCAAGATCACGGCCACCATTGTCCTACTGATATTCTTTGATCGCAGCGTCCAGATAATTCAGTGAATTAGTATCAGCTGAATGTTTTTTCCTGAGCGACTCGATCTGAGCAGGGATTTTGTCACAGCCCAGCTTTTTGATATTGCCGGCGATCTCTTTGACTCTTTTCTCATTGGTCGGCTCTTCGCCCGCCCAGTGATGACAATTTTCAAGTTTCATGACCACTGCCTTCACTTCCTCGGGTGGTGGGTTACCCGTCTTATAAACGGGTATATCACTATTGAGATCGAGCATTCCAAATGAGTTCGTCTGGAAAACAAAAATCTGTTTTCCGAGTGCCACTACAGATTCATCCACGGATTCTTCAAGATCTATGGATTTAAGGCAGCTCTCGATCAGTTCATTCAGGATGACTTTTTTGGAAGGAAGAGCAGAGACCTGGAGGAAGATTTCCTGGCCGGAGGCACAGGGGCCCTTCTTCCTTTTTCCTTTCACACTCGCTTTTTCTTCAATGGCGACCACAAACCTCGAATCTTCGAAGATCGGCGTTTCCGCATGGACAAAAGATGAAAGGATCAGGGTCAACAGAATGAGTGCTCTCATCCGGGCAGTTTAGCATATCTTTTTTAAGCTGAGAGAGTTATAAGAAGCTAAATTTTACCCCGAGGCGTTTATGACGAGCTCCGAACCAGCCAGACCACCAAACTCTTTCCGCATAGCCCTTAATCTGGAGCAGCCGGAATCGCGCATGGATAACGTGCTTTTGAACGCGCTTCGTGAACAGGATGAAAATCCAACACTCAAGAATATTTCGCGCGGGGCCCTGAAGCAGCTCTTCAATGACAAGAAGATCATGATCAAAGGTCAGAGAGCGAAATCAAATTCTTCCCTCGCTAAGGGAACGACCTATGTGGACATTCTCGGCTTCTAAAAGTTGGGCCAGGATCTTTTCGGCTGACTCCTTTCCGGTGATCAGCGCACCTTCCACGGTGCCACTGAAGTCCTCATGGAAGGCCTCACCCGCCAGATAGAGTGTTTCCTCAAATTCCGTTTCGAGCTTCTGCCTTTCACCCTGAACAATTTTCCGATACGAATAGGCCCCCAGAAAAGAAGGATCATTGCTCCAGTCATGAGAGTGGCATTTTCGTATCCAGGCATTGATACGGGTGGGACACTGTCCGGTTATTTCCGCCAGCTCCTGGATAAAAATCTGGTGTCTTTCTTCCATTGATTTTTTTTCCAGCTTCCTGGCCTTCTCTCCACCTGACCACGCCGTTATCGTATGCGTATGGATCGGAGTCGTCGTCCACCAGGTGGTGAAACAGTGATCGGGTGCTGCAATAAACGGAAAAGTCTTTTCGGGGAACAGGCGGAAAAATTCGGATTCAAGTTCGGCTACTATCTTTACCACATGGCCCATTTCTTTTTCCTCGAGGAACTGTTTAAGGGCACGAGGCAACGGATGAAGCCTCATGTTCTTAAGCGCGGCAAGTGAAGCCGTGAGGAGGACTTTTTTCCCTTCGACGGTGAAAGGAACTCTTCCTTCTCCCGAAACACCCGTGACCGTCACAGAATTATCCTTCCAGTTAATGTCATTCACGAAGTGTGAGAAGAAAATTTTCTGGTGAAAAAAATCCGATAGCTTTTCCATGAGCTTTCCGTATCCCAGGAGAGGCCTTCGCATTTTTCTCACTTTGGGATCACAGGCCTGTTCTTTCATCTCAACGAGTGAGCGGGTGCTGACTCCGGTGAGATCGGCGGCATCGAAACCCTGCACGAATGACTTCGTAACTTTCTGGATGTCTGTCGGATGGTGATCGTGTTTTGCGAGATATTCCAGAAAGGACATGTCCTGATCACTGACTTCGATACTCCTGATGACCTCGCAGATCTCATCCCAGAAGCCGGGATGACGGGTGAGCTTCCCATGCAGATAGAGATGATAATCAAATTGCAGGTCATACCAGGGAAGGCGGAACTCCTCGAGAAGACTATCTGTCACGGGTGTTTCGCCGTGAAGAAACTCCGGTCCCATTTCAACGTGAGGGTGGCCCTCTTTTGTCATGGCCCTGCCGCCCACACGGTCAGTTGCCTCGAGGATGACAAAATTAATCCCTTTTTTCTGGAGCTCCCTTCCGGCCATGAGACCTGCAGCACCGGCGCCGATAATGATCACGTCTGTTTTTTCCATTCTCCACCTCAGGGAAATTTTCTATTTTTAGGAAGGTATGGAAAAGACGATCTGTTTCCCGAGTTTTCCTGTTCTCTCTTCATGAAAAATTGGGATGTCAGGAGCTTTGTGCCCGAAGATGATTGATGCAGGGAAGGACTATCGCTAGAAAGAGTTCTTCCCATTCGCCCTGATGGCAAAGGGGAAGAACACTTTGATCATTAGTGGCTGACTGTGGTCTCGAAGCTTTCCTTACTCCCCACACCCGGTCCCATGATGGTCATGAGATCAAGCAGGAGATCCTGGGTCATATCCGGAAGCTCTCCCGAAGTGATCCCTTCAACCTCAAACTGTTTAAGTTTTTTTATGACTTTCTTGAGAAGAGAATCGAATTCCTGAAACTCTCTCTGGCGCGGATCCACCGGGGTCTTGGCGATGGCGCGGTCAATTCCTTCGGCCTTGGCGAGTTTCACGAATTTCTTGATATCTTTTACCGGCATCACTTTGATGTGCTCAATCGCTTCTTCCTGGTCTTCCTTCGAGAGTCTTACGATCTCATTGGTCTGAGTGACAGAGAGCTCGCCATTTTTCCGCGCCTCTTTCACTGAGGGGGCCGCCATTTCATCGCGGTTGATCGCCTCGTGAATCTGCTTCGGAGAAAGGCCCGTTTTTTCAGAGACCATGGTGAGAAATTCCTGGGCGGGAAGGACTTCGACCACAACTCCCTCGACGACTTCTGGTTCTTTTGCTTCAGGTTCCGGATGAAGTTCCTGGTAGATTGCTTTCGCGCGCCGGAGATGCGTTTCGATTTCCATCTTGGAGAGATCTTTTCGGACCAGGTTTTCATCGATGGAGATGAGTTCTTTCTCGAGAGCGTTCTTGTCTACGACGATGACTGAAGCTTCCGTGTGGCCAAGATTCAGGAGCGCCTGATAGCGGCGGGCGCCTGCCAGGATCACATTGTCGGTTGAGACAACGAGGGGAGCGATGAGGCCAAGTGTGCTGATGGATTTTTCGAGATCCGAGACATCTGTCCCAAGACGAAGGTACGGGTTAGTTGCTTTGAGCTCTGAAAGCTTTCTTGTTTCCAAAAATGGACTCCTGCGGATGTTGTGAGAGAGGCCATCCTGCGTGGAGACGCGCTTTCTGTCAGAGGAAAAGGTTTGAAAAATTCTGACATTAAATAAAGAATCTCGAACGTAAACATAATTAATCGTCGTTCAGACCTTCATCTACCGTAATATCGTCATCAACCGCATCGAGTTCAGGATCAAAATCATTATTGACTTCGCTCTCCTGTGCTTCCTGCTTAACTTTAGCATCCACATCCTCGGCATCGTATTTTTCACTATACTGCTGTTCCTCACGGGGATCGTGGTTTTCATCGACGTCGATGCGTGGTTCGGAATCAGCGTAAGCAAAGGCGAAGTTAAGAAGTAGTGCAGTCATTATCCATTTCATAGAAACCTCCATGAATGGTGATTATATAAGAGGCGGTCTGCGTTTTGGGATGAAGAAAGACTAAAGGAGGTCTGACTACAAACGTCTGATGATGTGATAACCAAACTGGGTGCGTACAATTCCTGAGAGTTCACCGGGCTTAAGCACCAGCAATGCTTTCTCAAAGGCCGGCACCATTTTTCCCTTCGGGAACTCACCCAGGTTTCCACCCTGGCGCGAAGAAGGGCAGAGGGAAAAGTCAGCCGCGAGCTTATCGAAATTTTCACCCTGACCGAGCTTTTTTAAGATGTCCCGTGCCTCGTATTCATGGGCGACGAGAATATGCTGAGCTTTGAGGATCAAAGGAAACCTTCCCTTTTAAAGCCAGCGGCGAACTCGCGCGGCGTATGAGGTATAAGTTAAACCAAACTTATCGGAGAGATAGTGTTCTTCCTTTCTGATCACATACAAGCTCATCATAATCATAAAGGGGATCTGCATGGCGAGGATCCAGGCGTTGCCGGTAAGTAAGGCGACGCCGATGCCGATCAGGACAAACGCGAGATAGATAGGATTGCGACTGAAGCGGTAAAAACCATCCGTGACAATGGCGGAGGTTGTCTTCCAGGGTTCAAGTTGTGTGCCTGATCTCTTAAAGAGTGACGCCGATTTCACGAGAATGATGAGGGCGAGAGTGATGAAAACATATCCGTGAAACTTCAGGGCCGGCGGAAGTGGTAGCGGGGAAAATCGATTGAGGGCATAACCCAAAAGAATAAAAAAAAGTGCGATTAGCGGCGGCGGAATTTTTACCTGCGGGCTGTCCTGGTCGATTTTCATTATCTTAATTTATCACTGCCTGAGGACGGCTTCAAGCTCGTAACCATCCAGGACCGGAATGTTACTCAAAAATGTAATATCTACTTCCAGCCAGCCCACCGAGGGAAGTGACGGGTGGTAAATGATTTCGATCTTGCTTTTCTTATTGGTGGGTCTCACTTCAAAGAAATACGCGTCTTTAAGCTTCCCTACATCCGAGCGTTTCTGGAAACGCAGCTCGGCTTTGTGAATCGCCATGTTTTTTTTCTTTTCAAGTTCCTTGTACCCCGCTTCGGTCCGGAATTTTTTCGGAAATTCCATGATCGTAGAACCTTTTAACAATTTTCCCGGGACGGGCACATATTCCTTTTTCTTCACGTCAAAATCCATCTTGACCCGGTATTGTTCGGGATCGGGGAGGATGTTCACGATAACCTTACCCTTTCGGTGAAGTTTCCCGGGCTTTACCCGATAATTGGCGCTATTGGCGGCAATCGCCAGCGGCAGGAGAATAAAACTAAGAAAGAAAGTGAGTATTGATTTACTTCTGATCATTTTTGGACTTTGTATTTTTTGACCTGGCAGCTTCGGACCTTTCTTTCTCCCGACGGGCATCTTCCATTTCTTTGATTTTCATTTCTTCCATCCGCTGTTGAGTGGCATTCATTTCCCGCATCTGTTCTTCCATCACGGCCCGTTGTTCCTGAAGCTCCCGCAACTGGGCGTTTTGAAGCTCGAGTTGCTTCTGCCGGTAAGCGGCTTCTTCCCGGTCCTCTTTTAAGCGGATAGCCTCGGCTTTTCTCTGCTGTTCCATTTCGTAACATTGAGTAGGAGTTCCGCACTTCTGAGACCAGGAGAGTTGAGAAGAAAGAAGAAGTATTAAGACCAGAGTCATCTTCATAGGAATTAGTTTAGAAGGAATGAACGCCTTTGGAAATTTAAGGAAGCTTCAAGAAATGCCTGAGCATTACTCATCGCACTTGAGGAAAGTTTCAGGATAAAGCGGTTCACCTCCTATGGGGAGAGAGAGATAATCTTCATGTTCGGATGAAACAATAAAATGTGAAAGCAAATTATTGATAACCAAGCTGGACAACAAGGGCCGTCTTCGGACGGCCTTTTTTATTCGCTTTTTTATTCAAGGAGCGCTCCCATGGATGAAATGACTGATCCCGAATTAAAACTCGCTATCGATGATCTCCTGAGTAGAGATCCCTACATTGATTCTTCCGGCATAGAAGTCACAGCAGAACTTGGTTTCATCAGTCTCAATGGCTATGTCCAGGACAAGGAACAACGCGATTTAGTCGTCAAGGTCATCAAAGACTTCGATGGAGTTAAAGATGTCTTCAACTATCTTTCCCTTCGTCCCAGAGGAATTATCAGTGACCATAATCATCCCCACAACGTGATATGAGGTTTGTATGAAATATCTGATTCTTTCTTTTTTCCTTTTCCCACTTTCTCTTCAGGCCTCAACGGCGGAGGCAAAGTTGACTTCTCCTTCAGTAAAGTCTTTATCTGCCAAGGTCCTCCTGACTGAAGTCCCGGAAGGGCTAAAAATCACGGCGGATGTTTCGGGACTTAAGCCCGGCGCGGTTCATGGTTTTCATATCCATGAGGTCGGAAAGTGCGAGGGACCTGATTACAAATCGGCCGGCAATCATTTCAATCCCTCTGAGAGTAAGCACGGTGGCCCGGCATCCGGGATGAAGCATCAGGGAGACCTGGGAAATCTCGTGGCCAACGATAAGGGTGTCGCGAAAGTGGAAGTGATCGTGGAATCAAACGGGAAGAATTCCCTGGAACAATACATCGGGAAGTCGGTGATCATTCATGCGAAGGCCGATGATTTCAGCTCTCAGCCTTCAGGAGACTCCGGAGACCGGATAGCCTGCGGAGTAATTTCTGCGTCGACGAAGAAATAAAAGCGGAATTAGTTCCGGCATGCTAAATAGAAGCCAATGAAAACCTATATCGTTGGCGGAACTGTGAGAGACCGACTCCTGGGAAGAAATCCCCGGGACGCGGATTATCTGGTGCTAGAAGCCAATGAAAAAGATCTTGTCGACCAGGGCCTGGTGAAAGTGGGACAGAGCTTTCCCATTTATCTCGATCCGAAAACACATGCCGAATACACTCTTTCTGATTCCCTCGAAGCGGATCTTAGAAGAAGAGACCTCACCATCAATGCCATGGCGCTGGATGAAGAAGGGGAGTTGATTGATCTCTTCGGCGGGGAAGAAGATCTCAGAAAGAAAATCTTAAAGCATGTCGATCGTGAGAATTTTTTTATTGATCCTTTGAGAGTCATGAGAGTCGCGCGCTTTCGGGCCCAGCTGCCGGATTTCTCCATTCACCCTGAAACATTGATTCTCATGCGGGAAGTCGCAGTCACGTCTTCATACCAGACGCTTCTTTCGGAAAGAATTTTGAAGGAACTCAAACGGGTCTTTGAATGTCCTTTGCCTTCGGTTTTTTTTCGGACACTTTCGGATGCCGGAGCACTGGGGCCGCACTTTCCCGAAGGTGATCTCTTTGCCCTCGACCAGGCCCCGCGGAAAGAAGATATGCAGTTTGCGGCCTTCGCAACCAAGCTTACGCTGGGGGAGCTTTCTGAGATCAGGGCTCGCCTGAATATCCAGAATGAGTGGTTTGAAACAGCGAGGGCATGGATTTTATTTCAGGCGATGAAAGATACCCCGGAACACATCCTGGATTTCTTTTATGCGACGGACGCTTTCCGGAAACCATGGATCGTTTCAAAGGTTACCGAGCTTGGTGGAAGGGGCCTCGATTCCTTTGAACGCATAAAGGACATCGGGATAGAGGACATCGACAAGGTTCATGAAGGGAAGGCGATCTCTCAGGCGATTCGCGAAAAGCGCCTGGCGATTCTCAGAAACCGCAGTTAAGTCCCCTGCCCTTTAGTTTCTCAGCGAATTGTTTGAGG
>JAKFFP010000184.1:0-2451 GCA_036675045.1 Bacteriovoracales bacterium | reverse complement strand
CGTGTTCACTCCCTGGCCCATTTCAGTTGACACCTGTTGAAACCTGCAGGGTCCCATCCAGGTGAAGGTTCACAAGAGCATTTCCCTGGTTAAGAAATCTCGCAGTGAAGGCAATGCCGAATTTGGTCGCAGTCAGGGAAAGTCCGCGAATGGTACCGGTGCGCTTTTTATTATGTTCGTCGATCTCTTTCCGGCGTGCCTCGTAATCGGAACCATCCAGGAGTCGCTTCATCACATCCGGGAGCTTATTCTCCTCGAAAACCTGTCCGTAAGGAGTTTTCTGATTATTCCCCTGATACAGGTTCACCGCGCGTATATCGAGCGCATCTTTTTTCAGGTGAAAGGCAATGTCTTCCATGATGGATTCCATCGCCATGGTTCCCTGAGGCCCGCCGAATCCACGAAAGGCGGTATTCGAATGATTATTGGTTTTGAAAACGACACCTTCGATCTCGCAATTCTCAAGAAAGTAAGCCGAGTCCATGTGAAACATCGCACGTTCGAGGATCGAAGAAGAAAGATCAGAGTATGCTCCCCCATCGGCCATGAGAAGAACCTTGAGTGCCGTAATTTTTCCGCTTTCATCAAAAGCGACTTTGTATTCAGCCTCGAAAGGATGGCGCTTCCCCGTGATCTTCATGTCATCATCCTTGGTGAGGATAAGACGCGCCGGACGCTTTAATTTGTGTGCCACCAGGGCGGCGTAGGCCGCGATTGGAGCGGCCTGCGATTCTTTTCCGCCAAAGCCCCCACCCATTCTCTTCACGATACAAACCACATGGTGAAGCGGAAGTCCGAGAGCTTCCGCCACTACCCTTTGAGTTTCTGAGGGATGCTGGCTGGAAGAATGGACTTCTATCTGACCACCTTCGAGCGGATAGGCCACAGCGGCCTGAGACTCCATATAAAAATGTTCCTGACCGCCACAGCTGAAGTGACCGTTGATAATATTCTTGGAAGTTTTAAATGCGGCTTCCACATTTCCCTGAGCAAAGGCTTTAGGCGCCTTATAAAGAATGCTTTCCGCTTTTCTTGCTTCGGTAATGGTGAAAATTCCCGGTCTTTCTTTTACTTCGAGCTTAATTAGTTTTTTGATTTCTTCCACGGATTCGCGACGGGTGCTCGCAATGACAACGACCGGTTCGGCCATGTAGCCGATCTCCGGATTCGACAGGAATGGCTGGTCATGAATGATGGCTCCCCATTTCTGGTGAGAAAAATCTTTCCAGGTATAAACAGCCACGCAGTCCGGATGCTTCAGGGCCTCCGTTGAATCGATCCCGAGAACTTCTCCGCAGGCAATGGGAGAAAGAACAAGACCAACATGGAGTTCGCCCTTTTGCTCCGGACGATCATCGATGAAAACACTTTCTCCCGTGACGTGACCGGCCCCTGAGTCATGAGCAATATCTTTTCCTACGCTCATACTGAGATCTCCTGGAAGGAGATGTTATGTTCCTTCATGACCTCGTCACAGAACTTAAGCATGAGGTTGTGACAAAGTGTGAGGCGGAAATCGGTGCTGCCGCGAACATCAGAAAGTGGCCTGATGGAATTTTTAACTTCGGCCGCCAGGCGCTTGAAGAGGGCCTGGTTGAAATACTGCCCGGTCGCCTTCGCCTCAATCAGATTCATGCGAAGAACTGTCGGTCCTACTCCACCAAGGGCGAGTGAGAATTCTTCCAGGACATTATTGTTCAGTCGATATCTCGCGGCGAAGGTCACCGTAGAAATGTCGAGATCCTTACGGGAAGAAATTTTATAAAGCTTATATTCGTGTTTAGTTTTCGGAAGACGGATTTCCGTCACCAGTTCATCAGGGCGCATGTCGAGCTCTTTGTATCCGCCTTTGATGAAAGTATTCACGTTCACAACCCGTTCACCAGAAACACTTAATAAGACGATCTCCGCTTCACAAACGCGAAGAAAGGGAATGGTATCGGCGATAGGAGAAGCATTGATGAGATTTCCGGTTAGAGTCCCGGAATTTTTAATCTGAGGAGAGGCAAAGATATGAAGGTTCCTCGAGAACTCAGGGAATACCGTCGCGGTTTTTCTTTCCAGCTCATCGAGTGATGCTCTTGCTCCCACCACAATGCGAGAAGCTGTTTCCTTCACTTCAAAGAGCGATGGAATGTTATTGAGTGACATCACATCATTCAGCTTCAAGCGGCCCTTGTTATAGACAACACCAATGTCGGTTGCTCCGCCCGCGAGTTTCGGCGACTTTTCTTTTTTCTCGGAAAGCGCCTCAGCGACAGTTGCCGGGAGGAAAATGGATTTATTCCCATGAGCGATCCGCACACTTCCCTTAACTGCAGCGAGTTCTTTTTCAATCTTTGGGTCATCGTAAAATGAAGCGAGCTCCGGCGTCGTCTTGAGATCCACCGAGCAGGCCGACTTGATGATGGAGGCGCTCGGACTGACTTATACGCTTGAAATCCTGCCCTG
>JAKFFP010000009.1:0-14855 GCA_036675045.1 Bacteriovoracales bacterium | reverse complement strand
GATCAATCACCAGGTTCTCCACCACATTTTTCATGCGTCTGAGCGAATAGGACAAAAGTCCGAAGTGATCGGGGAGAAGCATTCTCTCTACCGATGAATGAGAAATATCTCTTTCGTGCCAGAGAGCACAGTTCTCGAGGGCAGGAATGACGTGCGAGCGGAGCATGCGACTCATTCCCGCGATGTTCTCAGAAGAAATTGGGTTCTTCTTATGCGGCATGGTCGATGAACCTTTCTGGCCCTTAGAGAATCCTTCGCGGACTTCATCCACATCGGAATGCTGAAGAAGCCTGAACTCCGTAGCCATTCTTTCAAGGAGTGATCCCACGAGAGCACCGATCTGAATCGTGAGCGCGTAACGATCGCGCGGAATAACCTGAGTGGAAACCGGTTCTACCTTGAGACCAAGTTTGGAAAGCGTGGAAACTTCCTGCTCGGGAGTCACCACCGTATAGTTTCCGACCGCACCGGAAAGCTGGCCCGTAAGTTCACCCGTAACGTGTCCCCAGTCCGTGATTCTTCTTTTCAGTTCCGCCTGGAATGAAAGGAACTTCTGACCGAAGACCATCGCCTCGGCATAAATGCCATGGCTTCTTCCGATGGTGAGAAGATCGCTCGTTTCATCGGCCTTATTTTTAAGAGCAACCTCGAGAGCTTTCAGATCTTTTTCAATCACCGCCATGGAGTCCTTCATGAGAAGGGCATGGGCGGTATCAATCACGTCCGAAGAGGTAATCCCGAAGTGAAAGAACCTTCCGTCTTCCGGTTGAAACTGTTCCGTCACACTGGTGCAGAAGGCGATCACATCGTGATTGGTGGTTTTTTCAATTTCCGAGATACGCTCAGGATTAATCTTCGCGTTTTCCATCTTCGCCGCTGTTCCTCTCGGAACGACACCGGACTCTTCGAGGGTTTTTAAATGGGCGAGCTCAACTTTCAGGTAGTAGCGAAAGCGACTCTCATCAGTCCAGAGATCGGAGATGTCTTTAACGTCGTATCGAGTGATCATAAATCCTCAGAGGAAGAGAATGGTGTCTTTAAGTTCGCCGGGATGCTTTTCCCCAACCTTACCACCAAAATCCTTCAAAATCTTCTCTTCGAGACTCTGAATGCTTTCGGTGAAGCCCAGTGCCATGTTCCCCGTGCGGAAATGCCTCTGCATGATGAGAATAAGATCATCCAGCTCCTGCTGGGAAACCTGCTCTTTCAGCGTTTTATCAACCAGGACATGGATCTGGCGCTCTAGAGCTGAAACCATGATCATGGCCGTAACTTGATGGCCCACGCGGGAGGATCCTTCGGTGTGGAAAAGCTCGATTGCCTTCTCACGGGTCTCTCTCATCGTCTCCCATTCGGAAAGTGCCAGCTTTCTGATCATTGCGAATTTCCCGATGAAGCTGAACGCGATGAAGGATACGAGAAACAGCACCGGCCAGAGTTCGGCGTGCTCGAATTCAAAATAATGACTGAATACCAAATTAAAAAGGAAGGAAGCGACTAAACCAAAACGAAATGGTGCTGCCGGATATTCATCAGACTGTGAGGCCACCACCAAAAGAAGCTCGCAACCCGTGCGCTCTTCAAACTGGCGAAGTCTCGCTTCAACGACTTTAACGTCTTCCTGTAACATGATTGCTTTCATTACCAGCTCCCTGATGAGCCGCCGCCGGAGAATCCTCCGCCGCCGCCGCCCCAGCCACCACCGCCTCCACCGAATCCACCGCCGCCCATTCCTCCATGTCTTCCGCCACTCATGAGAAGGCCCATCAGGATATTACCAATCCCGATCATCCCGATGAGAAAGCCGAAAACGAGAAGCATGATAATAGCAGTGCCGATTCCCGGAATCATGAGCCAGCCCACGCCGGCCATTCCCGCTCCCGAAAGCGCACCTCTGATGAAAGGTTTTTTTCTGGCGATGAGATAACTGACAACGAGAACCAGGAGGAAAAAGGGGAGTGCCGGGCCGAAAGGAGTTCCCTGTCTCGCAGGGGCGACCCGCCTGACGATGCCGCTTTCCTGGCTACTTTTTATATTGAATCTTTTTGCGACGTCTTCCATGAACAGGCGGAGTGCACCGTGAAAGCCGCCGCGCCTGAAGTATTCAGGGAAGATCTGTCTCGTGTATTGGGCGGTATCATAATCGGTGATATCACCTTCGATGCCTTCACCGACTTCGATCCGCATCTGGCGGTCAGCTTTGGAAATGAGAATGAGTATTCCATTGCCGGCCTTCTTTGTACCGAGCTTCCATTTTTCAGCGACTTCAATGGAGAAATCTTCTATCGCATAACCCTGAAGATCCGGAACCGTGAAGATCTGGATCTGAGGTCCATTATTGGCGTGAATTTCATACGCAAAAGAAGAAAGATCCTCTCTTTCCTGAGCGGATAAAAATGCCCCCGTATCCATGACGGGCGAGGTGAGAGCAGGAATTTTGAGTTCTTCCGCCCTCACTTGGAAACCGATAAATAGAAACAGGCTTAAGAGATATCGCATTTAGAATTGAACTTGCGGCGTTGCTTGTTCTGTCTCAGATGCTGTGAACTGCGGTTTCTTATCAAACTTATGAATGAGTGAGTTCGTTAAGCTTGTAGGGAAAACCGTCACAAGATTATTGAACTCCTGAACCGCTTCAATATAACGGCGACGGGCGATGGCGATTCTGTTCTCGGTTCCTTCCAATTGTGCTTGAAGCCCCTGGAAATTCTGGTTTGCCTTGAGGTCAGGATATTTTTCTGCAACTACCATGAGTCTTCCGAGTGCTTGTGACAGTCCGCTCTGGGCTTCCTGGAATTTTTTCAAAGTTTCCGGATTGAGATCTTTGGCATCAACAGTCACGGCCGTTGCCTTGGCGCGAGCTTCGATCACACCTTCGAGAGTTTCCTGCTCGTGTTTGGCGTAACCCTTTACTGTGCTCACCAGATTCGGAATCAGATCAGCCCGACGCTTGTATTGGTTCTGAACCTCTGCCCACTGACCTTCGACATTATTGTTGGCCGTCGGAATCGACTGAAGACCGCACGAGGTAAGGATGAATAAAAAGAGAAGAAGAAAAACGGAAGAGAACTTCATAGAAACCCCTTAAATAGAAAAGACCCAAAGTAGATCATACTTTGGGTCTTATTCTTATAAAGGCCAGTATCTATGGCAATTTATTTATTTGATTGAAGCAACGAGCTTAGTGAGACGTGATGTCTTACGCGCAGCTGTCTGCTTTTTCATCGCTGGTGACTTAGCGAGTTTAGCAAGGAGCGACTGAGCTTTTACGAGAAGAGCTTTTGCTGTTGGAGCATCGCCTTTCGCTACGGCTTCGCGAAGAGATTTAACAGTCGTGCGAGCACGTGCTGTCTTAATCTTATTCGTCATACGACGAACTTTTTCTTGTTTTGCTCTTTTTTCTGACGACTTGTGATTGGCCACTTGGGGTTCTCCTGATTCGATATTTATTCAAAAATATTGCGATGTTATAAACAATCTCTGCTCTTGTGGCAAGAGTGAATCTCGTTGACCCTCGAATTTCAAAGGCATATTGTTATTTCACACTTTTTTTCTCTCTTATCGAAGTCGGAGGATAGTTTCCCATGAGAAATATTCAAACTATTGGAATTGTTGGTGCTGGACAGATGGGAAGGGGAATTGCCCAAGTCGCCGCACAGACCGGTTTCAACGTTATTCTCTTCGACGCCTTTAAAAATTCCCTCGATTTCGGACACAATTTTATTAAGACGCAGCTCGACAAAGGTGTCGAAAAATCCAAATGGACTGCGGACGACGCCAAAAATTCTTTCGGAAGAATCAAAGCAACTCTCGAGATGAAAGACCTCGCAAACTGCGACCTGGTGGTGGAAGCCGCGACCGAAAGAAAGGACCTCAAGTTCGATATTTTCAGAAAGCTCGATGAAATCGTAAAAGCGGATGCGATTCTCGCTTCCAATACATCTTCGATTTCCATCACGGAGATCGCTGCTGTCACTAAGCGCCCTCAGCTCGTGGCCGGCATGCACTTCATGAACCCGGTTCCGGTAATGAAGCTCGTGGAAGGCATCCGCGGACTCGAAACAACGGATGAAACTTTCAATACCGTTGCCGCTTGTGCGGAGAAGATGGGGAAAACTTTCGTTCGCGCCAAAGACTATCCGGGCTTTGCGGTTAACCGCATTCTCATGCCGATGATCAATGAGGCCGTCTACGCTCTCTACGAAGGTGTGGCGGAAGTAAAAGACATCGATACCGCGATGAAACTCGGAACCAATCAGCCTATGGGGCCACTGGAACTGGCGGACTTTATCGGACTTGATACGTGCCTGGCGATCATGAATGTCCTTCACGACGGGCTCGCTGATACGAAATACAGACCGTGTCCGCTTCTCAAGCAGTACGTAGCTGCCGGAAGATTCGGCAGAAAGAACGGCAAGGGATTCTACACTTATGACAAATAATACTTACGAAACGATCGTTCTCACTCAGCATGAGCACATCGGAATTCTTACGATCAATCGCCCGGCCAAGCTCAATGCGCTCAATATCCAGGTTCACCGGGAACTGAAAGATTGCCTCGAGAAAATAACTCATTCATCGCTCAAGGGACTGATCCTCACCGGTGAGGGCGAAAAAGCTTTCATCGCGGGCGCTGATATCGCGGAAATGAAGCCGATGACAAACGGAGAAGCGAGAGCATTCTCGGAACTCGGTCAGAATAATACCAAACTCTTTGAGGCCCTTCCGTTCCCGACCATTGCCGCCGTAAATGGCTTTGCTCTCGGTGGTGGATTTGAGATGGCGATGGCGTGCGATTTTATCTTTGCCACGAACAATGCTGTCTTCGGACTTCCTGAGGTGAAACTCGGACTCATTCCGGGCTTCGGCGGCACTCAGCGCCTCGCCAAGATCGTTGGAGAAAGGCGCGCCAGGGAAATCATGTTCTCGGGAAGAAACGTCACTGCTCAGGAAGCTAAAACTCTGGAAATTGCCCTTGAGCTTTTTGAAAATAAACAATCACTCATGGACGGTTGTCATAACTGGTTCAAGCAGGCACTCGGAAATTCTCCAGCTGCGATTGCTAAAGCGAAGGCGACAATCGGACAAGGATACGAAGCCGAGGCTACTGCATTCGGGAAAATCTTCCAGACTCCGGAAATGATCGAGGGAACAGCTGCTTTCTTAGAAAAACGAAAAGCTAATTTTACAGGGAAATAATTTATGATGCTCGATGAGAAATACAAAGAAATCCGCGATATGCTGAAGAAGTTTTCTGACTCAGAAATCCTTCCGCACGCCATGAAAGTGGATCACGAAGGTGAACTTCCCAAGTCACAAATCGCAAAGCTCGCTGAAAACGGCTTCCTCGGATCTTACGTGCCGGAAGAGTACGGCGGAGCAGGGATGGATTATCTTTCCTACTCACTCATCGTCGAGGAAATCTCCCGAAACTGCGCCTCTTCAGGGGTCTTCGTTTCTGCTCACACGTCTCTCGGGATCTGGCCCATTCTCAATTTCGGAACCGATGCCCAGAAGAAAAAATACCTTCCGAAAATGGCAACTGGTGAATGGATTGGATGTTTCTGCCTTTCTGAGCCCAACGCCGGATCAGATGCCGGGTCACTCACGACTTTTGCCGAAGATAAGGGTGATCACTGGGAAATTAACGGTGTGAAAAACTGGATTACTAATGGCAAGGAAGCGAACGTTTGCATCGTGTTCGCGAAAACCAAAAAAACTCCCGACTACAAGGGCATTTCATGTTTCATCGTCGAGACTTCGAACCCGGGATTTTCGATCATCAAAGAAGAAGACAAGCTCGGAATCCGCGGATCATCCACCTGCCAGCTCGCCTTCGATAAAGTAAAAGTTCCGAAAGACGCTCTCCTGGGAGAACCAGAAAAAGGTTTCCGTGTCGCCATGGCAACACTTGATGGCGGACGAATCGGGATTGCCGCCCAGGCCCTGGGAATAGCTCAGGGAGCTTTCGATTATGCTATCCGTTATACCAAGCAGAGAGTCCAGTTCGGGCATCCACTATCGGACCTTCAGGGAATCCAGTTCATGCTCGCGGACATGAGTACGAAAATCGGGGCTTCCCGCCTGCTCATTTACCACGCTTCCGCTTTGAAGGACGCAGGGCTTCCTTACTCGAAAGAGTCGGCCCAGGCGAAACTCATGGCCTCGGAATCAGCTATGTGGATCACCACCAAGGCGATCCAGCTTTGCGGAGGGAACGGGTATACGAAAGAATATCCGGTGGAGCGCATGTTCCGGGACGCTAAAATCACTGAGATTTACGAAGGAACTTCGGAAGTCCAGAGAATGGTGATTGCTTCGAATGAACTGAAAGCGATCCATTAAGCTTCTCTTGTTCATTTTCCTTCACAAAAGGACACTCTGTTTGCTAGAGTGTCCATTAAATTTGTTTTATACGCACTGAATTTGCTTAAGTATTTTTTGAGGAGAAATGTATGGCTAAAAAGAAGCCCGCAGGTAAAATGCCCGCTAAGAAAGCTGCTAAACCAGCTGCCAAGAAACCGGCAAAAACCCCTCCAAAAAAAGTAGCAAAGATGGCCAAGAAAGCCCCGGCGAAGAAAGCTCCTGCCAAGAAAGCGGCTCCTGCCAAGAAATCAAAATCTCTCGTTTCAAAAGTTGTCGCGAAAGTTAAGTCGATGACCAAGGAACAATTGAAAGCCCACAAAGCTCGTGAGGCCGCAGCTCTGGCAAAAGAAAAGGCCCGTCTCGCCAAAGAGAAAGCGAAAGAAAAAGCTCAGCTCGAAAAAGAGAAGGCCCGTGAAAAAGCCCTGCTCGCTAAAGAGAAAGAAAGAGAGCTGAAAGAAAAATCCAAGCTCAAAGAAAAAGAAAAAGCTGAAAAAGAAAAAGCCAAGCTTCAGGCCAAGGCCGATAAAGAAAACGCCAAGCTCAAGGCCAAGCAGGATAAAGAAGCTGAGAAGCAGCGTCTGAAAGACGAGAAAGAGCGCGCCAAGCGCATCGCTCGTGGTGAAGACGTTGAAGACGAAGCTCCACGCCGCCGTGGTGACGAGGACGAAGGCGAGGATGAATTCCTCGAGTACGCCAAGAAGTCAAAAGGTGCCAAGGGCGGGAAGTCCAAGTACGACGAGGATGTCCAGATCGATATCTTCGAAGGAAAAAGCAAAAAATATAAAAACGCGGTCATGAATGATCTCGAAGGCAAGATTGCTGATGAGATCGCTGAACTCCGCGAGCATTTCAACTGGAAAGAGATTGCTGAAGCGATCGGCACGATGGATTTCTTCATCGACGCCAAGAACGATGAATGTATTGAGAAGGGGTGTGACAACATCCGTACGACTCAATCATATTGCCGCCTTCACTACCTCCGTAACTGGAAAGTGGTTCAGAAAAAGCGCGATATCCTGAAAGAAGGAAAACTCCAGGAGTACATCGAAGAGCTTATCTCTAAGTATCCTACGAAATACATCGAGGCCCTTCTCTCAGATCTTTCTGACGACAAGGAATTCTATACGGTCCTCAACCAGCTCAATATCACTTCTGAGTTCGACTTCGAAGAAGACGAACTGGTGAACGTGGATGACGATGATGATGATGGGGACGATATCGGGATCGAGACGATCTCGAGTTCACTCAGATACGAAGACGAATGAAAAAAGGCTCCGAAAGGAGCCTTTTCACTTTTTAAAGGATCGGATGTCGTGCGATCCACTTACTCATCGTATTCTTTTGGTTCTTCGTCTTCAAATTCCACATCTTCAAAATCTTCCCCTAAAAGCTTATTCGCTTCGATGGTGGCGTTGATATTCTCACGCGTGATCTTGTACCAGTAGTTCTGGTGCTTATGCGTGACTTCCTGCCAGGTCGGCTCGAACTCATTCCATTCCTCAGCACCAAAGATCTCATCAAAGAAAAGGCCGATGAGTTCAATGTAGTGTTCCTGGGTCTCTTTGACTTTCTTCTCGGAATTCATCTGATCCGCTTCACAGGTCAGGAAGAGAGTTATTGGGGCCGTATACTCATCTTTTTCCGAGAGCCATGAGACGATCACCAGAAGCTCGTCAGAATAAATCTGCCCGTAGACATCAAAGTACCGGGCCTCTTTCTTACATTCGGTCTTATAGGTCTCGTTCAGAAGCCTCGCAAGGCCCTCTGACCAGTCCAAAGGGATTACTTTCCCTATCTTGGATTTTTTATTTTTACCGAGCATGACTGCCTGCCTTATATAGAGGGATTTTAGGTGCTTTTCGCGACAAGATTCGTTTAAAATATTTCGGATAGAAAGACAATCTCTCATTCTTAAAAGGACTACATATGGCAGTTTATATTCTCGGTGGCGCGCGTACCGCAATCGGCTCATTCATGGGAACTCTTTCCCAGGTTCCTGCTACAAAACTTGGTGCCACCGCCATCGAAGGTGCCCTCACCAAGGCTAATATCGACAAAACCAAAGTAGATGAAGTGTTCATGGGGAACGTGATCACTTCCGGCATCGGCCAGGCCCCTGCTCGTCAGGCGTTGATCGGTGCTGGTCTTCCGAACACGGTTCCTGCCACCACGGTCGGTAAGGTCTGTGGCTCAGGACTTCAGGCGGTGATCCTCGGCGCTCGCTCCATCATGACGGGTGACAATCAGGTTGTTGTCGCCGGCGGAATGGAAAACATGTCGCTTGCTCCACACCTTCTCATGAACTCACGCATGGGAATCAAATACGGTGCGACTGAAATGAGAGACTCCATGGCCTACGATGGTTTGACTGATGCTTATCAGAACATCGCCATGGGTGTGTGCGCGGAAGAGTGTACGAAAAAATACAAGATGACCCGCGAAGAGCAGGACGCTTTCGCCATCACATCTTTCAAGCGCGCTCAGACCGCTCAGAAAGATGGTGTGTTCAAAGATGAGATCGTTGCAGTCAAAGTTCCGGCCAAGGGCGGAACAGTTGATGTGACTGAAGACGAAGGTCCGGGGAAGGCGAACTTTGAAAAGATGCCGACCCTAAAACCGGCCTTCGATAAAGCGGGAACCATCACTGCTGCCAACGCCTCAACTATCAATGATGGTGCTGCGGCCGTTGTTCTCGGAGGAGATGCTTATGCTTCTCAGGCCGAGTTCAAGATCCTCGCTTACGCATCCAACGCTCACGAGCCGACGTGGTTCTCGACTGCTCCGGTGGACGCGATCAAGAAGTCTCTCAAAAAGGCAAATCTCAATGTAAACCAGATCGATCTCTTTGAAATCAACGAAGCTTTCGCTGCTGTCACCATGGCGGCGATGAAGGAATGTGAAATTCCTCACGAGAAAGTGAACGTCTTCGGTGGTGCGGTTGCCATCGGTCACCCGATCGGTGCCTCAGGTGCGAGAATCCTCGTGACTCTCATGAATGCCATGAGAAAGAAGAAAGCGAAGTACGGTTGTACGGCGATTTGTATCGGCGGCGGAGAAGCGCTCTCCATGATTATCGAGCGGGTAAAGTAAATGACCACGACCGCGACCACCAAATCAGGAATCAGAAGCCTCAAAGCTGGGGAAGTTCTCTTCAACGAAGGTGATTTCGCGGACACGCTCTTTATTATCCAGAAAGGCCAGATGAGACTCTATAAGCCCAAGGGCAAGGGCTTCATCGAGCTCGCGGTTCTTCGCCCAGGGGAAGTGATCGGGGAGATGGCCTATTTTGATGAAGATGGCTCGGGTAGAAAAAGATCCTGTTCCGCTTCGGCGGTGACAGGGGTCGAGATCATCGAGATTTCTTTCGCGGCTTTCGGGAAGACCATGCAGTCGTTGAACCCGTGGTTTAAGACCATCATCAACACTCTCGTTACCCGTCTCAGGAAAACGAACTTCAGAGTCAAAGAACTCGAGGACAATGCGGCCGTGAACTACGGACGTTCTGCCAACTCATACGAGTTCATGAAGCCGATCGAAGTCATGCGCATTCTGGGCACGATCTTTCTCGTGTACAAGGCCCATGGTGAAGTAAAGTCGCAGGCACTGTCCGTCCATAAACGGACCCTCACGCTTTATACCAATGACATGTATCAGATCATGGAAGTGAAGCTCGAAAGTGTGATCAATCTTCTGGTTCAGATGGGTCTCATGGAAGTTGAGAGCGATGAAGATAAACTTCCAAATGTTTTCCTTTTGAGAAATGTCGAAATGGTCCGGCAGATCTTTATCTATTACAACTCGGAGAGACATCTCTCCGAAGAAAAGAAAATGAGGATCTCCGATAAGTGCGAGCTGATCATTGCCAAGATCCTGGAGAAGGGGAATACGAATGTGAAAGACATTCCGAATGTCCGTTCGACGGAAGATGCTCCTGCGAAGTTCACCAAGATGTACGATCTCACGTCGGTACTGGCGGATTTTAAGGCTAAGAATATCAATATCAATCCCTCTTCCCTGGAAGACGGGAAGAATGTGGGACTATTTGGGGAGTTGATCATCCTTGATGGAGTGAACTTCATCGAGATCGATTATCCCAAGGTCCAGAAGATTTATCCCGTCATTCGATTCATGAATGCGGTTAGAAAGATGAATCAGGAAAAATCCGGCGAATGAGCTCGCGTGACGAATTAATGGTTCTCGATCCCGACTTCCATGTGACAACAAGAAAAGAATCTCTCCATCGTAAAGTGATTCCTTTCATTAAGGCCTTTCTCGCTTCTACATAACCTGATAAATAGAGTGGCATGCTTCCAGCGCAGATCATCTGAACTGCCCAAAGAGCGTGGCCAGCTCTGCCGTTTCCATCCGTGAATGGGTGAACCGCCCCAAAGTGTGCATGCCCTACGGCCAGACGAACAGGAAGAGATAATCCCGATCCAGCGTCTCCCTGAAGGGCCAGATCTTCATCCTTGAGCCACTCGACAACTTCGGACAAACATCTTTTTACCTCACCTGGAGGTGCTGGATTATAAGTGGAATTTTCTTTGCGATTCATTCCACCGATCGTAACAATACTCCCCGGACTTTCTGGTGTTCGAAGTTTTCCCGGAACACCAGGAGAATTTGGATCACTTTCCACAATCACTTTTTGTATTTTTGAGATGAGTTTGATGCTGTAGATTTCTTCTTTTTTGATGATGGCTTCAGCGTCTATTGATTCCATCATCTTTGCATAGCTTCTGACAGCGATATGCTCGTTTTTACCTTCGCCGGCTTCACTTCGCTCGCCAGGAGTAAGAACATGATCAATAGTTGACCAAGTTCCCCTGTAATGTGTAACGAAAGTCTTTCCGATCATCTGATCTAATCACACCACATTTTGTCACTGGCTCCCACCTGTTAATCAAAAAACAGGAGAAATATATGGGAGTTCGAGGAAAAAGTTTCAAGCAAGAGTTCAAAGCTGACTTTGTTAAGCGATTTGAACAATCGGGGCAGTCCCTTAAGGAATTCGTTCTTAAGGAAGATGTGTCCTACAAGTCAGCCCTTGAATGGGTGAAGAGACAAGGTAATGTACAGTCTCTGCGACGACATAAAAATGGACCTTACAGCCCAGAAGAGCGAAGACAAGCGATTGAAGCATTTCTTAAAAGCGGTCTAACACAAGAGGACTTTTGCAGTACATGGGGATTATCACCTTCCACTCTTATTGGGTGGCTCAAAAAGTATCGTGAGCAGGGTCCAAAAGGTCTTGAAGGATACGCACAGGCTAAACCGGACGACAAACGCAAAGGTCGAAAGATTTCAGAGAAAGTTATTGAAGAGATTATAAAGATTAAGAAGGCTGATCCTTCTTCAGGTCTTAAATACATTCAGCAAGTCATGGCCAGATTCAAAGGTGTAAGCGTATCAACTGGCTCGATAAAAAAGACACTCCATGAAGCTGAAATCCCACTCGTAAAAAAAGAAAAGAAACGTAGAAGATCTGCTGACAAAGTAAGAACTTTTGAAAGAGCTCTTCCTATGCAGCTATGGCAATCGGATATTACAAGTTATGTGATGTCTCGCCACTCACAAAGAGTTTATCTCACAGTGTTTATGGATGATTATTCCAGGTTTATTGTCTCCTGGAATTTATCCGTTCGTCAAACAACAGAGTTTGTATCTGAGACACTTCTTGAAGGCGTTGCAAAGTTTGGGAAGCCAGTTGAAGTACTTACAGATCAGGGAAGACAGTACTTTGCATGGAGAGGAAAGAGTGACTTTCAGCGAATCCTTGATAGAGAAGGAATTAAGCATGTTGTTTCTCGATCTCATCATCCACAAACCCTCGGCAAATGTGAGCGTTTCTGGGAAACAGTTGGACAGGAATTTTGGGAAAGAATAAAGCCTCAGGACTTATCTGATGCGAAGATCAGATTCCAACATTATATGAATCACTACAATCACTTCAGACCTCACCAGGGAATAGACGGCCTCACGCCAGCGGATAGATTTTTTGGGGTAGCAACTGAAGTGAGGTCTACTCTTGAAGCAACAATGAATGAGAATCAGTTAAGGATAGCTCTAGGTGATTCTCCTCGCACACCTGTTTTTATGGTCGGACAAATTGGTGATCAATCAGTTTCCCTTCATGGCGAAGGTGGGAAATTGGTCCTACGTACATCAGAAGGAGAAACAAAAGAAATTGCTTATGGAGAATTTGGACATTTAAGTCCAAAAATTAATAAAGGAGTGGATAATGGAAGAGATGACAGAAGTAGCTTCTACGAAGGGCAGGAGGAGAGGCAGAAAGAAAGGATTCTTGATGCCACCTCGAATGCCGATTCCAGTGAGAGGCCTATGGGATTCGGCAACTCCCGAGGAGAAGCAGAATGCACATCGGACAGCGACAGCACTTATGCAATACTGGACTGGGCATCGAAGCAAGATGGAGATTGCGAAAGAGTTGAAAATTCCTCCGCTGAGAATTTGGCAGCTCTCGAGCCAAGCTCTTGCAGGGATGACAGCGGGGCTTTTGAAGCAGCCTCGAATGAGGAAGGGAGCGATTATAATGAACAAGGAAGACGATCCGAAATATCTCAAGAAGAAAATCCAGGAGCTGGAGAAGACTGTTTATTCTCTTCAGCAACTGATTCTCATATTGAGGGAGATGCCGGGCTGTCGCGATGTCACGATTCCGTTGGAAGATCCGGAATTGGCAGCGATGGAAAAGCAGATGATTGAGGATGAAAAGCATGGAATTAAGACAGGCTTTGAGATTGAAGGTCGGAAAAAGGCTCGCAGAGGCAGACCAAAGAAGAATAAATCTTCATGATGTCGCTGAAGCATTAGATGTTTCCGAGAGAACTCTTCGTAATTGGAGAAACAGCGCCAAGAAAGGTTTCAAGCCGCAGGGGAGGCCTAAAACTTCTTCTGAAGTTGTGAAACTAGCCAGACAAAAAGTTTTTTTACTCATGAAGAAACATGGTTGCCCTGGTTGGAGACCGATTGCTGCTGAACTTCATGGAGAAGTACCTGTTCGATTGGTACAAAAATTTGTCGCTGAATTCAAGCAAGAGCAGAAAATAAAAAGAGAAGTTCAAAGGCATCAGATTACTCAGAAGAATGTTATATGGACTTTAGATGGAGCCTTCACGAAAAAAAATTCAGAAAAGATTGAGAACCAAGTATTGAAAGATCGTGGATCCCTCGCTTGGATTGGGCATGAAGCTTCAATAAAAGCTTCAAAAACAATCGATGTTGTTAACGTTGTTCAAAAAAGTGGCCTGCTTAACGGATTTCCGCTTGTGCTCTCCACAGATAATGGCGCGGCTTACAAGTCATCTGAACTTAGAGAATTTTTGAAGGCAAATAAGGTTATTCATTTGCGATCGCTACCGAGAACTCCTCAACATAATGGCTCAGTTGAAAGGGGCATATGTGAGCTTCGAGAGATAATGGAAGCCAAGCAAAGTGATCTTAAGGTAGCCCTTGAATGTGCTAATGATCGTTACAGGCGGTATGGAAAGGTCTGGTCTACTGCAAATTTAGTTTATTGTGCTAAAAGCGTGCCTTACACTGAATACGAACGTGATCAGTTCTATAAAGCTTGTGCTGAACAATTGAAGTTAGTTCAAGGACTTCCTGTTGGATTCAGAAAACGTCGTTTAATGGAAAGAGAAGTAGTCTTTAGATTGTTAGAAGAGAAAGGATATTTAAAGCGGTGGAAGTCGGTGAAAAATGCGTGAACTCAGACGGAAGACTTTATGTGCACACTACACGTGAGACTATAATATTTGAAGCTACAAACTTGTTATTGAATGATAGTCGCCTCTTCAAGGCTACAATTAATGGCGAGGATGTGACATCGGAGGAAATTGAAGTTCATGGAAACAGAGTCGCCATAAGGCATAAAGGGTTACTTCAGGATGGTTTTAATACCGTTTCAATTTCTGGCCGTGATAAATTTCATAAAAATACTGAGACGCAATCTTTCGACATCGTAATAGGGTCTGCAAGTAAAGTTATAGACATCGGTGCTACGGAAGTTATTAAAGTTCTTGCCACTGTAAACTTGGGTGGTAGAGATTATGAAATCTCAACAATTCGAATGCCCTATGGTTTAAAGTTAACAAATGTTCCACGGAATGAGAATTCGTCAGAACTCACTCTTCGAATACTTTCAAAAGATAAATATTACATAGAGAAGTTTAGGTTGGACTCAATTCCTGAAACTCTCAGTTTCAATCCGATTCCTTCATATATAAATAACAATACAGAAATTTTTGACAATTTAATTGATTGGAGCTTGAGCGACCCCAGTAGAGTTGAAGAAGTAACTAATGGAATTAGAATCAATTCTTCTACGTCTGATTTTGTAATGGCTAAAACTTTTAGGTTGCATAAAACTATCTCATCATTGAATTTATCTTTCAGTACTAATATCTCTTCTTTAATTGCTGATTATTTGATAGAAGTTGATTTTATTTACTTTTCTGTGAAATCCA
>JAKFFP010000394.1:0-14919 GCA_036675045.1 Bacteriovoracales bacterium | reverse complement strand
TCTCAGGCAGCTGCTCCCGTGTGTCTGGTACAGCTTGATGAAGGTGATAGTACCCGGTGGGTATCTCAGAATGAATTCCGTAAGAAAAATGGTTTATCTCTCCAGGATAAGGACTGTCTCGGTTATTCAACCAGTGGGGTTACGGATAAAGATTTCACCTTTAATCCCCATGAATGTATGGCGAGATTCCTGCCAGGTGCTAACGACGCTTTCTTTTCGATGCTTGAACCGAGAAAGAATCTTTACCAGACGACAGTCGCCCCTTCTGAAAATCAGAAATTCAACGTCGGTAACCTGATGCTTCTGGAAGTAAGTAAGTGGGTTCCACCAGGAACAAAATTCAGATGTCGCATGCGAGCCCGCTTCAGTAACTGTTCAGACTGTTATACGGATTCGGCTAATGCTAATGATGATTATCTCGACTATGAACTTAACGGCCATAAGCCTTTCAAGATCATCAATTTTGAGTTTGATGTGAATGACTAAAAATCAAAGCCACGCGATTCGCATTCTCGTCCCTTTTGCTATCGCCCTGATGGCGGTCTGGTATATCGATGGCCAGAATGAAGGAACTCTCTCATCCCCCTCATCATTGGCCTATTCCCCCTATGAAAAGAGCGTAAAGACCGGTTTCCGGGGCCCTGCCAGCGTTCCATCCGTGACAACTAAGACCATTTCCAATCATACGAAGTGGGGACTATCTGCGCCCACCTGGAAAGTGAATTTAGAGAGAAATCTCATCCTCCAGGGTGGCGGTAATCTCAAAAGAGCTGAGATCGAAAAAGTTGATTCTTTCGAATGGAAAATGGGCAATGTGCCAGTAAAAGTTGACTCGCTTATTGTGAAACTTGAGCATGTGAAAGGATACAGATCAAGTTTTCGCGCCATTGTGGATTCCTCTAACGGCAAGATCCTGCAGACCTGGGATCATCCGGTGAATGATAATTTTGGATCCAATTCCGAGGCCGGCATCAAGATCGATTCGCGTTATCACAACGACTGATCTACTTCGCTTTATCTTCAGCTGAAACTCATTTGTATGACTGCCCTCTCTTCTCTAGCCTGATAAGAGGAGAATTTTATGCGCAGAAATCTCGAGGGAAAAACTATTGTCATCACCGGGGCATCTAGTGGGATTGGCAAGGCCATTGCCCTTACGCTTGCCAAAGAAAAAGTAAATCTTGTACTGGCGGCTAGACGTGAGGCACTTTTGCAGGATCTTGCCAGTGAATGTGAAAGCATGGGCGCCAATGCAATTGCTGTCAGAGCGGATGTGACTTTGTATCCTCACGTTGAAAATCTCGTGAATGAAGCGATCTCTTTTTATGGCAAGATCGATGTCTGGATCAATAACGCCGGTGTCGGTGCCGTGGGAAAGTTCGAGGAAGTGCCACTGGACATACATGAGAGTGTCATCAAAACAGATCTCATTGCCTATCTCTATGGAGCTTATGCGGTTCTCCCCCATTTCAAGGAAAATAAAAGAGGAATGATCATCAACATGAATTCGATGGGCGGATATATCCCGGATCCCTTTGCTGTCGGATACAGTGCCAGTAAATTCGGCATTCGTGGTTTCTCCGGGGCCCTGAGAGGAGAATTGGTAAAACATCCGGGAATTTATGTTTGTGATGTGAGCCCGGCGTTCATTGATACGCCAGGTTTTAGTCATGCGGGAAATTTCCTGGGGAAAGAGCTCAAGCCCCTACCACCAGTTTTTGATCCTTTCAAAGTCGCCAGAAAAGTGAAGTCAGTTATCGAACGTCCCAGAAATCATTCAATGGTCGGTTATTCAGCATATGTCGCACGCTTCCTGCACGCCATCGCACCAAACCTGGTCGTCAGGAATTTCTCGCGAGGAGTTTTGAATTATCTTAAGCGAGGCGAATCAGTGCCGCTGACGGAAGGCAATATCAAGACCCCAGTCTTTAAAGGAACTCAGGCCCATGGGGGGATGCTGAAAAAAGATCAACCGCTCTGGAAGTATCCTGTTTTGAAGAAATACTTCCTACACTGACGCCTTTTCCTTGAGCTTCTTATCCAGCTCTTCAATCACTAATGGGTCAATCTTAGGCACCAGCCCCTGCGGATCGACCTGAAGTTTGAAATCATCAGCAAAGAAGCTCCGGAGTGCATTCATGTCACCCTGATAAATCTTCATAACGACATCGCTCTCAGCGGTGAGACCGAAATAAGAAAGAATCGATTTCGATAACTGTGGAAGATACGGAGCAAAGAATGTGCCGATCACAAGAACATAAGCAGCAGAAGTTGCGATCGTCTCTTTAGCTTTTTCCGGATCCGTCTTGAATTCCGTCCAGGGAGCACGTTCAGTGATGAACAGGTTAACCTTCGACCCCAGGGCCATCAGGTGTTCTTGTCCTCGTTTGATTTGATAGGAATCAAGTAGCTCATGGTATTCTTTGATAAAGGTCTCCACATCTTTCAGGTGGGTATCAAAGAATGGCCGAAACTTATCTTTGCTGATTCCTTCCGGAAACTTGGAAGCTGAAAACTTCATCGCGCGATTGATAAAGTTTCCGATGTTATTTGCAAGTTCAGAGTTGATCTTGAGCTCAAGACCCTTCCAGGTAAAGCTCGAATCTGAGGTCTCAGGAATAAGCGAAGTGAGATAGAATCTCAGGGCATCCGATCCGAATGTATTAATCGCCTCTTCTGAATCGACGTACCAGCCTTTCGATTTAGAGAATTGCTTTCCTTCAAGGTTCACGTACTGATTGGCAGGAAGATCCGAAACCGGGTTCACAAAACCTGTTCCCAAGCACATCACCGGAAAGATGATCGCGTGGAAAATAATATTATCTTTCCCAATAAAGTTCACGATGGTCGTGTCTTTCGAACCCCACCAGTCTTTGATGTGATCTTCGCCGGAACCTTCGAGAAACTTTTTTGTATTGGAAACGTATCCTATCGGAGCATCAAACCAGACGTAGATTTTCTTGCCTTTCGCCTCGGCCAGAGGAACATCAATTCCCCAGTCCAGATCCCGGGTAATCGCGCGATCAACCAGATTATCTTTCGTAAGGGATTCTACAAAGGGAACGACGTTCTTTCTCCAGACCGGCTTTCTGGTTTCAAACCACTTCTGGAACTTCTCATGCATCTTCGAAAGCATGAGATACCACTGATAAGAATCAACGGCCATGACATGTCTGGATCCGCAAAATTTACAAACCGGATTGATGAGTTTTAGAGGATCGATCCATGTCCCGCAATTCGGACATTCATCACCGCGGGCCTCGGGGTACTTGCAAACATAGCACTCCCCTTCGACAAAGCGATCGGGAAGCATGTTCTTACAATCCTGGCATTGAAGTTGTTTTTCAGCGCGCTTTTCAATGAGGCCTTTTCCGAGGAGATCATTGAACCACTTAAGAGTTTCTTCTTTGTGATAAGGAGCAGAAGTCTGTCCGAAGAAATCAAAATGGATATCGTATTTGTCAAAGAGATCTTTGTGGGTTTTATGCCACTCGTTTACATATTCCTGATAGCTTTTTTTGGCCTTCTGAGCATTCTGCATGATCGCGACCCCGTGCTCGTCAGAACCGCTGATATGGATGGCCTCTACACCCTGGAGCTTCTTGTGTCTCGTGAAGATGTCGGCAGGAAGATATACCCCCGCTATATGCCCGAAATGGAGGGGGCCATTGGCGTAAGGGAGAGCGGATGTAATGAGATATTTCATAGTGCCTCAACTGAGAGTATTTAGAGCTAAATAAGAATACAAAGTAAGGTGTTTTTTGTCTTTTGATTTTGACTCTATAGAGGGGATTTTTTAAGCTGCGTATCAATGACCATTTCCCTCGCGGGACTCAATCCCGAACAACGCGAAGCTGCTGAGACCGTAGAAGGTCCCGTATTGATCCTTGCCGGTGCCGGCTCGGGTAAAACCCGTACGGTCACTTATCGGATCGCCCATATGCTGGTGAATCTACGCATCCCTGGAAAGCAGATTCTCGCAGTGAGTTTTACCAATAAGGCCGCGGCTGAGATGAAAGAAAGAGTTTCTCATTTGGTCGAATCGCGCATGCGTAAAGGTGTCACCCTTTCAACTTTCCACTCACTCGGCATCCGGATCCTGCGCGAAGATATTCATCATCTGGGATACAACAACCTTTTCACGATCTACGATCAGGCCGATCAGATGAGCATTGTTCGTGAAGCTCTTAAAAACTATCGTTCTAACAAGCAATACGATCGTGGCATCGTCATGTCGAAGATCAGTCTGCTGAAAAACAATGGCATCTCAAACGAGGAGTTTCCGCGCTCGAAATTTTATGATCCGGAAAACAATTACGATGGAGCGACGGAGTACGTTTATAACTACTATCAGGACAAGCTCCACTTCTGTAATGCTCTCGACTTTGATGACATTCTTTTTCTTGTCGTAAAACTTTTCCTAAAATTCCCTGAAGTCGCTAAGAAGTATTCAGAGCGTTTCAAGTACATCATGGTGGACGAGTACCAGGATACAAACACTCTGCAGTTTGGACTGATCCAGGCGCTAACTTCCACTCATCAGAATATCTGTGTCGTGGGTGATGACGATCAGGCGATCTATGGTTTCCGCGGGGCCGATATTTCCAATATCCTGAACTTTGAAAAGCAGTACAAAAATACCAAGGTCATCAAACTCGAAGAAAACTATCGCTCAACTTTTCCCATTCTTGATCTCGCCAACAAGGTGATTAAGGAAAATACGAACCGGAAAGATAAAACCATGCGCACTTCTCAGATGGAGGGAGCTCAACCCCTTCTCTGGGCCACCGCTGAATCTGATCACGAAGCCGCGGTAGTGGTTGAAGAAATCATCAAACTCCAGTCACATGGAGTCATGCTTTCGGAAATAGCAATCCTTTACCGTTCGAATACGCAGGTTCCACCTTTTGAGGACCAGCTCCGGATTGGACAAGTCCCTTACACAATCATCGGTGGCCAGAAATTCTACGAGAAAAAAGAAATCAAGGACCTCATCGCCTTCCTCACTCTTATCCAGAACTCCCGGGATGAGCTGGCCCTGAGAAGAGTTCTGAACGTTCCGAATCGTGGTGTGGGGAATGTCACCCTCAATAAGAATCTGGATAAATCCATTGCGCAAAAAAGACCTCTTTTTCAGATTATTTCCGAAGAAGAAGAACATGAAGGAATCAAGAATTTCGTGGAGATCATCCGCAAATATCAACGAGTGTTTCATGAGAAACCGCTTCTTCACGCGATAACTGACCTGATTGAAGACTTGAATTACTATGACTTCATTGAAAAAAGTTATGATCAGGCTAAGCTTTCTGAGAGAAAGAAGAATGATGTAAAAAACTTCCTCCTCGCTGCTGATCGATTCCAGGACAGATACGGTGAGGAAGCGACACTCAAGAACTTCGTCGAGCGCTTGCTTCTTGCCGATTCTCAGGACAATCAGGCCCCTGGGGATGGGTTTAAAAAGAATGAAGTAACCCTCATGACTCTTCACGGCTCCAAGGGCCTTGAGTTTGATAATGTCTTTTTTGTCGGCATGGAAGAAGAACTTCTCCCTCATAAGAAAACAATTATTGATAATTCCGACATCAATGAAGAGCGCAGGCTCTGCTACGTCGGAATCACCCGGGCCCGCAAGCGGCTCATCATCACATACGCCAAAGAAAGAAAGATCTATGGAAAGATGATCCCGAGATTCAAATCAAGATTCATCATCGAACTGACGGATCATTATCGGGAAGTCGATCGCACGAATTTTGGTGACATGTCCGAAGACGAAGTGAAAGACTTCAAGAAAAGCTTTTTCGGCAATCTTATGGACACACTCAAATGAAACTCCTCGATCTCATCACTGACTTTCATAACTGGATCAGCGACAAGGACTTCATCTGGTGGCCCTTCTCTTTCCTGCGGCCTGAAAAGAATCAACCGATGACGATGAAACTCGTTCTCACTATGACCGCCTGCTTTTCAGGACTGGGTACTCTCATGTTCACAGCTTTCGCTATCGTAAACAATATGTTCTCCGCATCTGCTCTCTTTCAGACCCTCTTCTTTTCTTTTCTTTTATTTTTTGTCTGGTTCTCGCTCATCACGCGTTTCTTCTGGAACCGCCGGGCAGTTAAATTAAAATCAGAACTACGCCTGTAATTTGCACCGTAAATGTTTTTGCTGAGGTCCAATAGCTTGAGGTGCTTTCAAGGCCGCAGGTCGACTTGACCATAAAATCAACCAAGATGATGGGCCGCCAAAAGAAAACGGGCCATCCATGGCCCATGATCCATCCGTGGAAGACACCTTCCTGGCGGTAACTGATTACGGTTTTTGAATTGGTGGGGCAGTATCTTCGAGATCTTCCGGAATGGTGTTACCTGAAGTGAAACCGGTGATGGTGTAACTTCTTGGAAGATAGAACCCGAATGTAATAAATGAAATAAGTGTTTCTTGAGGACTCTTCTGCTCATAGACGATGACTTTTGAAAGACCATCAAATCCGGCCCGTCTCACTTCTTCGTCAATGAAAACTTCCTGATGATCAGGTTCGATTCCCCAGAACCAGAAATCTCTTTTCCCTTCGATTGAAACTTCTTTTCTGTGCTCAGGATTTCCGGTGAAAGAAACCGGAACACTGTTATTCGAGCGGAAGTGGATAGTTGTGCAACTTGAGATAAGCCCGGCAAGAACAAGAAAAGAAATATGTTTCATATCTTCATTCTTGGTGTCGGATTGCGAGATGTCAAAAAGAAATTATGTATGCCCGAAAGTCTGCTTCTTCTTCTCAATCATCCCATCGAGTGCTTTGAAGTGGTCCGATGATCTTTGAGTGATGCCTTGATACGCGGCCATGAGTTCAAGATGAGAGATGAGATCATTTTGATGAGCATGAATGACTGATTTTTTAGTCATTTGCACGGCGATCGGTGGAAGATTAATTATTTCTTCTATGACTTCGGAAGTTCTCTTTCTTAGTTGATCTGGTAGGACCACTTCATTAACCAATCCCATTTTGAGAGCTTCAGTTGCCGGATAACTTCTGCAAGTCAGGAACATTTCCATCGCTTTTGCATAACCTACAAGTCTTGTTAAGAAGAATGCCCCACCATCTCCGGGAACTAACCCCACCCTGGCAAATGTTTCGGCGAAGACAGCTGATTCAGAAGCAATCCTCATATCACACATGGCCGCGAGATCACAGCCTGCACCGACGGCGGCTCCATTTACCATCGCGATGATCGGAGTTTTGATTTGCGAGATCGTAAGTGGAATTTGCTGGATACCTGCCTGATAAGTTTCACGAAGCTCATTTGATTCGCCGGCAAACATACCGCTTTTTCCCTTCATGGCCTTGATGTCCCCACCGGCGCAAAAATTCTTTCCTGCACCAGTGATGACAATGGCCCTGATCGAATTATCCATGTCGGCGTGCTTAATGACTTCAACCAGCGCGTCCACCATGCCCGTTGAGTAAGCATTACTGGCTTCCGGGCGATTGAGGGTTATCCAAAGAGAGTGATTTTTTTGTTCAACTAAGAGATCTACGAATTGCTTAAGATAGAAACTCATACCTTTCCTGTACTTTGGTAAGCTTTTAGAAATTTCGATTCCGTACTTCTTTGAACTTTCCCAAGAATGAAGGCAGAAGCATCTGCCAGTTTTTTAAGGTCAATTCCTGTTTCAATTCCAAAGGATTGAAGTAGATACCAGACATCCTCAGTGGCAACGTTTCCGGTCGCACCTTTGGCATAAGGGCAGCCGCCAAGGCCCCCGGAAGAAGAATCAAAAACCGAGATGCCTTCCTCAAGCGAAATGAGGATGTTGGATAGGGCCATGCCACGGGTGTCATGAAAGTGCATGGCGGTTTTGGTCAGTGGGATCGCTTTCAGGAAATCTTTTAAATAGCTTCTTACCTGAGTGGGGACTGCCACGCCGATCGTATCTCCCACGGAAACTTCATACACTCCCAGGGAGAGGAATTTCTCCGCGACTTTGATGAGTTTAGATACTTCGATCTTACCTTCATAAGGACAGCCGAAAGCAGTTGAGATGTAACCGCGCATGCGGATGTTATCTTTTTTTGCTTCCTGAGAAACTTCCTGCATGCGCTCGAAAGTTTCATCCACGGTAGCATTAACATTTTTTTTGGTGAAGGAGTCAGAAGTGGCGCTAAAAAGAGCTATCTCTTTCACGCCAAGATCACGAGCCTTTTCGTAGCCATACATATTGGGAACGAGACAGGGAAAGTTCACACCTTTCTCGAGACCCAGCCGATCACGCACCAGCGTGAAGAGTTCAGCAGCGTCCCTCATTTGCGGGATCGCCGGCGGCTTCACGAAACTGGTCACTTCAATCGTGGTCAGACCGGCATCCTTCAGAAGAGAAATATATTGGAACTTATCCTCTGTCTCAAGAACTGATTTTTCATTCTGAAGTCCGTCACGGGGACCGACCTCAACCATCCTGACCTTTTGTGGGATCGTCATATTTATTCAACTTCGGCCAGAGTGACTCCACCCTGAACGAGCTCTCCGGTTTTAAACATGATCTTTTTTACCTTGCCGTCTTTATCAGCGCGGATCGAATGTTCCATCTTCATGGCCTCAAGAATCAGAATGGTTTCACCTTTTGCGACTTCCATTCCAACTTCTTTCACGATCTTGAAAATCTTCCCGGGCATTGGTGATGTGAGACTGCCGATACCACCGCCGGCCTTCTTCAATTTCTTGCCGGCCCCAGAAACGATTCCTTCCCGGCCCTTCGCCATGACAATTGTTTCGCCATCACGATTTGGCCTTCCCACATGTGCCCTAAAGCGATTCCCACCAAGGATAAGAAGTTCGCCCTGATGCTTCTGAATGAGACTGAAAGAATATTTCTTGCCATTCAACGTGAACTCAACGGATTCCGAATTCTTGCTAAAATCCTGAGCAGAGACCTCTTGCCCGTTAATAGTAAATTTCTTTTCCATATCAGTTCCTGAATCCTGTTAATTCTGACCACGGATTTCTCAAAGTGGTAGCTGAAGCCGTTCTTGACGGAGTTCCTTCGCCTAAAGCGAAGGCCGCGATAAAGGATGCCACTTCATCATCAGTTAATTGGGCAGGAAGTAATTCTTCTTTATGATCAGGAATGAAGTGAGTATGAGTTTTTCCGGCAATAAATTCTTTGTGGCCGAGAATCCGCTTAAGATAATCACGATTCGTCTTCACTCCCAAAAAAAGAACTTCATCGAGACTTTGGATTGTCTTTGAGATGGCAGTCTTTCGGTCTTCACCCCACACAACAAGTTTCGCCAGCATAGGATCATAATTCACTCCTACTTCTGTACCATCCAAAAAACCGCAATCAAGACGAACATCTCTCAGCGTAGGCGAGCCAATTTTCTCAATTTTCCCGATCGTCGGCATGAAATTATTATCCGGATCTTCAGCATAAATCCTGCATTCGATGGCATGCCCTCTCTGCTTGATCTCTTCCTGTTTCACCGGAAGCTTATCCCCCTGGGCGACCAATATCTGAAATTTCACAAGATCATGCGCCGTAACCATCTCGGTCACGGGATGCTCAACCTGAAGCCGGGTATTCATTTCCATGAAGTAGTAACTTCCATCCTGAGACATAATAAACTCTACGGTTCCGGCGCCACGGTAATTAATACCTTTAGCGATCTGAACCGCGGTCTCACAGATTTTTAGCCGCAGCTCCTGCCCCAAATTCGGCGCCGGCGTTTCCTCAACAACTTTCTGATACCGACGTTGAATAGAACATTCACGTTCAAAGAAATGAAGATGATTGCCATGAGTATCGGACATTAACTGGACTTCAATGTGGCGTGGATTAACGACATATTTTTCAATCAGAACTTTATCACTGGAGAATGACTTAAGACCTTCGGACTTCGCTCCTCTTATCGATTCCAGGAGCTCTGAATCCTGATGGACAATTCTCATGCCTTTACCACCGCCCCCGGCGGAAGCTTTGATAAGAACGGGATAGCCGATTTTTTTGGCCTCTTTCACGAGATTTTCATCGCTCTGATCATCGCCATGATAACCGGGAGTCAGAGGGATCTTGATTTTCTCCAGAGCTTTTTTTGAACCGATCTTGTCGCCCATGAGAACAATGGATTCCGGAGTCGGGCCAATAAAAATGATTCCACTTTTTTCAACCAGCCTGGCAAATTCTTCATTTTCAGAAAGAAACCCGTAACCGGGATGGATAGCATCCGCCCCTGACTTCTTCGCGATCTCGATCAGCTTCGACTTATTGAGATAAGTATCCGCTAGCGTGCCACTTCCGAGTGAATAAGACTCATCAGCGTATAGAGCGTGAGGCAGATGTTTGTCATCTTCAGCATAGACCGTCACCAGAGCAATACCCATCTCGCGGGCAGTTTTTAATACCCTTAAGGCAATCTCACCGCGATTCGCGACCAGTATCTTTTTAATCTTCATTTTTTCATCCAGAGTGGTTTGTCTTTTTCGAGGAGCGCTCGCATTCCTTCCTGACCTTCGGCGCTGATTCTTCTTTCAGAAATCATCTGGCAGGTCAGATCTTCAGAAGCTTTGAGATTTTTCACGACCGATCTCACCAGTTTCTTTGCTTCCCGGGCAGCTTCCGGACCAGCTGCTAAAAATTTCTTCTCCAGTTCATGGATGCGGGCATCGAGTTCGCCGACTCCCACCACCTCATGAACCAGACCCATTCTCAGGGCCTCATTCGCTGAGAATCTTTCACCGGAAAGCATCCAGGCACGGGCATTGGATTCGCCAATCTTAGAAATGCAGTATGGAGAAATTACGGCCGGGATAAGTCCAAGCCTCACTTCGGTGAAACCCAGCATGGCCTCAACAACTACGACAGCGTAGTCGCATACGCTCACCAGCCCCACGCCTCCACCAAGCGCGTGCCCGTTGATCCTTCCGATCACCGGAACTTCGCATTCATTGATGGTTGAAAAAAGTTTCGCCAGCTCTTTAGAGTCACGAAAATTTTCTTCTTTCGAATAATTTTTCATCGCTTTCATCCAGTTGAGATCTGCTCCTGCACAAAAAGAGGATCCTCTTCCGGATAAAATAACGAGTCTTAAATTTTTATCATTCTTAAAGCTTTCAAAGAGCTTAATGAGATCAGCAATCAATTCAGCGTTGAATGCATTGTGGATATCGGGTCTGTTTAACCAGATTTCTTTTACGCCATTTCTATCTGTAACTTCTAAGTGTTTCATCATTACATCCTGAACACACCCCAACGCGGGTCGGGGAATTCTTCATTATGAGAAACACTCAGGCAAAGCCCGAGGATATCTCTGGTTTGGACCGGATCAATCACGCCATCGTCCCAAAGGCGGGCAGAAGAATAATATGGTGATCCTTCTTTTTCGTATTTATCAAGAATTGGCTGCTTGAAATCTGCCAGCTCCTTATCACTCATTTGTTTTTTTCCTGCATCCTGCTTCACGGTTGCCAGAACATTAGCCGCTTGTTCCCCGCCCATGACAGAGATGCGTGAGTTAGGCCACATGAAGAGAAATCTTGGTCCGAATGCTCTTCCGCACATGCCGTAATTGCCGGCGCCGAAAGAGCCGCCGATCATGATGGTGAATTTCGGGACTTTCACCGTGGAAACAGCTGTAACGAGCTTTGCTCCGTGCTTTGCGATTCCTTCATTCTCATACTGCTTACCGACCATGAAGCCGGTGATATTTTGCAGGAAGATGAGAGGAATTTTTCTTTGTCCACAGAGTTCAACAAAATGTGCACCTTTGAGTGAAGACTCTGAAAAGAGAATACCGTTGTTAGCGACGATCCCCACCATGTATCCATGGATTTTCGCAAATCCGCATACGAGTGTTGCTCCGTATTTTTCTTTGAACTCATGAAATTCCGAACCGTCAACCAGGCGAGCAATGATCTCTCTCACATCAAACGGCTTCCGGGTATCCTGTGGAATAATACCGTAGATTTCTTCTGCCGGATAAAGCGGAGCTTTTACTTCCTCACGGATAAACTTTCCCGGATGCTTGGGGTGATAGTTAAGGGAAGCAATCACATTTCTCGCCGTCTCAAGTGCTTCCTCTTCATTTTCAGCGAAATGATCAGCGACTCCGGATTTCGAGGTATGAACTTCAGCTCCACCCAGATCCTCGGCGGTGACTTCTTCACCAGTGGCCGCTTTTACCAGCGGTGGTCCTCCGAGAAAAATTGTTCCATTTCCTTTTACGATGATCGTTTCATCACTCATCGCTGGAACGTAAGCGCCACCTGCTGTACACGATCCGCAGACAACAGCGATCTGCGGAATTCTCAGGGCAGACATATTCGCCTGATTGTAAAAAATTCTTCCGAAGTGCTCTTTATCCGGGAATACCTCATCCTGCTTCGGAAGGAAGGCCCCTCCTGAATCGACGAGATAAATACATGGGAGTTTATTTTCGAGAGCAATTTCCTGAGCTCTCAGATGTTTTTTTACCGTCAGCGGGAAATACGTTCCACCTTTTACCGTGGCATCGTTTGCGACAAACAGACACTCAACTCCGTGAACCAGACCGATTCCGGTAACCATGCCTGCGCTGGGAACATCTTCTTCATAAACGCCAAGTCCGGCGAGTGCTGACAATTCAACAAAGGGTGATCCGGAATCGAGAATTTTCTCTATCCTTTCACGTGGCAGAAGTTTTTTTCTCGCCCGATGCTTTTTGACCGCATCTTCACCACCACCTGCTTTGGCCTTTTCAATTTTATTTCTCAGCTCTTTTGCGAGACCTTTGTGAAATTCAATGTTCTTTAAAAAATCAGAAGAATTGGTATCGATATGAGTGGCCAGAGAGTGCATGCTAAACCGCCAATTTGGTAATAAAACTAACAATTTAGTCTAAACTGAAGGGAAGGGGTCGACAATGATTTGGGCTTAGCGATAGAGCGAGAGATTATTATTAATAAGCCCGTTTTGAAAGTACTGCAAATAGGCCTTAAGAATGGGATCCTGATTCGCCTCAGGAGTTGTTCTCTCTCCTGTCTCCCAGTCATAAATAAAGCTAGTCTGGTCGCCACTTTTCGTGAGTCGAAGGACTTCGTCCTTTCCGACAAAAAGATAGTCCTGACCATCAGCATAGTTCAGAGCATAACCTGGATCACCAGAAAGGATGCTAACGCCTGTCGCCGGCATTTCTCCCCCATCTACTCCTGCTAAATCCAGAATCGTTTTCGGAATATCCGAATGTTGTGTCACTTTCTGAGTCTTCATCCCTTCCCAGGTCTTACCCGGAGAATAAATGATGAGAGGAACACGATACTTCCCGATCTGGTTCTGGAATTTTTTCGTATCTAATTTTGAGGTGTGATCAGCAGTAATGATGAAGATGGTGTTGGGATACCACTTCTCAGTTCTCGCTTTCTCAAAGAATTTCCTGAGACTGTCATCAGCATAACCAATGCTCTCGTGAATTTCCAAAGTGCCTTTAGGAAATTTACCCTTCAAATCTTCGGGTATTGAATACGGCTGATGGGAGCTCAGAGAAAAGAAAGCTCCCAGGAAAGGCTCTTTGGTGTCTTTCAATTCATTGTTAAAAAATTGCAGGAAAGGGCCGTCGAAAATTCCCCAGTGCCCATCAAAATCTTTTCCATGAGGATAATCACTTTTCGAAAAATATTTATCAAACCCATGGGCGAGTGTGTATGCCTCAAATCCCATCGTTCCTTTCGCTCCTCCGTGGAAAAATAAATTGGTATAACCTTTATTCTTCAGAAGCTGAGGCATGCAGGTAAATTTATTTCCCTGAAAAGATGATTTGCTGATTGGCTCATCGATAAGACCCGGAAGTCCGCATAGGAGAGACGGAAGAGCATCAATGGATCTTCGTCCATTGGCGAGATGGTACGGAAAATACAAAGATGATTTTTTAAGTTCATCCAGAAAAGGCATGTAGCCTTCTTCCATGTACTCAAGCGAGAAACTTTCCATGATTAAAAGAACGATATTTTTTTGATCTGAGAGGGTCTTAGAGAAGCGAAAATCTCTTTTCTGCAAAATGATCTCAATCGCCTCTTTATCCGTTTTAAAATAAGTTCGCTTTGAGACTGATTTGTTTTTGAGAGTCCGCAGGAAGTGATAGGGAGAATTAAGAACCAGATGTCCTAATTCGTTTTTCCCCTGTGTGAAAGCTGATTGAACATTGATGGATTTATGCTGAAGACCACCCCGTATCCCGACAAAAGTCAGTCCCAGGATGAAAAAGGAAACAATGAAATGCCTTCCTTTTTTAAGCGGTCGATCCGAGAGACGAAAAATAGATTTATCAAAAAGATAAAGAGCAATGCATAGTGAAATGGCCCCAACTGGAACAAACCAAAAATTCACAATCATCTGCGGCAGCTGATCCAGAATATCGCCAGTGACGAAAAATAAGTCATACCCCATCCTCTTTCCGACAAAGAGAAAGAGCTCGTAATCTACGAGTGAAATCACAATCGCCAGGAAATTGAAAAAGACGAATAAGACTCTTTCTAATCCCTGGTAAAACCGATTTCTCCAGGGCAGGACACTCATCAGAACAACAGGTGCATTGACGAAGCAAATAGCCGCGACATCAAAGCGCATTCCCAGAAGGAAACTGTGAAGGATCTCATCAGCATGAAAGTGTTTATAAATATTGAGATGATAAAAATAGAATCCGATCCGTACGAGCGAATAAAAAACCAACAAAAAGAAAAAACGCTTCAGTAAGCGCGAATGGAATGTACTCAAAAGCATTTACTCATTATAGGCAAAAAAAAAGCCCAACCGAAGTTGAGCTTTTTAAAATTAGAGGGTGCATCTTGCTATTCTGACACCAAGTGACCCTGGCACTACCTTCGCCGCAAGTGAGCTTGACTTCCAGGTTCGAGATGTTACTGGGTATTTCCTCACCGCTATCGACACACCCAAAGG
>JAKFFP010000354.1:0-14964 GCA_036675045.1 Bacteriovoracales bacterium | reverse complement strand
GGATGACGGTCATCTCGGATCCGGAGCCGGAGTCGGGCGGCCGCTACGTGGTGCGCATGGTGCTGCCCCTCGCGCCGGGCGGCGCGATCGTCGCGACCTATCGTCTGTCCCAGCTGCAGCATGCCTTTCGCGATCCCGAGACCGTCCAGCTCGATCGGGTCGCCTTCCTGGTCGATCGGAACGGGCGCACCATCGCCCACCCGGACGAGCGCATCCAGGCGGATCGACAGGATCTGAGCGGACTGCCCCCGGTCAAGCTCGCGCAGGAGGGCCGGTCCGGGACCATGGTCTTCCGGGATCCGGAAACGGGCCAGGAGCGCAGCGCGGTCTACCTGCCCATGGAAAAGCTCGGCTGGTCGCTCATCGCCATCCAGCCGGCGGCGAGCACCATGCTCGTCTCGCCCAGCGTGGCGAACCGCCAGACCCTCCTCATCATGACCATCGGCCTGATGCTCGCCGTCTGGATGACGGCGGTCCTCAGCCTACGCCTGGCGAGGCCGGTCGAGGAGTTCAGCCAGAAGTTGCGCGGTTTAGGGAAAGAAGACTCTTTTCAAGTCGGGCCTTATCTTGTTGCCATGACTTTCACGTATCCGGATAAAGGATATCGCGTGAGATACAAAGTCGAAGAGAAAAAAGGGATTACCCTTACCACAGTCACTCATGGTGAAGAGGATGAAATCGAAATGAATAAGTCCCGAGATATCATGGCCAGGGGTGAAGCTGGTCAGCCCAATTCAATCATAACTTTAAAGCTGAAAGATATTTAAGGAGTTTCCATGAGAGAAATTAAACTGTTCATCGATGGTGAGTTCCGTACCTCTGAGAAAAGTTTTGTAACAGAGAATCCTGCCAATGGCGAAGCCGTGGCAAAGGTCTACATTCCTTCGGAAAAAGATATTGATCAAGCGGTGGATGCTGCTGAGAAAGCCTTCTACTCGAAAGAATGGCGTGCCATGGATCATCTGAAGCGTGCCGAGCTTCTCGAAAAGATCTCTGAAAAAATCAAAGAAAGAAGAAATGAGATCACAGATTTCGAGGTTGCTGATTCAGGTTCGGCACTCAGAAAAGCAAAGGCCGATGTTGCCAATGCGGCTTCTTATTTTAAAGTCCTCGCGGGTCAGCTACGGAAGTTTCAGTTCGAACTAAAAGATGAGGGTGCATCACGCCCCGGCTTCTCACATAACTATAAAATGTACGAGCCAGTTGGTGTTTGCGCTCAGATCATTCCCTGGAACTTCCCACTCGTCATGGCGGCCTGGAAAATCGGACCGGTCATTGCTTCGGGTTGTACCACCGTACTGAAAACTGCTCAGGAAACGCCCGTGACAGCTGCCATTCTTGCGGAAATCATCCGCGATGTCGGCGTTCCCGCAGGTGTGGTTAACATCATCACCGGAGGGGCGCATGAAGGTCAGCATCTTCTGAAAAATCCCAAAGTCCGGAAAGTTGCCTTTACCGGCTCGACCGCCGTCGGTCGGAAAATCATGGAGGGTGCTGGAAGAAATCTTCAGCGCCTTTCACTTGAGCTGGGTGGAAAATCGGCCAACATCGTTCTCGACGACGCCGATCTGTCGATCGCAGTTGATGGCGCACTTTATGCTTTCCTCTATCATTCGGGTCAGGCCTGTGATTCAGGGACCAGACTTTTTGTTGAAGAAAAAATCTACCCCGCCTTCAAAGATGCCCTCATCAAGCGAATAGCTGACGTGAAAGTTGGTGTTCCGACTGACGCTGGTACCGGATACGGACCAGTCATCAACAAGAAACAAGCCGATAGTATTCTTGCATATATTGAAACGACGAAAAAAGAAGGCGGAAAACTCCTCTTTGGTGGAAATAAGATCACCACTGGAGACCTGGCAAAAGGCCATTACATCCAGCCGACACTTTTTGAAGTGTCTCCGGACAATACCATCTTCAATGAAGAAATCTTCGGGCCAGTTCTCGCGATTACGCCTGTTAAAAATGAAGATGAAGCCATTCGCCTGTCGAATAAGTCCATCTATGGACTCGCCGGTGCGGTCTGGTCGACGAATCCGGAACGCGCGAAGAATGTTGCAAAACAACTCGAGACCGGCACAGTGTGGATCAATGAGTACCATCTTCTGAATCCGGGAATGCCCTTTGGCGGATATAAGCAATCAGGTCTGGGACGCGAGATGGGTGAAGAGGGTCTCAAGGCCTATCTGGAAGTAAAGCACCTGTGGGTCTCTGATTGTGATACCCGTGATAAAAAACCATGGTTCGATGCGATCTTCTGATATGAAGAGATCATTAAATGATTGCGTGATCCTTTTTGGGGGGAGCTCTGAAGAGCGCCTGGTCTCCGTAGCATCTGCTCAGAACATCGCGTCTGTGATACCCGAGGCAAAACTATGGTTCTGGACAAAAGAAGGCAGAGTTCATGAAGTGGAACCCGATGAACTGGCGGGACACAAGGAAGCTTTCACCAAGGAGTTTCAGCCGAAGTCCCTTGGAATGGCAGGCACTCTGGAGACGGCCCTTACCAGATTGCAGAGAAAGATCTTAATTATTGCTCTTCATGGAACGGAAGGTGAAGACGGAACTCTCCAGAAATTACTCGAGACTTTAAAAATTCCTTTCACCGGCACCGGCGCTCTTGCGAGTGAGAAAGCATTCAATAAAGCGATCACAAAAAGAATCGCCAAAGAAAACGGCATAGCAGTTGCTGATGAAGTGATCGTGGACGATTTCCAGGCCTCAACCATCAAAAAGCTGGAAGACCTTCTTTCACAAAGCAGAAAGATTGTCCTCAAACCTCTCGCCAATGGATCGAGCGTGGGTCTTCACATTGTGAGTAGCTCACCAGAACTGGAGAAGGCCGTACAGTCGATCAAGGATAGTGCCTATCTTCCGTATGTCTGTGAACCTTTCATTACCGGACGTGAAATCACTGTGGGAGTAAGAGAAGATTCCTCGCATAAAATTTCAGCCCTTCCGTGTTCTGAAGTCAGAGTCATCCAGGGCAGAAATTTCGATTATCAGGGGAAATACCTCGGGTCGGGAGTGGAAGAACTCACTCCTGCTCCATTAACAAAAGAAGAGAGTGAGGCTTGTCAGAAGCTGGCGCTAAAGCTTCATGTGGCGATCGGATGTCATGGTTATTCGCGAACTGACATGATTTTGACTGATAAGGGACCGGTACTTCTCGAGATCAATACCCTTCCGGGTATGTCGAAGGCTTCATTCATTCCCCAGCAGCTCAAAGTGGCGGGGATTTCACTGAGAGATTTCTTCCTCGAACAAATCAATCTCTAAAAAAAAGAGGCCCGCTATTCAGCGGGCCCCTCGCATTCGATCTTTGAAAACAGATTAGCCAATGAGCTTGAGAGCGTTCTGGCTATTCATGTTCGCCTGAGCAAGAACTGAAGTACCAGCGGCATTCAGGATATCAAGCTTAGCTTTCTGAGCTGTTGCTTCTGCGTAGTCAACATCACGGATACGTGAGTTAGCAGCAGAGAGGTTCTCAGTAGCAACTTGCAAGTTATTCGATGTCGATGTCAAACGATTCTGGATAGCACCGAGGTAAGCGCGCTGACCGGAAACTTTTTCAATCGCAGAATCGAGGGCAGCAAGAGAATCTTGTGAACCTTCTTTCGTGCCAACTTCGAGTTCAGCTACACCGAGGCTCTCTACACGAGAGTTTGCCTGACCAGCGTTATAAGAGATTCTGTCATTAAAGGCGTCGTTACCCTTACCAACCTGGAAGTCGTACATTTCGCCTTCACCGTTAAGAAGCTTCTTACCGTTGAATTCAGTAACCTGTGAAATACGCTCGAGTTCGAGCTTCAGGTTTTGATATTCCATATTCGTCATTCCGCGCTCAACATCACCTACTGTATCAGAAGATGTCTGGATCGCGAGTTCGCGCATACGAGTGAGAATTGATGAAACTTCATTCAATCCACCTTCTGCAGTCTGAACCATCGAGATACCGTCGTTGGCGTTACGGTCAGCTTGTCTCATTGAACGGATGTCTGCTTTCATCTTCTCAGAGATCGCAAGCCCAGCAGCATCGTCAGCTGCTTTCGTGATTCTGGTACCTGATGAGAGCTTGGAAAGAACACCTTCAGACTCTCTGTTGCTGACGCCGAGTGAGCGCTGAGCAGAAATTGAAGCAATGTTCGTGTTAATACGAAAACCCATGAAATCCTCCTTGGTTTGTCCTCATCAAATCCGTGATGATCAGTTCCCAACCTTGAGAGACTAGATAAGCTTCCGTGCTTAAGTGAATTTTTTAATGTCTAACACTACATGTGACAGACAATGCTCTTCTCGGAGAACCTCAAAGCAACTTAAGGGCCTTTCGCAGGAAAAAAAGGAAATATTTGCCCGACAAAACGCCTCGACTTCACCGCTGTTTTTGGCATAAATCAGGCAGATAGATCGTTTTCAAGTTCATCTCCGACTGCTATAGTGGATTAATGCGCCATTCTCTTCCCATACTTCTTTGCAGTTCGAATGAAGATTTTCGATCACTCATCCGCGAAATGCTGGGAAAAAGCGGATTCTTTCATGTGCTGGAAGCCGGTAATCGCGAAGAAACAAAAGATCTGATGCAGGGACAGGGACAAAATGCTCTTACCATCATTCAGATAGATTTACTGGATGAAGATGTCTCGCGCAGTCTCAAACAGAACGGGCAATTCATCGTGCTCTCGCAGTCTGAAACAGAAGATGACATCGTGAAAGCTGCCATCCTCGGCGTGGATCACTTTCTTTCGTTTCCGTTTTCTTCAAGACTTCTCATGGATAAAATAGAAAAAATAACTCAGTAGATATTAATGATATTCAGAGTACGGGAACTGATTCATTCCCGACCAATGCTTGAGATCCACTTCTACATTCTCGTCGAAATCTTCAATTGAATATTCTTTGTTCTTCACCAGTATCTTGGCATACGTAAGAACGTTACCATTGTTCCAGTGAGCGAGATCGAGATTCACCATGCGGGTCCAGGTCCCGGTGTTGATGAAGATCGTACCGTCATTGAAGATCCTGAGAGTGGGATTATGAGTGTGTCCAACGATAAGCACCCGGGTATCCGTGTGGCTTTCAAAATATTGTCTGGTAACAGTCTCAAAATCCTGAAAAAGCTCGAGTTCACGCAGGAGATCTCCAATAACTTTCCTGAGACTTCTCTTCATCAGGTAGTAGTGCCAGAACCTTACCATGATGAAGTAGTAAAAATTTGAAAGCATGAATCTCAGAGTGAAAAACGTATCAAAGATAAGACCATGAATCATGAAGTGCTTGATAGGCCTGACCGCATTGATGAAACTTCTTTCCTGCTTATACTTATTGATCACATTGGTAACGTAGTAAGATCCCCAGGGCGGTATGAAATACTTTTCGCCATTCAGAGTCTCAACAACAGCATTTTCCTGGTCAAAATCATGCGCGACTTCGTACTGGTGGCCATGAAGGATGGAGACACCCTTCACCGGCTTGTATGTGCTGATCTGATTTGAAAGCGTGAGACGATCGCGAAGAGGCCCGAAATAACCAAGGAATTCTTCTTTGACGGAATCAAAAACAAACTCGGCGTCGTGATTACCGATGATGTAAACAATGCTCTTCCCATTGTGTGACAGGAATCGCTTGAGGGCATCCAGTACACCTTTGTGGGCCGCCATGATCATATGGAGCTTGGCCAGAGCGGCTTTCTCGCTCCAGAACTCATCATCATAAAATTCGACGTATGGAACGGCGAGGAAATCCAGGAAGTCACCATTGATGATGAGTTCCACTTCGATTTCCATGTAATCACCAGTTGAATAGTAAGTCAGAAAATCGATGAGTTCACGATCGTAATGAAAATCCTCGAGAAGGTTTCTCTTCCCTTTGAACATTTTCCCTGCAGAAAGATGAAGGTCGGATATGACCAGGACAACTTTCTGAATATTATTCTTTTGATGGGACTTCATAGGCCTTTTTGCCGAAAGTTAATTCCACTTCCTGAAAAGCGGGACTGATGGGAACGAATGTCACAGGAGAACCTGAAGAATTATCAATCTCAACAGACTCAGATTTTCCCGCAGGTACTGAAATGTATTTCAGAAGTTTTCCTTTCACCTGAAAACGGGCAACCTGGTCGGAAAGAGAACGATTCTCGACGATAACCGAAAAGAGTTTTCTTTCAGTGTCCGGAGAAAGGACGGCAATCTTGCGGTCCATCACCTGAATAATGAAGACTTCAGTTTTTGGTGCCGCGAAGGCCAGCATTGGTAATAAGAGAAATAGGAACTTCATAGCATGAACCTTAATTCAGAAAGCTTCTTAACTTCGTCGCGAAGTCGCGCAGCTTCTTCAAACTGAAGAGCACTGGCGGCCTCTTTCATCATCTGCTTCAACTCTTTGATTTTAGCATCAATTGCTTCAGGTGAGAGATTCTCTTGTTGAATTTCCTTCCGAGCTTTTCGGTCGGACTTTTTCGTTCCTCTCAGAACTTCTATCACTCCGCCGCTCACGCGTTTATTGATGGTAGTCGGAGTCATCCCGTGCTTTTCGTTGTAGGCAATCTGCTTGATTCGTCGCTCGGAAGTGACCTTCATCGCTTCCTCAATGCTGGCAGTCTTCCGGAAGCCATAGAGAATAACCCTACCCTCTGAATTTCGGGCCGCGCGACCAATGGTCTGAATAAGAGACCGGGTGGAACGCAGGAAACCTTCCTTGTCCGCATCGAGAATACCCACCAGAGCGACCTCAGGAATGTCGAGGCCCTCGCGAAGAAGGTTAATTCCGACCAGGATGTCAAACTCACCGAGACGAAGATCTCTGAGGATTTCCATCCGTTCCAGAGTATCGATATCCGAATGCAGATATTTAATCCGCATCCCGACACCCTTATAAAAAGTGGTCAGCTCTTCCGCGAGACGTTTTGTCAGGGTCGTAATGAGAACACGATAACCCTGGGCGATGACTTTCTTTGCCTCAACCAGCATGTCATCTACCTGATTCTTCGCGTCCCGGAATTCAATCAATGGATCAAGAAGACCCGTCGGACGAATGATCTGTTCAGCGTATTCGCCGTTAACTTTTTCCAGTTCATAATCAGCAGGGGTCGCAGAAACAAAAAGAACCTGATCATATTTTTTTTCAAACTCGGTAAAATTCAGCGGTCGGTTATCGAGTGCGGATGGCAAGCGAAAGCCGAAATCAACCAGAGTCATTTTCCTCGCGCGGTCACCTTTGAACATCCCTCCCACCTGAGGAATACTCACATGGGATTCGTCAGCGATCAGCAGAAAATCTTTCTTGAAATAATCGATCAGAGTGTAAGGGGGATCGCCGGGTTTGTTACCGGTGAGGTGTCGTGAATAGTTCTCAATGCCGGGACAAAATCCCATTTCTTCCATCATCTCAAGATCAAGGAGTGTACGTTGCTGCAGCCGCTGGACTTCGATGAGCTTCCCCTGCGACTGGAGTTCCGCTAAACGCTCCCGCAGCTCGAGTTTTATGGTTTCAATCGCCTGCTTCATCCGGTCTTTGCCCACGACATAGTGGGACTTCGGGAAAATATCAACCCGATTGAGTGGCTGAAGGACTTTTCCTCTCAGAGGATCAACGAGGAAAATCCCGTCTATCACATCGTCAAAGAATTCTACCCGGACGATCTGGGAATCTTCATAGGCCGGAAACACTTCCACGATGTCGCCGCGGACGCGAAAGGTACCCCTATGGAAATCCATGTCGTTTCTCTGGTACTGAATATCAACCAGACGTCTCAGAAGAGCATCACGATCCATCTTGTCCTGAACAAAAAGCATGATCCTCTGATCAAAATATTCATCAGGCGCACCGATACCATAGATGCAGGATACAGAAGCGACCACGATCACATCATCACGGGAAAAAAGAGATCTCGTTGTTGAGTGGCGGAGCTTTTCAATCTCTTCGTTAATAGCAGAATCTTTTTCGATATAGGTATCTGATCCCGGGACATAGGCCTCGGGCTGATAATAGTCGTAGTAAGAAACGAAATACTCCACGGCATTGTGAGGAAAGAACTCCTTCATCTCAGCGAAAAGCTGGGCGGCCAGAGTTTTATTAGGAGCGAGAACAAGAGTCTTCTTTCCCAGATTCCTGATCACATTAGCCATGGCGAAGGTCTTTCCTGAACCAGTCACTCCCAGAAGGGTTTGAAACTGTTTTCCGGATTTAAAACCGTCAGTAATTTGTCGTATGGCCTCAGGCTGGTCACCCATCGCCGCAAATTTCGATTCGAGAAGGAATTTAGCTTTCATTCGAGTATTTCCATTGCCAAAGATGCGGCAATTTTTATAAATTAAATTAAACTACCACGGGATTCTTATGGGTATGATGCTACTTCGCATCAAGTCATTTTTTCAAATCTTCAATTCCAGACACTACCCTATTTCATTCACTTTAACTTCTCAAAATTTCAGCTTCTCTCAGGAGGATAATGATCAAGCATTTCCTATCACTCGCTAGTCTTTCTTCCTCCGAAATCATGTCTCTGTTAGATAGGTCCCATTTCTTTTCCCTGAATCACAAAAACCCCGAAAAAGTTCATCACATCCTCCGCCACAAAATTATCGCGAATGTTTTTTACGAGCCCAGTACCCGTACAAGATGCTCGTTTGAAGTGGCGGCAAAGCGCCTGGGGGCGGAAGTAGTGAACTTCGTTCCGGAAAATTCCAGCGTAAAAAAAGGAGAAACTGTCTACGATACTCTGAAAACTCTTGAGAGCCTGGGAGTTGAGGGAATTGTTTTCAGACATTCAGATGATAATGTCTTTGATCAGCTGAAAGACAGGCTCCATCTGCCTTTACTCAATGCCGGCGCCGGTAAACACGAGCATCCTTCACAGGGACTACTCGATTTATTCACGCTTAGAGAAGAATTCAAAAGACTTGAAGGTCTTAAGATCGCCATCTGCGGCGATGTGAAACACTCGCGTGTTGCCGGATCACTCATCGTGGCGGCCGAGAAATTCGGAATGGAGATTTTTCTCTCCGGTCCGCCGACACTCATTCCGCAAACTCAGAAGTCTTTTGTCAGGGAAACTCCTTTTGACGAAGCACTTTCGAAAGTCGATGCTGTGATGATGCTCAGAATTCAGCTCGAACGTCACGAGACCCTGGAACTTGACCAGGCCAGCTATCATCGCGACTACGGAATGACACCGGCGAGACTCGCGAAGATGAAAAAGGATGCCATCATTCTTCATCCTGGACCGTTTAACCGCGGAGTCGAAATTTCTGACGAGCTGGTAGAGCATCCACAATCAAGAATCTTCAAGCAGATGGAAAACGGTGTTTACGCGAGAATGGCCATTCTCGAGTGGGCCATGAAAGAGAAGGCTATATGAAAAAGATTAAACTCATCCTCGAAACCGGTGAAGAATTTGTCGGCGAATCCATCGGATACGAAATCGATAATACTTTTTCCCTGGGGGAACTGGTCTTCAATACCAGTATGACCGGGTACCAGGAAATTATCTCAGACCCTTCTTACTGCGATCAGATTGTTCTCATGACTTATCCCCTGATCGGAAACTACGGTGTGAATAAGGATGATTTTGAATCCCTCACTCCGGCGCTGAAAGGTCTTGTGGTTCACGAGTGCCCGACAGAAGGCTCCAACTGGAGAAATGAATATTCTCTGCGCGAATTCCTCACGAAGTTCAAGATCCCCGGCATCGCGGGTCTCGATACCCGCGAGCTTACTAAAAAGATCCGTGAAAAAGGCGTGATGAAGGCCGTGCTCGTTCCAATGAGCTATCCTGCAGAAGCCGCTGCCACAGTACTTCAGAAGAACATGGATACCGACCAGATCGCACGCGTTTCAACCAAGAGTCCGATTCACTTCCCCGGCGAAGGGAAAAGAATTGTTCTCATGGATTTCGGTTACAAGAAAAATATCCTGCGTTCTCTTACAAAGAGAAACTGCGATGTGGTGATCGTTCCCTGGAATGCGTCCGTTGATGTGGTCGAATCTTACCGCCCTCATGGAATTCTTCTTTCTAATGGACCGGGTAATCCGAAAGACGTACCGGAAGTTCTTCCGGTCATCCGCGAGCTGCAGAAAAAATATCCGATGTTTTCCATCTGCATGGGACATCAGCTTTTCGCTCTCGCCAATGGTGCCGACACCGAGAAATTAAAATTCGGCCACCGGGGCGGAAATCATCCGGTGAAAGACCTCGCACTGGGAAAAGTTTTCATGAGTTCTCAGAACCACGGTTACGCCGTGACCAATGAGTCCGTGAATAACTCTCAACTCGAAATTAGCCAGATCAACATCAATGATAAAACTGTCGAGGGACTTAAACATAAGACCTATCCTGCATTCTCTGTGCAGTATCACCCGGAAGCATGTCCGGGTCCGGAAGATACAGGATGGCTATTTGATACTTTCCTCTCGAGCATAAGGAACTAACATGGCAAAGAACCCAGAACTCAAAAAAGTAATGGTGATTGGTTCCGGCCCGATAGTCATCGGTCAGGCAGCTGAATTCGACTACTCAGGAACACAGGCCGTGAAATCCCTTATCGAAGAGGGAGTTGAGGTGGTGCTGGTCAATTCAAATCCGGCAACAATCATGACGGACAAGGAAACTGCCCACAAGGTCTACATCGAGCCACTGACCAAAGAATTCCTGCTTAAAATTATTCATAAAGAAAAGCCTGATGGACTCCTTCCAACTCTCGGAGGTCAGACCGCGCTTAATCTCGCAGTAAAACTCGAGGAAGAAGGACACCTGCGCCGGCTTGGTGTGCAACTTCTTGGCTGTAAAGTGGAAACAATTCAGAAAGCTGAAGATCGGAATTTATTTAAGAATCTCATGTTGGAAATTGGAGAGCCGGTACCTGAAAGCCGGATCATCAATAATCTTGAAGAAGCTCACGAGTTTGTTAACCGCATCGGTTATCCGGTTATTATCCGTCCAGCCTTTACTCTTGGTGGAACAGGCGGCGGTATCGCTCTTAATGAAGAGCAGCTCATCGCGACTGTAAATTCCGGACTTTCTGCTTCTCCCATCACCCAGTGTCTTCTCGAAAGATCGATCGCCGGTTTTAAGGAAATTGAATACGAGGTCATCCGCGACTGTAATGACAACTGTATCATTGTCTGTAACATGGAGAATATCGATCCGGTCGGCGTTCACACCGGTGACTCGATCGTGGTCGCTCCCAGCCAGACACTTTCAGATAAAGAATATCAACTCCTCAGATCGTCTGCGCTGAAGATCATCCGCTCCCTCAAAATCGAAGGTGGCTGTAACGTTCAATACGCGCTTGATCCGCATTCATTTCAATATTACGTGATCGAAGTGAATCCGCGGGTATCGCGCTCTTCAGCACTCGCTTCAAAAGCAACCGGATATCCCATTGCGAAGATCGCTGCGAAAATTTCTCTCGGATTAACTCTGGATGAGATTATTAATCCGATCACGAAGAAAACGTACGCCTGTTTTGAACCGGCACTTGATTATGTCGTGACCAAAATTCCGCGTTTTCCATTTGATAAGTTTATTACTGCCAACCGGAGACTGGGAACTCAGATGAAGGCCACCGGTGAAGTCATGGCATTAGGGAGAACATTTGAGGAATCAATACTCAAAGCAGTTCGCTCTCTCGAAGTGGGACTTTATCATCTCGAACTTCCTTACCTTAGAGGAAAATCAAAAGAAGAAATGATCGCCAAGATCATGAAGCAGGATGATGAACGGCTTTTTGCCATCTCTGAAGCTATGAGAGCTGGAGTTACGGAAAAAGAAATTAACGAACTCACAGCGATGGATTTTTTCTTCCTGGCCAAGATTCGGAACATCATCAACATGGAAAAACTTGTTGAAGAAAAAGGCATGGATATTGAAACGGCTATTGCTGCCAAGAAGATTGGTTTCTGTGATCATTATCTCGCACGAGTCTGGAAAAAAACTGAAAAAGAAATTTTTGACTGGAGGAAAAAGCACGGCATCTTTCCTGTCTATAAGATGGTGGACACTTGTGCCGGTGAATTTGAATCCACGACTCCATATTACTACTCTACCTATGGCCGCCAGGATGAAGTCCTGGAATCGACAAAGAAGAAAGTCATTGTTCTTGGTTCGGGCCCGATCAGAATCGGTCAGGGGATTGAATTTGACTACGCTACCTGCCACGCCATCGATGCCATCCGCTCTCTGGGATATGAAGCGATCGTTATCAATAATAACCCTGAAACGGTTTCGACTGACTTCAGTACTTCCGATCGTCTCTACTTTGAACCACTGACTGTGGAAGATGTTCTCCATGTAATTGAACGTGAAAAACCAATTGGTGTGATCGTGCAATTCGGCGGACAGACTGCCATTAATCTCGCCGAGCCTCTTGCAGAAAGAGGAGTCCGCATTCTTGGGACATCGGTTGATGATATCGACCGCGCCGAAGACCGCCAGCGTTTTGAAGCACTCCTGAGAAGCCTCGAAATTGCCCAGCCACTTGGATGTACCGTTACATCGATCAATGAGGCGGTGGAAAAATCCGCCCATCTCGGGTTTCCGGTAATGGTCAGACCTTCCTACGTTCTCGGCGGCCGCGCCATGGAGATTGTTTACAACGAAGTCGAACTGATGGACTACATGAAGCGCGCGGTTCAGGTGAATCCGGAGCATCCGGTTCTCATTGACCGCTACATGATCGGAAGAGAAATGGAAGTAGACGCCATCTGCGATGGTGAAACTGTTTTTATTCCCGGGATTATGGAGCATATTGAAAAAGCAGGAGTCCATTCCGGCGACTCGATCGCCGTTTACCCTCCGCAAACTGTATCAAAAGAAATTCTCGATAAACTCGTGGATGTTACACTTTCGATTACCCGCGCGCTTAACATTAAGGGACTTCTCAATCTTCAGTTTGTGATTAATCGCGGGGAAGTTTTTGTGATCGAAGTGAACCCGAGATCATCAAGAACCGTTCCCTTCCTTTCAAAGGTAACGAATGTCCCGATGGCCAAGATTGCCACCAAGGCGATCATGGGAGAATCCCTTCTTTCTCAGGGATATTTCCATGGCGCGCTTGAGCCCAAAGGTGAAGTGGCGGTGAAGGCCCCGGTCTTCTCTTTTGCGAAACTCTCGGATGTGGAAATCGCCTTAGGCCCGGAGATGAAATCTACCGGCGAAGTCATGGGGAAAGATAAAGTTTTTGAGAAGGCTTTGCACAAAGCCTTCGTTGCTGCCGGTGTCATCATTCCTGAATCAGGCACAATCCTCGCTACTATCAGCGACCAGGACAAGGAAGAAGCACTTCCCATCTTCAAAAGGTTTTATCAGGTCGGGTTCGATTTTCTTGCGACAGAAGGTACTGCCCGCATGCTTAAGAATGCAGGCATTCCGGTAAGAACAGTAGACAGAATAGGACAATCGCAGAATGATTTATTAAGAGAGATTAAATCAGGGAAAGTCGCTCTCATTGTGAACACCATTTCGAAGGGCAAGAATGTCGAATCGGATGGGTTCAAGATGAGACGTGTGGCGGTTGAACGCGGAATTCTCTGCATGACTTCTCTTGATACAACGGAAGCACTTCTCAAGACAATTGAGAGGAATTCGTACACCATGGAGCCGCTTGCATGATTCCTGAGGAAAAAATCGTCGTTGCCATCGATACAATGGATAAAGACCAGGTAACACGTATTTTTTCCGCCCTCAAAGGGCACAATGTCTGGGTCAAAGTCGGCATGGAAGCCTTCTATTGTTTCGGCTCGAAGATCATTCTCGATGCCAAGAAAGAAGGCTTTCGCGTCTTTCTCGATCTCAAACTTCATGACATTCCAACGACCGTTGAAAGATCGCTTAAGGTTTTAACGAAGCTTCCCATTGATATGATTAACATCCACTCCATGGGTGGATCAGAAATGATGAAACGATCAGTAGACGTCATTAAGGGCATGCCGAACCGCCCTCTTCTGGTTGCCGTGACTCAGCTTACGAGTACCACTCAGGATCAAATGCAGAGTGAACAGAGAATTGAGGGTGATCTTCTCGAAAGTGTCTCGCATTATGCCTCTCTCGCTAAGAATGCCGGCTGTGATGGCGTCGTCTGCTCCCCTTTTGAAGTTAAGACCATCAAGCTCATTTGCGGCCCCCGTTTTATCTGCGTGACTCCGGGAATCCGTCCACTCGGGATTTCGGTCAACGATCAGGCACGCGTGATGACACCCATGGATGCATTCCGGTCCGGTGTCGATCTCATGGTTATCGGTCGTCCGATAACGGAAGCTTCCAGTCCCGCCATCGCACTCATGAATATTATGAAAGGTAGTAAATGATCTCCCGTGAAATTGCCCGCACTCTGCTCAAAGAAAAAGCCGTATTTTTGAGACCTCACGAACCTTTTACCTGGACCTCCGGAATTAAATCACCGGTTTATTGTGATAACCGCCTGCTCATTTCGACGGTCACACCCAGAGAACTGATCGTAGATGCCTTCTGCGAGGAAATTAAAAAGCTCAATGTCGATGTGATTTCCGGGACAGCGACGGCGGGAATTCCCTGGGCAGCATTTGTGGCGCAAAAACTGAATCTTCCGATGGTGTATGTGAGGAGCTCTTCCAAGGAGCACGGTCGTCAGAATGCCATTGAAGGGAAAGCGACTAAGGGAATGAAGACGGTCTTAATGGAAGACCTCATTTCGACCGGGAAAAGCTCAATTGCCGCCGGTCAGAAGCTCCGGGAAGAAGGAGTTGAGGTGGTAAAAATCTTTTCTCTCTTCACCTACGGCTTTGCGGAAGCAGACAAGGTTTTTAAAGATGCCGGTTTTGGCTATCAGTCGCTTACGAATTTTGATATCCTTGCGCAGGTCGCTTTCGATGATCACATGCTCGACAAGACGACTCTTGATCAGGTCCTCAACTGGAGAAAAAGCGTAACGTTCCCATGAAAGATCTCACATACAAAAATAAAAAACTCGTTTTTGCGAAAGCAGACGTTTC
>JAKFFP010000350.1:0-14987 GCA_036675045.1 Bacteriovoracales bacterium | reverse complement strand
GATCACTGAGCTTACTGATGATCTCTCATAGATTATCCGTGGCGTTTCTTTGTCGAATCAAAAACTACTTTGATCACTGGAAAAATAAACACTTATGTTATCCTCAGTTCTCTGCGCACAATTAAAAGATTACGGGGTCTGGGTCATCCGGGGGAGCATAAACTGCGTAATGACCTCAGGTCTCGTCATGGAAGTCCGGTTATCAGAATCAAAGAGATCGGCCCAGAAATTGATCCCTCGTGGGGTTCCCAGGAAATTGAAGAAGCTCTGAGGATTTCCCTTGGTGGCACGGGAAACATGAGGAAGAACAATCTCCCGCTGAATCATGTGTGAAAGAACCCCGTGGCCCCCTGACTGACCGGGAGTAAAGTTCCGGTCAAAGAAGGGACCGCTGGTGACGGCAAAGCGGAAAGCGGCGTTGCGGTTATTCTGGAGTTCCGCATCCGATGGCAGTCTTCCGGTCACGAGAGTTTCGCCGCGGGAATTTGGTTCCCTCAGAATCGTCGTAAAGCCCGTCTCTCCGCGGTCTTTCGCCCGGCGGACGAGAACCACCGCGATTGCGTGCTCTGTGATCTCCCCTCTTCGTAGAGCTTCGAGATCGGCCGGTCTTCCCCGGTGTCTCATCCAGAGGGCGGCATCTGTGTAGAGCTCCTGAAAATAGGCCCTGAGTCCAGCGCGGTCATTGAGCGCATTGTACGCGCCGACGATTGAGCTCTGCATTTCCGGTGGAAGATCGCGGGCCCGTTGCCGCATGACGGCCGGATCCTGAACCGCCCGGAAGTTTCCGGATAATTCGTAAGGAAGCTGGTCCGCACTGGTGACTTTCGGAACAACCGGAATGGTATCACCACTACCGATCGTCCGGATTCTTCTTCTCAGATTGAAGTAGGGAGACAACAGCTCGGCAGTCCGTGTCGCTCCCAGCTCGCTACTGCGCTCAGGTCGGAGTCTCCGGCCGGTGACCACAATCTCTTCCACCTGAGTCGGCGTATTCGCATAAAGCTGCTGGAGTCTTCTCGAACTCACAACTCGAACGCCGGTACCAATGAGGGGTGAGGCCATCGGAAGAATAACTGAGGTCAAACACTGTGCGAGACTCGATTCTTCATACGCCAGACTTATTTCTTCGGCCGGGTTACAGGCCTGGCCGTCTACTCGCGCCTGGAAATTATCACTGTCACAATCGCGGAGTGCCGCTGCGATGGCAGAACTGTAATCGGCAGCCTCGAGCCCCAGCATCGCCAGACGGGTTGAGGAGGCAAGTGCTTTTCCTCCCATGCTCACGGCGCGAACCGTACTCGCTCCCGCTCGCAGGGCAAGTCTCGCTACTCCGTAACCCACAAAGTAAGTTGGGATCATCGCCACTTCGGTAATAACAGTTCCCGCGAGTCCGTAACGATTCTGGCTGCGGAGACTGAAATTTTCCAGGGCATCCGTCAAACCCATGCGTTCAATTGTGTGGTCCACTTGTCCAGAACGATAGAGATTTTCTTTTAAGTTCCGGTCAACACAGAAATATTTTTTGTCTCCCGACATCAATGTGATCCCACGAATGAAATCACGCGATTCCTGCACTCCCGCATTCATCCGTCTCATTTCCTGATCATAAACTTCTTTGAACCTCTGCTCCGTTACAGGCTCGCGACTCATAAGAAGAATTTCCATCTGCGTTCTCATAGAATCGCGATTGGCCATCGGGATCCGTGAGATCAGAAGATTAATTTCCGGACGAAGTGTTTCTACTCTTGACTGGTTCTCAGTTCTTTCACGAATGCGGCGGATGTCTTCCGCAGTCGGAGTCGGACAAGTTTCGCGCATGCAACCAGTGATGGTGTCGGCCCGGACAACATCCGAGCGCCTTCTGTATTCTTCGCGCAGGCGCGGAATCACCTCATTGCTGGAAGTAATATCCTGAAACTGCCTCCAGGCATTATTAAGCAAATCATTTTTGATATCCGGAGTATTGAGGTAGCTGCTGAAAAGTCCATTCTGGCATTCGTTAAAATGATGAATGTCTTCGGTCGCCGTAAGGAAGACCAGCTCTTCCTCCAAGGGATCAAGATTACCGAGAGTATTAACGATCTCATTAAAATTTCCGGTGAATGAATACCCGCGACCAGCTTCACCCGCACATTGAATCGCCCGCATCTCTGCCAGATTGGCGTCGTCCGCGTTTCCGTTATACAGAGTCGCTGCACCTGTCGTGACCGGAGTCATGGGATTCATCACACATTCCGGATTTACCGGGCCGCCGTTTTGAACAGCATCGATGACAGTGCCGATGGGATTGGTCGCTATCCGTGAGCCGGAAATTAATGTCGAAGTAAAACCGCCGTATCCATAGTCCTGAACGAAACCATGTCTTCCACTTTCGCGGTTAACGGGACAGTTTCCCTGATTAAATGAGCATGCGGCTTCCGGACCTGCGAAGGCCTCGGAAAGAAGGAAAATGGAGAGCATGATGAGACGAAGTTTCATCACTGGGTTTATCGGCGTAATTGGGATGGGATTAAATAAAAAGCCACCCGGTGGGTGGCGTTTTAATTGAAAGTGGCGCTCGAGACAGGAGTCGAACCTGTGACCTACCGATTAGAAATCGGTTGCTCTATCCAACTGAGCTACCCGAGCGTGGGCTTGATCTCCATCAAAAAGTCCATTGATTCCAAGGAGTTTCCAAATAAAGAGCAATGAGGCGATAGATTAATGTCCCCACTTAATCTTGTCAATCTCATATGTTACATTGTCGTATGACCATTTCCGCCCGAATTTTCAGATCATCCAAAAGGCACTTTGACTGCCAGCGTGAAGATACCAAAACTATAGTCCCCGGAACCGCTCTGGCCGCCACACTGAAGGAAGATCACATCGTGGTGGGAGATTACGTGGATATCACTCCCCCGGGTGCTGGCAGTGAAGAATGGAAAATTGAAAGAGTCCGTCCCAGGAAAAACTCCATCTTCCGGAACCTTCCGCGTGAGCAGAAAAAAAAAGTCATCGCCGCCAATGTGGATGTGATTCTGGTGGTTGTTTCGGCCGGGAAGCCCGCCTACAAGCGCGGTCTGGTTGATCGCTATCTCGTAAGATCAGAATACTGGGACGTTCCCGCGTACGTGATCTTCAACAAGATGGATCTCTATGATGAGAAGGATTTCGATATTCAGTTTGAGAAGGAACGTCTTAAGTGGCTTAATGCTGAATGTTTTGAAGTATCAGCGGTGACCGGTCAGGGGCTTGAGAAGCTGAAGGAAAAACTCAGGGGAAAAACTGCAGTCACGCTTGGCCACTCGGGAGTGGGAAAAAGTCATCTCATCACGACCCTGACGGATGGCAAGGCCGCACTTCTTTCGGGAGAACTTGGTAAGGCCAACAAAGGCGCTCACACTACGACCTGGGCCGAAGTGATCGATGCGGAATTTTTCACCCTGATCGATTCACCGGGCGTCAGGAGTATGTCTCTTTCGGATCTCACCCAGGAAGAACTCCTCCACTCGTTCAGTGATATCAATGAATGGTCGACGAAATGCCAGTTCGCCTCCAATTGCACACACGAAGAAAATAGTAAGGGATGTTTTTTCCAGAAGCTGGATGAAAATAAAAGAGAGGATCAGTTGATCCTCTCCCGATTGGATTCTTTTAAACGAATACTAGACGAGGTTCAGAATATTCCTGACTGGCAAAAAAAGCCGTAGGAATATTAGAAACGACCGCCCTTATCCATTGAATAATGATATCCGGCTTCTTTCTCATGCTTATCCACAGAAGAAATAGCGCGCTGGTTGTGATAAGAAGCGCAGCTCACCATTAGTCCGAGTACGAAGAAAAGTGCGAAAGTTTTTGCCATATTGGCCTCCAGGAATGGGTTTGACCTCGTACCCATCTCTTCGGATATATCGGCTGAATGCTTAGGAAAAAATTACCCTCAAAATAAATTAATGAATCCGCTAAGTTGCATTCGCTTACTTAGATAGTAACGTCGGACTCCGCTTTAGGGAGTGGGATGCGCTCGTTCTTCTCCGGAACCTCTTTCTTCAAGGTCTTCCACGGGAAAAACATCACGATCTTTCCGTTTTTCTGATCCATCTTCACTTTGGTGCTGTCGCAGTCCTGTGGGATGGAAAATGAATTCTGAAAATCAGAAACTTTCGTCCCGTTAGGGGTCTTCGTTTCGGATTTTCCCTTGATCGTGACCATGCCCTGCTGGACATTGATATCGAGCTTCTGATCTTTTGACTGAGGTGTGATGAAAAGAGTTCTCCCCGCTTCTGATTCCTGCCAATCGGTCTCAAAATTCTGAGCACCGAAGGAATAAGAAAACGAACTAGTCCCCGCGCCGAAGGAATCTTTCATGGCATCGTCCATGAGTTTTTCCATATCCTTAAAGAGCTGGTCATCGTGCGTGCCATGGAAAAGATTTTCGATCATCTTACGATGCAATTCTTCCCGCAACTCCATCTGTTTTTTGATGTGATCAATTTGCGGGTCCTTCTGGGTAAAGCCACTGAAGGCCCAAAGCAGGGCCAGGAAAAATACGCCTAAAACGACATACATTCGTTTCATATTTTTAATTCTGGGTACGAATTAACGGCCGTCAAGGGCGGCCTTCCGGATATAAGAAAACATCTGATCAAGTCCATCAAGAAAAAGGGCAGGCCCGGGTTGCAGGAATACCGCCGGCGGAAGCTCCCAGATAAAATTATTTTTCACCGCGGGAATTGATTCGTAACCCTTTCGTCCGCTGATTTTTTCTATCTTCACCGGTTTACCGCACCAGCAGCCGAAAATAATATCCGGCGCTTTTTCACGGATACTTTCATCCGTCACTTCTCTCTCCCGTGCCATGGACCCGGATTTGTCAGAGAAAATATTCTCTCCGCCGCAGATTTCGATCAGCTCAGAGACCCAGGTGATCCCGGATAAACGCGGATGATCCCACTCTTCAAAATAGACCTTGGGTCTTTTGGGAAGTGAAGCCGCTTTCTGTTTCGTCAGAAGAATCCTTTCCCGGAAGTCCTGAACAATAGAGCGGGCCCTGGCTTCTTCGCCCACCAGACGGCCCAGCATCTCGATATAAGAAAAAATTTCAGAAAGAGTGCGCTGATTTGTCACAAAAACATTCAGCCCTCGTCCTATAAGCTGGGAGGCAATGTCTTTCTGGATATCCGAGAATCCCAGGACGAGAGTTGGTTTCAGTTCAACAATCTGCTCAATGTTGGACCGGACAAATTGCGTCACTTTGGGAAGAAATGTGGCCTCTATCGGGCGCTCGACATATTCGGAAACCCCGATAATGGAGCCTTCTTTGCCCAAGAGGTAGAGTGTCTCGACTGATTCTTCAGTGAGGCATATAATTCTGTCAGTAAACGACATATGCCATCTTAAAGGATTCTCATGCTGAAAGCTATATTTCTCCTCCTCGTCACGGGACTCGCTTTTGCAACTGAAGACCATGCCACGATATCTTTGCAGCGCCATCAGAATCTTCTTGTTGTCACGATCAATCACGACAGCGGCTGGCACACATACTGGAAAAATCCGGGAGACTCAGGACTCCCTTCTGAATTTATTTTAACCCCAAAGACGAAAGCTTACGAATGGCCCGTTCCTACCAGACACATGGAAGCCGGAGATATCCTCACCATCGGCTACGAAGGAAAACAGCACTTCTTCTTCGATGATGTGAAAGGCGATATCGCTGCGCATGTCAAAATGCTCATCTGTAAGGACATCTGTATTCCCGGCGAAGCGAAGATAGAACTGAAAGCGGGAGAAAAGTTTGTCGCTTCCCGGTCAGCAACGATGTACGGAGTCGATGAACTGAATGCGGCTTTTGAAAAACTTCCGAAGCCAGCTTCCAAGCCGGCGAACCTTGAATTTTACCTGACCCGGGTGAAAGACAGGCCTGCCCTTACTCTTCACTACAGCTTCAAGGGAGCGAAGTCCGCAAAGCTTCCGCGGGAGCTGAATCTTCTGACTCCCTTCCCGCATGCGCCGTTTGGTTTTAAGCGCGAAACACTTTATCACAAGGGCGACACACTGTACGGGAAAATGGAAATTGAATGGGACGGAGAATATCAGACACCACCCGTGGCCCTGCCTGCTGATGGAGCATTTCAAAAACCCTATGAGCTGAAATTTCTCATCAATGCCCCGGATTCTTCCCGGGTCGATGTCGTGACTCTTCCGATGAAAGATATTTCCATTGCAACGGCCGCTCTCGATGACTTTTATAAAGATCTCGGCACAGGCGCAGTCATCGCAAGTACCAAAGCTCCTGAGATGGAGGGCGGAATGCTCCGCTATCTTCTCTTTGCTTTTCTCGGTGGTCTCATTCTGAATCTCATGCCGTGTGTGTTGCCGGTAATCTCGCTCAAGCTCTTTGGTCTCATTCGTCATCGCGATACTTCACGCGCGCGACTTCTGTCCCACAACCTGACCTACACCGCAGGCGTCATCGGAACCTTCATGGCGCTCGCCGGGATCGTGGCCGCGATCAAGATCAGTGGGGAAGAAATCGGCTGGGGATTCCAGCTTCAGTCTCCTGCTTTCATCCTGGTGATGATGCTCATCCTCTTCGTTCTGAGTCTTAATCTCTTTGGGCTCTTTGAATTCGTGACCCCAGGTGGATCAAAACTCGGATCGGCGCAGACGGAAGAAAGTCTCGTGGGAGATTTTTTCAGCGGCGTTCTCACCACCATTCTTTCAACTCCCTGCTCAGCTCCTTTTCTAGGTACGGCGCTTACATTCGCGTTTACTACCAGCAACTACATCATCTTTCTCATGTTCTTCATGATCGGACTGGGACTTGCTTTTCCGTTTCTCATGACCGCTTTTTTTCCGGCATCACTCAAGCTCTTTCCGAAGCCAGGTGCCTGGATGGAAAAATTGAAATACTTTCTGGGGCTTTCACTCGTCATCACAGTCGTTTGGCTCTATGACGTTTTCGTTTCTCTCGTAAACTTCGATGTCATCAGCTGGAAGCTCAATCTTCTTTTTGCTCTGTGGTTCTTTGCTTTTTTCTTTGCCCAGAAAATTTCCCGTCATCGGGTAATTCAGGGGCTGGTTTTCGCTCTACCGCTTGTTCTGACGGTCATGGCCATCCAGAATCTTGAACTGAGACCCAAAAACCAGACGCAGGTGAAACATGAAAGTAACTGGATTCCGTGGACAGAAGAGAAAATGAAGGCGGAAACAAAACCCGTTTTCGTGGATTTCACTGCTGAATGGTGCCTCACCTGTAAAGTGAACAAGAAATTGGTTCTGGAAACTTCAGGTTTCGAAGATCTTAAAGCGAAACATGGATTTGTTACGATGAGAGCGGACTGGACCAGACGCGATGATAACATCACTCAATTTCTGCGGATGAACGGAGCTGTCGGAGTGCCGGCCTACTTTGTTTACAAGGACGGAAAACTTCATAAGCTGGGAGAGACAGTTTCTTTATCCAAGGTCGAAAAATATATTCAGTAACTATATTGTCTGCCGGCAGCGTAGATCAAAAGCTGGCGGGCATCCTGAGTCACCAACTCGATGAAATCGAGCGCATCTGTCTCCTTAGTGAAGAACTGATATCCGCCTCTCAGGTTATGCTTTTCAGATACCAGGGCATAGTAGCTTTTCGCATCGATACTGAATTCCGGAATAAGCCTTGTCCATTTATAATGTTTTTCATTCCCGCCCTGGTCGCACCTGAGAAACACATGTGAACCTGCTTCTTCATCCTGACAGACGCCTGTACCGCCACCCTGGACTGAACCCATACATCCCCTGTTTTCAAACTCTTTGCACGCGGGGAATGTGACTTCCAGTGAATCACCTTTAATGAGTGCCCAGAAATTATTTTTTCCGGACAGCCCTTTATCCCAGATTCCGGTTGAGACCGCCTGGTTTCCGCGGAACGTGATCTTCTCTGCTTCACCATTGAGCGTCTTGAGATAGTTCACAATCTTGTAGGCGTTATCAGTCGCCAGGCACGCGGTATTGTCGATTTCGATCTTCACATCGTATTTTTGAATAAGGGGTACGATAGTTCCCTGGAGGAATTGGGTGGACTGGTCAGCGGATGCCCAGTGTCCCACGTAGCCGATTTTAACTTTTTTTGCCGACGGATATTTGGCAAGGATCTCATCAAGTGATTCAGTAAAACTCACTGTCATTTTCTTTGTACATGATTGGGCCGCGTTCCAGACCCTGCATCCGAGTTTAAAAATTCCGACCTGCACTCTGGGATATGTGTCCGTCTGACAGATGCAAAGATCATTTTCTTTGGCCATGACCGTCCCGGACAAAAGGAGTGAAAAGAAGAAGATAAGGAAAAGTCTCATGGGAACCTCGTGATTTATTCCTTTGAGTGTTTCCTTTTTTGGCGTGAGTTGGGCATCTTTTGAAGCGATTACAGAGGTGTTTAAACTTTAGACAGGAAATCGCTTCAGTTGTCGTCGTCAAAGCGCGGAGGAAGCTTCATGAGTTCCGCCAGCACTTCCTTCGGATCAAGCCCATCATAGAGAACATGATAGAGTCCTGCGAAAATCCGGGCGCGGATATTGTATTTCTTTGCCAGAAGATAAGCGGCTTTGGCGGTTTTATAACCTTCCACCACCGATTTGGAGCTGGCGATGATCTCATCCGCCGTTCTCCCCTTCGCAAGTTCCATCCCGAAAGATTTATTCCGCGAAAGCTCACCGGTGGTCGTGAGAATGAGATCTCCCATCCCGGATGGACCGTAAAAAGTTTCTGGTCGCGCTCCGAACTTTACTCCGAAGCGAAGCATCTCGGTAATTCCCCGGGTAATGAGGGCGGCGCGGGTATTGTGGTTATAGCCCAGGCCTTCCATGATTCCACCCGCGATGGCGATCACGTTCTTGAGTGCGCCTCCCAGGAGAACGCCCTTGATATCGAGGGTGGGAAATGGCTTGAAGAAATCCGTCGACATCATCTGGCAGACTTTCAGGAGATTCTCGCGATCGGATCCCGCGATCGTAACCATGGTGATCTGTTTATCCACGATCTCTTTGGCAAACGATGGGCCGGAAAGATAAATGATCTGGTTCCGGTATTTATCGAAATGCGAATTAAAAATTTCATCCGGCAGCTTGAGCGTTTCGTGATCAATGCCCTTCGCCAGATTCACCAGGGGAATACCTTTCTCGAATAGTGCGGTCAGCTGACTATTGTTTTCTACGCAAAACGGATCGATCGCCGCCATGGGAAGGCCTGAAACGATCAGCTCGATATCCTCGAAGGGAATCCTATTCCAACTGAGTTCCGCGCGGATGGAAGGAGGAAGCTTCTGTCCCGGAAGGTATGTTTTATTTTCACCGGCATTGATCTCATCAAAGTTAGATTGATCGCGGACCTTGATGATTACGTTCTCAAAATTCTGGGTAAGAACAAAAGCGATGGAGGTCCCGAAGGCCCCGCCAGCGAGGACTAATGCCGTTTTATGTTTCATAGGTTTGGTATCGTTAAAGTGAGATCACACCTTTAATGCTCGACATGCGTTGATAGATTTCCACCACCTCTTCAGTGGACTGGATCAGTTTCCTTGCCGAGATAGAGATATAGTTGCCTTTCCCTGACTGTTTCTCACTGATTTGAAAATCGATCAGGAGAGCGAGAATCTTGTCCTTATCCTCAGCTTTTACAATGAATTTAAACTCATAGTAATCGGGCCATTGATAAGATTCGTCGAGTAAGCTTCTGAATTTTTCATCGGACATAAAGAATTCCTCATCCAAATTATAGCCTAAGTCGCTGATATCGAAGTCCTCTCCCACGATATCGGACGTTTAAAGGCCGATCCTGCCGTTAAATTTTCCCCCTGGAATTACCGAAAACACTTCATCACGACATCAAGTCTTACACAGGGAGTGTGTATGAAAACAGTATGGATGCTATTTCTTATTCTGACGGGATTTTCAGCTCACGCTCAGACTTTTAAACACATCAAATTCACGCCGGCCTTTCAACAATATCTCAAACAGCCTCAGATGAAAACCATGGGGATGAATTCACGTTCTGCAAATCCCGATCCCATGCGGGAAGTTATCCGCAGTGCTGTCTTTGGAAAAAATGCCGCCCCTGCCCCGGTGCTGAAGGGTCTTTCCCCTTTCCCGCCGGTCGACGGTGAGGAATCACTTCTCTATGAACAGATTCGCCGCGAACTCGAGGCTTCCCATCAGAGAATCGGTGTGGAAGAAGTCACTCAGCTCGATCGCATCAATCGCCAGTTCAATCTCGGAACTTCCACTTTCTCCGGCTTCAGCTGGCAAAAGCCGATTGGTTCTGTCCAGGTGTACGCCGACAGACAGGTCACACCGAATGCCTTCACCGAAGATGAAAATGACGTGTGGCTTGTGACAGATACCTTCACGATTGAGATTGAGGCAACGACCTTCCTGGAAAAACTGAAAGAAGCCGGGGTGGTTGACGCCGGAATGGATATCGGAGCATTCGCGGGCCTCACCTTCAAGCGCGTTTATCGCTACGATCACTACGCCAAAAATTACACTGAGGGATTGTTGGTTGATTTCAAAAAACTCTTTCTTCCTTTCCTGGTCTTTAATGCTCAGGGTGTGAACGTGATGAGTGACAAGGAAATCATTAAGCGCCAGGATCTCTGGACCGCGAAGGCGGGAGCCCTTATCACGACCCCTCCGATGTACGGACTTTCTTTCTCGGCCGGCGCACTGGCCGAATACGCCTATGAAGCGGAAACCAGCATGCAGGCCTTTAAGAATTCGGATCCGTCAGCGCAGGCGCTGGTGATGAACGTGTGGAGTAAGTCCTCCGCTGTCGCAGGTGCAACCGCTTCGCTTCAGCTCGACTTTTTCTCACTTCTACAAATCACTCTCCTGCGTTTTGACCTTACCTATGAATACGGGAAAGGAAAAAATTACGTTCTTTCCATGAACACGAACGACATGAATCATGTGAAGGCCAATGCCGAGGAATTGAATGAGTGGAAAGGAATTCTGCGCGGAAAACGCGAAGTGAAACTCCTTGAGCCATTCGTCGTCCGTCTGGATGAAGTTACGACAGAAGCGATCGAAACACATGGTTCTGTTCTTTTATGGGGGAAGATTGCGAAAAACAAAACTGAGCAGAAGCGCGTGATCAAGGACGGGAAAGTTCATACTTTTTATAAGAACTATGCTTCAAACGTCAGGTATGTGCAGAATCTTCTCTCGCGCTTTCTCACTGCCATTATTTACAAGCTGCTTAAACTACCGATGGGAACGAAGAACGTCGCCATTTACTCGAAAAGCGTGGTTCTTCAATATGAAGACTCCCATGCGCAATCGACCAACCAGGAAATACTCCGGGTGAAAAATGAGGAGAAATTCTCATTCTCGGTGGTTCAGAGTTATGAAGCTCACGGGATCTCGAAGAGAATTGAGAAGAAGTACAAGGAAGATGTTCTTTGGTTCGTGGATGAGTTCACGACTCTTCCAAAAGAATGGCTCGCTCGCATCAAGAAAGGCGAAGTGAAAGGCCCGGTACGTGTGGAATCGGATCTCAAGGTCGAAAAGGCCGGCTTCCTCCACTTTGTGGCCCTGCCGGTGGACAATGTCTTCGGAAGCATCGTGAACGTCTGCAAATCAAAGAAACTGAAAGAATGGACCTCGGAAGTGAGCCGGGCGAAACTGCTGAAAGAGACTCCGACGGTGGATGCGGAAAAATGCGTCCGGAAAGTCGGTCTTAACTATCTTGCTTTCAAAGAGGATTACGCTCAGAACTTCAAGGCGCCTTCACTCAGGAAGTTCAAGGACTTCCTCACTCAGTACTACAAGATGGTGGAAAATATCACCGCCATGAATAACCTGTTCGGTCTCGAGAACACTTTCATCTCGGGGCGCTTGTCCGGAAAATTCTCTGACGGAGTCATCCGTTCCATTCCATTTGCCAATGGACAATTCCGTGGCAACGGGGTTATTGATAATTTCCTGCGTGCCAATAACGGACGCAATCCTGCAAGCATTACGAGTAACGAACCTTGAACAAAGTCGATATCACGGCCGCGGCCCAACTTCTCCGAAATGGGGAAGTTGTGGCCATTCCCACTGAGACGGTCTACGGACTCGGTGGCTGGATTGAGTCCCGCAAGGGTCTTGAAAAAATATTCTCCACCAAAGAGCGCCCTTTCTTTGATCCTCTGATCGTTCATGTCGCCGGCATCAATGAAGCAAAAAAACTTTCATCTAACTGGACGGCGATCCACGACGTGCTCGCGAAAGCGACCTGGCCCGGGCCTCTCACCCTGATTGCTGACAAGGCCCCCGAAATTGATTCACTCATCACTTCCGGACTCTCTTCAGTTGGTCTTCGCTGTCCGGATCATCCGATGACACTGGAACTGTTGAGAGAAATTAAGGGCGGAGTCGCCGCTCCCAGTGCCAATAAATTCGGAAAGGCTTCACCCACTTCGGCAGAACACGTTGCCGATGAATTCGGAAATACTGTGGCGATCCTTGATGGCGGCCCGTGCAGAGTTGGAATTGAATCCACCGTCGCGGGAGTCACGGGTCAGCGGGTGGAAATTTATCGCCCCGGCTTTTACACCGCGAACATGCTGAAAAGTATTCTGGAAGACGCGGGCATCAAAGCGGAAGTTGTCTATGCCGAATCACCGGTGGCCCCGGGACAATTGAAACATCATTATATGCCGAAGATTCCTCTGGTCCTTGTCCCGCCCTCTTTCCAGTGGGAAAAAGACCGGGAGAAAGTTGAAAATGCACTCAGGAAACAGTTCCAGAGGCCCGCGTTCTGGGAACAGCCAGGAAAATCAGAGCTCGCAAGCCGCGAACTCTACGAGTCGCTTCGAAAGTTTGATGTGCAGGGTTTCGACGTCATCATCACGAAGAAACTTCCGGAACATGAAAGTGAGGAGTGGCTGGGAATCTGGAACCGCCTCGGGAAAGCAAAGTCCGCTAGCTTTCTTCCGTAAAAATCTCAAAGCCAATCGGCTTAAATTTAAAATTGTTAGATTGCAGAGCAGAGCACGCGGTGAGACCTACCATCAGATCTTCCAGTGCCTCAAATTCAATGTGGTCACCTGCTTTCGATGCCGGCGGTAGGACTTTGAGCGTTCCCTCTGGAGAAATGGGGACATTCATAAAGCAGTTGAACGTCGCCGGAAAAGTTTCCAAGTTCACATCCAGATTCGCAAAGGCCTGTCTGAGATTCCCCTCGCAGCCCTGATGCGGATTCTTATCTCCGTAAATGATTCTGAATGTATCCGCTGAGCACGGAGTGAGAAGGAAATCGTGAGTGGAAACAGTATTTTTGACAATCCTCACCAGTGGCCGGCTCTTGCTGGAATAAAGAATATCTCCTTCTCTGAAATTTATGCGTGAAAGATAATCGATCGTCCTGCCGGAAGATAAATATTCAGTCGGATCAGATGCTAAGACACAGAAGAAATCAGAAACCTGTTCACCTTCAAGATCAATAACCCGAAGCCGCGAGCCTTTCTTCAGGGAAAATCCGGTTCCGGTCCGCGGCGGTATAACATTCATAAAACTCCTCGATGAATTCATCAGGGGATTCATATTTTTTTCCTGTGTACTGGAATATCTCAGATGAAACCCCAAAATCATGCAGCATCGGATTAGCATTCCCCTGAAGCTCCAGGTCTCTCTTGCGGATGGTGTCCCTGATCTTGCGGAAAATGTTTCTCGCTCTCAGATCTTCGAATTGCTGATGCGGATTGAAGACGATTGCCGGAAATTTTGTCCGCCGGGCGAGGCGCGGGCTGTCCGGGTGAAGCATGAGAATGAAGAATCCTTCCGAAAAAAGGCTATAACTGAAACGGGGGGAATACGGATCAGCAGACACTCTGGGATCGGGAGGAGAATCATTCAGATATTTCAGTGAGGTCAGAAATTTCCAGAAAAACTTTTCGAATTCCTCAAAACTCATAGCAGGGAAACCCAATATAAAGGAGTGAAGCTTATCCGTTGACCTATATGAACGGACGAAATAACCCAACAGCTCAAGAATGGATTCGAGCGAGTGATTTTTTGCCTCATGAAAATCCAGCACTCCGGTTTTCTGGACTGACTTCGCCATAATGCAGGGAAATGATGGGCCCGCGAGATGCTCGCGCAGGGATTCTTCCATGGTGAAAAACATGCACAGCCCGGGCCACTCATAACCAACGAAAAGAGACGGACTCTACCGCCCAGATGGACTTTTCGTCCACCCACGCACATCGTGAAGATTTCCTATAAAATAGCAGGGATGAGAATAGTCCTGCTCTTACTCTGTTTTTCTCTACTTCCTATTGCCTATGCTGAGGTCAACATTGAGACTCAGGATCTGCAATTTGAGTACGGACTCGCCTATCACACACTTCGCGGAAGGCAGGAAGAAAATGAAACCAGAGGTAGACTTACATCTCCTCTCTATCCCTATTTTCTCGGCGCCTATACTTTCCGGACCACACAAAAAACTGCTCTCCGGTTATTCGGAGGTGTTCACACAGTACAATTTGATGAGCCACCATTTGGTACCACCATCAGTGAGAAACAAGCGCTGGTTCAATATGGAGTTGAGGTTATCACTGAGGCTTTAAAACACGGTGGTGTATCAGGTATGATGGATCGCTTAAGCAATGCTGCTAAAATTAAAGCTTTTGAGGTATCGGAAGAGTTAAAAGACATCATGCGTCCGTTATTCCAAAAACATCAGGATGATATCATGAGTGGTGAATTTAGCCGTACTATGATGGTAGACTGGGCTAACGGTGATAAAAATCTATTAGCCTGGAGAGCAGAAACAGGAGAAACTGCATTTGAAAAAACTCCAGCAGGCGATGTTAAAATCGGCGAGCAAGAGTACTTCGACAACTACCTTTTAATGGTTGCGTTCATTAGAGCAGGTGTTGAACTGGCTTTCGAAACTATGGTTGAAGCGGGAATTAAACCTGAATCGGCATACTACGAGTCTCTACACGAAACTCCGCTTATCGCAAACACGATAGCGCGTAA
>JAKFFP010000075.1:0-2475 GCA_036675045.1 Bacteriovoracales bacterium | reverse complement strand
GCATCGACGGCTAAAGCTCTCTTGTCCATCCCGATGGCGACAAGTGCATTGGATGTATAAGGTCCAATACCGGTAATTTTCTGAAGATGCTCGGGATCGTGCGGAAACTCTCCATCATGATCGCGGGCAATTGCTTCTGCAATTTTTTTTAGACTTCTCGCTCGACGGTAATACCCCAGGCCTTTCCACGCGATCAGCAGTTCACTCTCCGAGGCGCGGGCGAGAGATTCTAGATCAGGAAATGTCGTGAGAAACCTTTCGTAATGGTTCTTTACTGTTCCGACCGTAGTCTGCTGGAGCATGATTTCTGAGACCAGAGTACGGTAAAGAGAGCGGTTACTCCTCCACGGGAGCGAGGAGAATTCCTCTCTGGACCAGGAAAGAAGGCTTTTAAAATCCATGTGGGAATTCTGCAATTATCGACAGGTTTTTTCAAGCTCGTCAGCGAGATTCACAAGATCAGAAGCTTTCAGGGCATCTTTATCGCCGCGGAACTTCCCATTCTTACTTTCAATATAATCTGAGAAGTCCTTATGGAACTCGTAGATATCAGTGATAATCACGAGCTTTTTGGCATCTGAACGCTCAATCCAGTCCATGAGTTTTTTATAATCATTAAGCCCCTGATTATTACAAAGGGAATCCATAGTGCCGGCCTGCTTGATGGAAGTATCAAACATCATGACATTTACTTTCTGATTGAAGCCGCAGCTTTCATCCAGGCGCTTCACCAGCGATTTCCGGTGACAGCCGCCATTTGAATCGATGAAATCAAATTCCTTCATCGAAGAGCTGGTATCGATCCAGAGATCAAGCTTTGGTGTTCCCCTTGCTTCTTTTCTCGCCTTGCCACAAAACATATCAAAATAATTTTTGGGATCGCAGTCAATCAGTTCACGGTCGATGGACTTTGCTGCCGGAATAGAAGGAGCGATTCTCGTTTCGATTCTTGCTTCTTCATCTTTAACTTCAGCGTCAGCATCATCTCGCTTATAAAGACCGTATTGAGGATCAAAACAGTAATCACCCATTTCCTGGCACTGGAGTTCAGCAGTTTTTTTCTGATAAACATATTGCGGACGATCCAGAAGTTTCTGGACCTCAGACACTTTCGCATTGGAAAGGAACCACACCTCAATAGAACCAGGTGCTGCCATGGCCGCAAACGAAAAAGATAGTGCGATCAAAAATCCGATCATCTAAAATTCCACATTCCTTGAACGGAAGTAACGGAAGATAGCGTCTCCCAGGTCGACAATCAAATCTCTGTCAGCGACATCGAGATTTAAAAAGTCTGTGAGATAAGCTTTCTGCCGGGGAGAAAGTGTTTCCAGCTTCTCCCTGATTGTGATCTCAGTTTTCTGCCCGCCGCCGAGAATATTCTCGCCGAACGAAACATTCTGTTTTTTTCCCCCTACATTGATCGTTGCCTGCGTCCTCTGCTTAGCATCCGTTCCTTTATAGGAGTCATCACCTGGTAACTGATCGGAGGTTTTCTGCTCTTTATAAAATTGAACGAGACGTTTAAAGGTCTCGGTAGATTCTTCGTCTACTCCATCGATGATTTCATGCAGGGGGATATTTAATGTCGCGATGATATTTGCAACCAGTTGCTCGTCGACATTACTTGTCTTCAAATTGAGAAAGCGGGACATGGTGGAGATCCCCACATTCATCTGTTCCGAGAGATCTTTCTGAGTGAGTCCACCCCGCAACTGCATATACTTACGGACAATAGCGAGGAAGTTTTCAAGAAAGTCTGGATTAAAGCGGATCATGATCCACCCCCTTGATTTCCTTATCGGATTGCAAAAATGTTTCTTGATGCAATTCTTTTGCTTGACGCAAATTGTCAAATGACATACAATTGCAGTCAGGAATGGGATCTTGAATCCCGCAAGTCGGAGGAAACCATGATCACGCAAACATTTGAAAAGACTCAAATCGTATCCTCGGAGAGCTATCAGATGATTACGGATGAACATCTGGCCTTCCTCGTCGTCGCCCACCAAATTCTGGCCGGCTCACGCGTTTCTCTGAGCACCTACCGGCAAGTGGTCTTCTCCGACTGCACCTTCTATGCAACCCAGTTTCAAGGGGTTAACTTTGAAAACTGCGTCTTCGAGAATTGCAACTTTGAATTCAGTCACTTGCGTAAGTGCAAATTCAAGAATTGCAGCTTCCATAACTGCAAGTGGATTGCAGCTTCAGTTTTCTCGAGTTCGTTTGAGGATTGTGTTCTGGAAGTGGGAATTGAATCTCTCACCTACGGTAACCGCAACCAGGTCATCTATAAATCTGAATCGCACACAACAGATATCTATATCGAGCAGTTGTTAACAGCTTAATCCGTAACAAAGGATGGAAATGAATATTGGATTCTACGCCTTCACGGTGTGTTTGAATGTCTTCGGTTTGGCGGCCCTCATACAAGCGTATGGAGGTTAACCAAAGATCCCAGTTACCGTTCCCCCT
>JAKFFP010000064.1:0-15000 GCA_036675045.1 Bacteriovoracales bacterium | reverse complement strand
ATCTGAACCCTGAAGTCCGCCAGTTCTCTGCGAAACAAAAAGGCGCTCAGGAGGCCCACGAAGCCATTCGTCCGGCGGGTGCTGAATTCACTCATCCGGATAAGACTGGTCTTTCCGGTCGCGAGCTTCAGCTCTACGAACTCATCTGGAAACGTACGATGGCGACCCAGATGAAAGATGCTGAGAAGGCTTCGATGGTCATAAAAATTGAAGCGGGAGACGCAGAATTCTCAGCTTCAGGGACACGCATTCTCTTCCCGGGATTCCTCCGCGTTTACGTGGAAGGATCAGATGATCCGGAAGCGGCACTCGAAGATAAAGAACTTATTCTGCCAGTGCTGAAAAAAGGTGATGTGCTGAAACCAGTCACTATTACTCCTGACCAGCACGAGACAAAACCACCGGCCCGCTTCACGGAAGCCTCGATCGTTCAGGCGCTCGAGAAAGAGGGTGTGGGTCGTCCTTCTACCTACGCGTCGATTATCTCCACGATCTTAGATCGTGGATATGTGCGGAAAGATGGTTCGGCGCTTATTCCTACTTTCACAGGTATGGCAGTAATCCAGCTTCTGGAAAATCACTTCGAGCACCTGGTGGATTATTCATTCACCTCTGAGATGGAAGCAAGTCTTGATAAGATTGCTTACGGCGAAGAAGACTGGCTCAAGTATCTGACGAAGTTTTATAAAGGTAAGAACGGTCTTGCGAAGAAAGTTGAAGAGCAGGACAAGAAAATCAAGCCCGATGAATCGCGCACGATCCACATCACGAAAGATGGTGAGGATATCGATATCAAAGTGGGCCGCTTCGGACCTTACGTTGTCGATAAGACCGGCAAGGAAGAAGTTCACGCTTCCATCCCGGAAGAGATTGCACCCGCGGATCTCAATGCTCAGGACATTAAAGACCTGATTAAGACAAACAAAGATGGCCCGAAACCGATCGGGGTCGATCCGAAAACCAAGCAGAAAATTTATTGCCTCGTCGGCCGCTACGGTGCCTACTTCCAGCTGGGAGAAGTAACCGAGGAAACTCCGAAACCAAAGCGCGCGTCCCTTCCGAAAGGAAAGGATCCGAAGACGATTACCATGGAAGATGCTCTCGAGGCACTTTCACTTCCGCGTGAACTGGGTCTCCATCCGGAAACCAAAAAACCAGTTCTCGCTAACCAGGGTCGCTTCGGACCATATGTCATGCATGACGGGACCTTCCGCTCGCTCAAAAAAGAAGACAACCTCTTTACCATTGATTTCAAGCGGGCGATGGAGCTCTTGAACGAAGAAAAGAGCGCCAATCGCCGGGGTGGGAAAGTCCTGCGGGAGTTCGGTCTGGTGGCGAAATTGAAGAAAAAAGTCTCTATTCTGGACGGAAAATACGGGCCTTACATCAAGGCGGGAACCAAGAATATCACCCTGCCGGAGGATAAACGGGACCCCAAGGTCATTGAGAAGATGACCGAAGCCGAGCTGGCCAGTATAGTTCTTGCCGCAGGGAAGAAATAGGATTGTGCGCCGAATACAGCATTGACAGTGGGCGCACAGACGGGTAATTTACCGTAGTTTCAATCTGATTAAATAAGGACAAGCATATGAAAAAAGGTATCCATCCTGAGTACAGAGACGTTGTTTTCAAAGACGTTTCTTGTGATTTCGAAATCATCACTAAATCAACTATCAAGACGACTGATAAGATCACTGTTCAGGGCCAAGAATATCCACTCTTTAAAGTAGATATCTCTTCTGGCTCACACCCGTTCTACACTGGAACTCAGAAGATCATGGATACAGAAGGTCGCGTAGATCGCTTCAAGAAGAAATACGGAAAGAAATAGTAGATTTACTACTCAAAAAAAGGGCCGCTTTCGCGGCCTTTTTTTTTACTCATAAATGACATTGAGCTTAGTTGTTCCGGTGCTGCTGACCGGGACGTGAAGGCCAAAGCTGTAGTCATCATCCAAACGACAGATGAGAATGTCCCTGGTGGTGCAATAGATGGTCACTTCGTTCGGGGCATCCGCTCTCGGGTGGAACATAAGAGAGACGGCCTTGTCTCCGTGAGCGAGCTTTGCTGAGATTTTCGACAGTTTGTATTGGCAGTAGCCACCGAGGCTCTTTTCCGAAGAGATCCGGTCGCTCTGGATGACGGCCGGCCTATACGTCGTCCTTCTCATGGGGACCGGCAAGATGTGAGTCTCGTAAAGTTCCACGCAGGTGGGATTGGTCGCCCGGTAATCAGCAGATCCGTACATCATCTCCTGGAATTCAAAGGCATCATTCGAAATGAGTTCAATTCTCACTTCCTTTGCCGCGAAGGCGGAAACGGCAGATAAAAGTAAGAGAGAAGAAATGATAAATTTCATAGAAGACCCCTTGGTTGAATGCAAAAATTATGTCGGGAATCTTCGATTTTTGTGAAAAATCAATGAGGGTCTGAAATCATTATAGGATTAGCAGCACTGATGCTGGTGTTTATGAGAGTGCTGGATGTTCTTGGCGTGAGCAAAGACCAGAAAGAGTGAACCCACGATCGAAACTCCATGGGTCAGTTGATCAGAATACTTCCCTTCGAGTAAGACTCCCATCGTGATAAAAAAGAGCCCGGCGACGGCGACACCCAGGATCCAGGTGAGCCCATGCTTACGGTAGCCAGGAACGAAGGCGAGGGGCGAAGTAAAAAGTATAATAAATCCGACAATGACATGGACCCAGGTGGTGTGAGTATAGACCGAAAGGGCCGGGAAAAATAACGGCAGGAATGCGACCACAATACAGTGGACGACACAAGCCGATGAAAATGTTATACCCAGACGGTCCCAGACTTTTTTCATGGCGCACGTATATCGAAGTTCCTTCAATGCGTCTATAATAGGGGAAAATTAAACCTTCAGGTTCCCGGAGATAACTTATGAAAATTCTTATCGTTATTCTGACCCTCTTAACTTCACTCGCTTCTTTCGCCGCCCGGGTAGAAGTGGACGTCGTAGGAATGTCCTGCGGGATGTGTGTTGAGGCCATTACCAAGGAACTCACTGCCACTCAGAAAGCTGAAAACATCACGGTGAAAGTGGAAGAGAAGAAAGCGTGGTTTGATGAAGTGAAAGGAAAGAAAATTTCTGATTCAGAAATCAAGGCCGCGATCAAGAAGGCCGGTTACGATGCGGTTAAAGTCCGTCGCCGTTAATGCTCACGATTCTTTGGGGCTCTCAATCAGGTAACGCTCAAAACCTCGCTCAGAATATTTCTGATGAACTTTCTTCAGAAGAAATCGAGAACACAGTTCTCGACATGGGCGAAGTTGATCCTTCCGAAATTTTTTCCATGAAAAACATTCTCATCGTCACCAGCACCTACGGTGACGGCGAGGCACCAGATAATGCTTCGGATTGGTATTCTTTCGTGAAGTTCGAGGATGACTTAAATCTATCTCACCTGCGCTATGCTGTGCTTGGTTTAGGAGACACTTACTATCCGCACTTCAACCAGTGCGGAAAAGACTTCGATGAGTACTTGTCTAAACGAGGTGCCCTTGCTCTGCTTCCTAGACTCGATTGCGATCTTTACTATGAAGAGCAATATGGAGAATGGGTAAAGAAATTTATCTCGGTACTCAAAAACACTGAGGCAGAGTAAACTACTTCTCATGAAGATCTGCATCCTCTCGCGAAACCCAAAAATCTATTCCACCCATCGGCTGGTGAAAGCGGCGATTGCCCGCGGACACAAAGTCCGCGTGATTAATCCCCTTCGTTGTTACATGAATATCACATCGGCCAAACCCATGGTTCATTACCGTGATGAAAGCCTTGATAGTTTTAATGTCGTGATTCCGAGGATCGGTGCTTCCATCACGTATTACGGGACGGCAACTCTTCGGCAGTTCGAAATGATGGGTGTGTATTCACTTAACGAATCAACTTCGATTACCCGCTCCCGCGATAAGCTCCGTTGCCTGCAGATCCTATCCCGCTCGGGAATCGGTCTTCCTGTCACGAGTTACGCTCACTCAACCAAGATGACTGAAAAAATTGTCCAGATGGTGGGTGGAGCGCCTTGCGTGATCAAGCTCATCGAAGGGACTCAGGGAAAGGGTGTCATCCTCGCGGATACGAAAAAAGCCGCGGAAAGTGTCATCGATGGTTTTCGCCAGATGAAAGCTCACTTCCTGGTGCAGGAATTTATCCGGGAAAGTAATGGGCAGGACATCCGTGCCTTTGTGATCGGGGACAAAGTCGTTGCCTCCATGATGAGAACCGCAAAAGACGGCGAGTTCCGCTCTAACCTTCATCGCGGCGGAACTGCGATGCCGGTAAATATTTCTGAGGAAGAGGCAGCGATGGCGGTGAATGCGGCCAAGGCGCTGGGACTCAATGTCGCCGGAGTGGATCTTCTTCGTTCCAGCCGCGGGCCACTTGTTCTTGAGGTGAATTCTTCGCCGGGCCTTCAGGGAATTGAGACCTCAACCGGACTTGATATTGCCTCGATGATCATTGAGTACATCGAAAAAAATATTAAGCGCCAGGATTACGCCGGGTAAATTCGCGAATGCGGATTTGTCTTTCGGAAAGCGGAAGAGAGAAGAAATCCTGAAGCGATTTTTCCGGGATAAAATTCACGAACTTCAGCATGTCACGCTTCATACGGTGAAGAACTCCCGGTCCCTGATAGACGTAGGAAGTATAGACCTGCACCACCATTCCACCCTGTGCCCAGAAATTCAGAACATCGCTAAAATCAGAAACTCCACCTACGCCGATCAGCTCGAGAGTGGTTCTGAGATCGAGAATCGTCGAGCGAACCTTGTGAGCTTTCTCCCTGAGAAGTAAACCCGACATTCCTCCGGCGCCCCGTTCTGCCATGATGGTGGTGTTAGTTGCGACGAGACCCGTGAGATGACACTCGTGCGCTGTCTCGCACAGCTCGCGGATTTTTTCTTCCTCGAGATCCGGAGCGATCTTCAGGTAAAGATCTTTTCCGTTCCGCACGCGATTCAGTTCCCGAAAAAGATCCCGCAGGTAAGTACGTTCCTGGAAAGCGCGCAGTCCCGGAGTATTGGGTGAAGAAACGTTAATGACAAAATAGTCCACAAGCTCTTCGAGTGAGGCCATGATGAGCGCGAGTTCATCGATACTTTGTTCGCGGTCGGAATCCTTGTTCTTTCCGATATTGGCACCGAGGGGAGATTTCCGCTCGAAAGCATGCAGTCGATTCCAGATTTCGTGAAGTCCCTGATTGGGAAAGCCCATGGCGTTTCTGAGGCTTTTTTCTTCCGGATAGCGCCACATACGGGGACGAGGGTTTCCGGACTGCGGTTTCATGGTAATTGTTCCGCATTCTACTGCACCGAAGCCCTGGTTCTCGAAAAAGGCGAGGGCCTCAGCATTCTTATCCAGACCGGCGGCAAGTCCTACCGGGAAGGGCCAGACCAGATTTCCGACTTTCACACTGAGACGGGGATCGTGCTGAATACCGAGCAGGGAACCGAGCGAGGGGGAAAGGGAAGCAACCCTGATTGTCATATCATGGGCCCTTTCAGGCGGAAGCCTGAAAAGAAATTCTTTCAGAATGGGATAGAGCATGAAGGAAAGTGTATGCAGCTTTTCTTTGAAAGTCATCAGACCTATGAGACAATCGGCGCATGAAGATTCTTCTTTTTTGCCTCCTGATTTCGTCTGCAATTGCTCAGCATTCTGAGCAACCAGTTAAGGAAGACAGTACTGACCTTCGCGATCAGACTGTGGTCTTCAGCATAGAGGAAGTGGGAAAGGATAAAAGCTGGTTTCTCGAGAGAAGCCCGAGCTTCACCAATGTCCTGCGGAAAGTGGAAGAAGACAAAGAAGTCGTGCGGAAGATCGATGGTCGCGTGGCCCAGAAGCTTGACCGGGATTTCGCCTCGCGCTTTCTCAAGTGCCAGTACGAAATCCCTTCAGTGGAGGGCGATTGTAAGGTAACGCTTCGCCTAACGATGAAGGGCGAGACTCAGGATATCTGCACCAAAGACGATAAGAAGAGTCAGGAAATAATGACCTTCCTCGAAGACCTGAATAAACGTTTCTAGTGAATTAACTTCGTTAATTCACTTGCGGGCATTTCCGTCCCTTGCGAAAATAGTCCAATTCCAAGCCCATGAAAAATCGGAGTTTCATGAAATCTCATGTTCTGTTGTTGGCCCTCACTTTCATCATCCCAGCTGCTGTTGCTCAACCTCAGGGAAGGCCCGGTGATGAATCCACTATCGGAAGTATCATCAGTTCGAAACCGCGCTACAAGCGTGAGCAGATCATCGGTAACATTCTTGGTGGTGCACTGACACAGATGCATTTGTCTGAGAAAAAAATCGAGAACAATGACCAGGTTTCGGCAGACGCTTTCAAGGCCTATCTTGAAAGGATCGATTACGGAAAGCAGTTTCTCACAACTGGTGATGTAAAAGTTCTTGAGAAGTTCAAGACAAAGATGGATGACATGTTCCTGGATGGGAATCTCGACATCCTCGATGTGACTTCAGAACTCATGAATAAGCGCATCGGTCAGATTGAGAAGCATGTGGAAAAACTTCTCGAAAAGCCGCTCGATTATAAGAAAAAAGAATTCATTGAAACTGATCCTAAGAAGCGGAAGTTCGCGACGAATGAAAAGGAACTTTTCTCTCACTGGGAACGGCTCATGAAGTTCGAGGTGGAAAGCCGGATCATCGATCAGCGCGAAGAGCAGAATGGTCTCGCGACGGATGAGAAAGGTAATAAGAAGAAGCCGGTCTCTGATAAGAAGCTCACTGAAGCGGAAATCGAAAAAGAGGCCCGTGCCAAAGCTCTCAAGTCTTACAAGAAACTCTTTTCCCGCCTGGTAAATGAGAAGAAGGGTGACAAACTCGACAAGTTCTACAATTCAATGACCAAGGTTTTCGATCCTCATACCAGCTACCTCATTCCTGATGAGAAAGAAGATTTTGACATCGAAATGTCAGGGAAGCTTGAAGGGATCGGCGCCATCCTTCGCGAAGATAATTCCTACATCAAAGTAGAAAGAATCGTTCCCGGATCTGCGTCCTGGAAAACCAAGGAAGTTGAGGCCGAAGATGTGATCCTGAAAGTGGGCCAGGGATCGGAAGAGCCGGTTGATATTGTCGACATGTCTCTTCGTGATGCCGTTAAACTCATCCGCGGTAAGAAGGGCACAGAAGTACGCCTTACGATCAAGAAGCCGAACGGTCTTATCAAAGTGGTACCTATTATTCGTGACACGGTTGAGATTGAAGAATCTTACGTGAAGGGAACACTGCTTGAACTCAACGGTAGCAAATCCAAGATCGGATATATCAACGTTCCTAAGTTCTATCGCGACTTCAATGATCGCGCGGGAAGGAATGTTACCGATGACACCAGAAAAGAAATTCAGCGCCTGAATAAGCTCAATGTTGATGGCCTTATTCTCGATCTACGCAATAATGGCGGCGGCGCCCTTGAGGATGCCCGCATGATCTCTGGTCTCTTTGTTGAGAAAGGTCCGATTGTCCAGGTGAAGGCCCGTGGCGAAAGTGTTGATGTTCTCGAGGACACTGACCCGAACATTGACTTTAAAAAGCCGGTGGTGGTTCTGATTAACCGTTTCTCCGCTTCTGCTTCTGAAATTGTGGCAGCAGCTCTCCAGGATTACGGCCGCGCGGTCGTGGTCGGCGGTGAGTTCTCTCATGGTAAGGGGACAGTCCAGGCGGTGGTTGATCTCGACGGCTATCTGCCACCGATGCTGAAAGATTATTCACCACTCGGAGCACTTAAGATCACGATCCAGAAGTTTTATCGTGTTAACGGCTCTTCTACTCAATACAAGGGTGTCACACCGGATATCATTCTTCCGGATCAGTTCGCACACCTTGAATCAGGTGAAAAATTCCTCGAGTACTCGATCCCATGGGGGGAAGTGAAGCCGAAGAAGTTCACCAGATGGCCGGTGAAATACGACGTCAAGACTCTTCGGGCGGCCAGCATGAACCGTATCAAGAACAATGAGAAGTTCCAGCACCTCCTTGATGCCATGAAGTGGTACAAGGACCAGAAAGAAAAAACGAAACGTTCGCTCGTTCTCACTGACTTCGAAAAAGAAAGAAAAGAAGTTCGTGAGCGCACGGACCTCTTCAAGAAAGAAGAGGAGTCGAAGAGCCTGAAGGTCGTTGATCTGTCCAACTCAAAAGAAAAAGTTCAGATTGAGAAGTTTGAAGAATTTTCCAAGACTCTCAAGAAAGATCCGGTCATCGAAGAATCATTCATGATTCTTAATGACATGATGAATACGAAATCTTAAAAGGTTCCAGCATACTTCTGCTTCGCCAAGCAGAAGTATGCTGGAACTCTTTCCCGGGGACATTTTGAAACTCACAGTTAAAGAAAAGTACGATTTCTACGAGCGCTCAGTCCAGAATCCTGAAGTTGAAGTGGAATTCATGCACAATGAATATAAGCGTTTCTACAAGCGCGCTCCATTTCTCATGAGAGAAGATTTCTGCGGCACCGGTGCCATTTCCTGCAAGTGGGTAGAGCAGGACAAGCGTTGTGAAGCCTTTGGGATTGATCTTGATCCTGAGCCGATCGAGATAGGAAAAGAGCGCCACTATTCAAAGCTCAAGCCTTCTGAACAGAAGCGCATGCACTATCTTCTGGAGAACGTCCTCAAGGTGAAAACTCCTAAAATGGATGTGATCTGTGCTTTCAACTTCTCCTATTTCTTCTTTAAAGAAAGAAAAGAACTCCTGAATTATTTTAAGACAGTCCGGAAGTCCCTTCAGAAAGAAGGTCTCTTCTTCGTGGATATTTTCGGAGGTCCTGAGTCGCAAAAGCTCGTGACCGATAAAAAAAATCTGAAGAACCTCACTTACTATTGGGAATGCCAGAAATTCAATCCCATCACACATGAGTGCCTTTTTGCGATCCACTTCCGCGACAAGAAGGGGAAGATGCACAAAAATGTCTTCACGTATGACTGGCGCTTCTGGATGATGCCGGAAGTGCGGGACATCATGCTCGAGGCAGGCTTCTCAGAGGTAACTGCCTACTGGGAAGGCGATGATGATGAAGGCGGAGGAGATGGTGACTTTAAACCGTCTACCGAGGGCGAAAACTGCGACGCCTGGGTTTCTTATCTGGTAGCTCACACCTAGAAGGTAATTGTATTCAGGAGATCGATGACCTTTTGAAAGCGGCTGGTAGGGAAAGCGTCTTTTAACTCACGGATCATTTGTGAGCGGTTAAGTTCACTATCGGCATACTTCAGCACTATCCTCGCAAATTCCTCGGCCACGATAAAGACAATCGACATCGGGGAGACATTGTTTCCGAAATGATCGGAGAATCCGACTCCATTGAGATTTCCGTGGTGCTGTCGGATGATCTGATCAGCGCCCATCGGCGCATGCGGGAATTTCGCCACGAGCTCAGCCGCTATCTGCGCATGCCTGTCCACCAGACTCTTATCCATTTCATTGAATTCAGATTTCTTGAGCTCGAGCGAGGACTTGATTCGGGCGTGTTCATCTTTTTCCAGAGCGATATCATGAAAAAATGCGATAAAGAGGATTTTCTCTTCCTGCTCCGGATTTCCCCAGTCAATATTTTTAATGATGTGTAGCCCGATATAGGAAAGAATCTGCGTATGGGTAAAGAGATAGCTCGTCTTGTTGGCAAGAAGTCTGTCCAGAAGCTTTGAGAGCTTGGGATTGACCTTGGTATTTTTCCGCATGCTCTCCATGCTCTTTTTCGCGATGGTCACGGTCTCTTCAGTTACACCGATAGAAAGGAGTTTCTTGGCGGCAAGGACCATCACGGAGTCAGCTGCGGTCACTTGCTCATCCGGTGAAATTTCATCATCACCCAGTGAGGCCATAAGCTCTGACGTGACATTGTTCACAAACTCCAGACGATCGAGCTTGTTTACATAGAGAGTTTTGACATCGGAGATTTCAAGCTTCCTGATCTCATCCGGACCAAAGTCTTTCAGCTTTTCGAAACGAAGTGAGTAGGAGTTGTTTTCCTTGATATAAACGTGACAGGCGGAACGCTTCAACATCCCGAAAAAAATCAGGGGTATCGGAAAATAATCGGGCACGGTCTTGGTGGACATAGATTGGGCAGTGATCCCCAGGGCCTTAGCGGCTCCCTGGATCATAGTCTTCAGTTGCAGGGAATTCGCCATGTGAGCGAATGTTCCGGGAATTTCCCTGCACGGTCCGATCACGATCACCGGAATATTGAGATTCTTAGACTTAAGGAAGTTCACGATTTCCGCAGCAGATTCTTCTTTGCCGATCCTGGCCCGGGCAATGATGAGATTGACCATTTTCCCGTCGGTACCACCCAGGATTTTCATTGCGGCGGTGGCATCTGCCGCGGAAACGGTCTCAAGACCCAGCCAGGTAAAAAGATTGAGCTTATAGAAGCTTTCAATCTTCGGATTGTTTTCTACCAAAAGCGTTAAGTTCAAATTTCCCCCGGTATTGCCAGTTTAATCCCCAATGGTTTTTTACTCAATAAAGATAAAATGATAGAATTCCTCTATGAATGTGACAGACTTTTTCCAGGAAAAATTCAATACCCAACGGGATCAGTGGGAGAAGTCTCTCCGGTCCGAGTTAAAGGCCGATGAGATCGGAACCAAGGCCCATAAAAAATCTGCCGAAGGTTCCTGGCCCACTTTATCTCTCGAAGCTCCGGTCACTCATCAGCTTCGTCCGGCTGAATCCTGGAAAAAGGCCGCTCAGACCTACGTCCGGTTAACCGATGCCGGACAAAATCACCTGCATGAAGACCTGGAAGCGGGTGTCAGAGTTTTTTTCTTTGAAAAGGATTTTCTGGAAGAAGAGAGCTTCAAAAAGATTACCGGGATTCTCTCCGCTCACAAGGACGCAAAAGACATTGTTGTCGTTCTTCTGGGTGATAAAAAGATTCCGCATGGAAAAACCTCCCTGCGAATTATTGATGAAGAGAAAATGATCCTCGGCCGGGGAGTCATGGCACCAGGGGGAAATAATATCCAGGAACTCGCATCGATCGCTCACGGTCTTGTCACCCGGTTTCCGGAAAATGAAATTGAGATCGGAGTCTTTCTTGATTCGCAGTTTTTCCGGAACATAGCGAAGGTCCGTGCCGCCAGGCTACTGGCGCTCAAAGTTCTGGAAGAATACGGCGTAAAGAAAGATATCACCGTCGTGGGACTCACGAGCTTTCGCGACTGGACTCTTTATGAGCGCTACTCAAATCTTCTCCGGAATGATGTCTCAGTCGCAAGCGGGCTCATCGGCGGTTGCGATTTTGTACAGTCGGCCGGATACCAGGCGCTCTTTGAACTGGAAACAAATGAATCCCCGACAGAGCATTCTGAAAGATCACGTCGTATGGCCCGCAATACTTCCCACATTCTTTCTCTTGAAAGTACTTTAGGAGTGGTTGAGGATGCTGGCTTTGGTTCCTATCATCTCGAGAGTCTCACCGAGGAATACGCCCGCGAAGCATGGGCACTCATGCAGAAGATCCTTCCTTTGAGCGATAAGGAAGTTTCTGAGTTCTTCATGAAAGAAACGATAAAGGTGCGGGAAGAGCGGCAGAAAAATTTTGCCATGAGAAAGCATGTCCTGGCCGGAGTGAATGATTTTCCGGATGTGACAGATAAGCTCCAGTTGAAGTCACTTCCGGTTCCACGTTTTTACCGCACGGGAAGATCATTCGAAGATCTGAGACTTAAAATGGAAAGCGCTCCCAAGAAACCCACTGTCTACCTTGGAGTCTTCGGAGACTATGCTGCTCTCAATGCCAGGATCAATTTCGTAAAAAATTACTTCGAGCTTCTCGGGCTTAAGGTCACTGATCCGCATAATGCCACTCTCGATAAAGAGGAATTTGAAAAACTTAGCACGTCTCGCAGTGAAGAGTTCTTTGTGCTGATCTCATCTGACGATCAATATGAAAGCCTCTCAAGTCTTCCATACAAGGCGAAAGAAAAATATCTCGCCGGTAAAACACAGATGAGCGGGTTCACGAATCTCTTCACAGGGCAGAACGTCCAGGACATCCTCACCGGAATCGTTGAACGCTGGGGGAACAAATGAACCGCCCGGATTTCTCTAAAATTCCGTGGAACTCACCGGTTCTTCCGGCCCAAGCCGGCGACATCAGTTTTGTCGCTCCGGAAGGGATTCCTCTCCGGACCTCATATACCGAAAAAGATGTGCAGTTTAAAAATCTCACGAAAACCATTCCGGGTTCAGCACCATTTATCCGCGGGCCGTATGCTTCGATGTACACCGTTCGTCCGTGGACCATCCGTCAGTACGCGGGTTTTTCAACGGCAGAAGAATCCAATCGCTTCTATCGTGACAATCTGACGAAGGGGCAGAAAGGTCTTTCCATCGCTTTTGATCTCGCCACTCACCGGGGATATGATTCGGATCATCCTCGGGTGAAAGGTGATGTAGGCATGGCGGGAGTAGCGATTGATTCGATTCTCGATATGCGGATTCTCTTTAACCGAATTCCCCTTGATCAGATGTCGGTATCGATGACCATGAATGGGGCGGTAATTCCGATCCTGGCACTTTTCATCGTCGCCGGCGAAGAGCAGGGGGTAAAACCCGAGCAACTCACCGGTACGATCCAGAATGATATCCTGAAAGAATTCATGGTGCGGAATACTTATATTTACCCACCGAAACCATCGATGAGAATCATTGCAGATATTTTTTCCTATACCTCAAAGCACATGCCGAAGTTTAACTCGATTTCTATCTCGGGATATCACATGCAGGAAGCGGGAGCGACCGCTGATCTCGAGCTGGCGTACACACTCGCCGACGGACTCGAGTATCTCAGAACGGGCGTGAAATCCGGACTCGATGTCGATCACTTCGCTCCGAGGCTTTCATTTTTCTGGGCGATCGGGATGAACTACTTCATGGAAGTGGCGAAGATGAGAGCAGGCAGGCTCCTCTGGTCGAAAATTGTTGCGGACTTTAAGCCGAAAAATCAGAAGTCTCTGGCCCTCAGGACGCACTCGCAGACTTCCGGCTGGTCACTCACGGCGCAGGATGTTTTCAATAATGTCACCAGAACCTGTGTGGAAGCACTCGCTGCGACTCACGGGCATACTCAGAGTCTTCATACGAATTCTCTCGATGAGGCACTTGCACTTCCCAGTGAATTCTCCGCGCGTATTGCAAGAAACACCCAGCTTTTCATTCAGAATGAAACAGACACCTGTGATGTCATTGATCCGTGGGGGGGCTCTTATTTTGTAGAATCGCTCACTCAGGAGCTCGCACTCAAGGCCTGGGCGCACATAGAAGAAATCGAATCCCTGGGGGGCATGAGTGCCGCCATCGCCAGGGGGATTCCGAAAATGCGGATCGAGGAAGCGGCGGCAAGAACGCAGGGAAGAATTGATTCCGGAGTTCAGCCGATTATCGGCGTGAATCTCCACCGGAGGGCCAAGGACGATGTTCCGAATATTCTCCAGGTGGAAAACTCGCAGGTAAGAGAGGCGCAGATCCAACGCTTAAAAGAACTGCGCGCGACACGTGATCAGAAACTGGTTGAAGAAAAATTGAATGCCATGACGAAGGCCTGTGAGACTGGTGAGGGTAATCTCCTCGCTCTGGCGGTGGATGCCGCCCGGGCGAAAGCAACGGTCGGTGAGATGAGTCTTGCCATGGAAAAAGTTTTCGGACGCCATCAGGCAGAAATCCATACGATCCAGGGTGTATATCTCAAAGAAGTGAAACAGGGGAAATACGACGTGAAAGAAATCCAGTCGCTCATGGAGAAATTCCAGAAAAACGAGGGACGACGTCCCAGAATCCTCATCGCCAAGATGGGCCAGGACGGACACGATCGCGGACAGAAAGTTATTTCCACGGCGTTTGCCGATCTTGGTTTTGACGTCGATGTCGGCCCGCTCTTTCAGACTCCGGAAGAAACCGCAAAGCAGGCTTCGGAAAACGATGTCCACATTATTGGTGTCTCTTCACTAGCGGCCGGGCATCTGACTTTAGTCCCAGAGCTCAAGGCCGAACTTAAAAAATTGAATCGCGAAGATATTCTGGTCACAGTCGGTGGAGTCATACCTCCGCAGGACTACGACAAGCTTTTCCAGATGGGTGTGGCGGGAATTTTCGGGCCGGGCACTGTCATTGCAGATGCCGCCCGCGATCTCCTGAAGAAACTCATGGAGCATGCGTGAAAAAAATCCCGACGCTTCAGGAATTTCTTGAGGGATTCAAGAAGCAGGATCGAGCGATTCTTGGACGCGCTATCACTCTGGTGGAAAGCACGCATGCCGATCACCAGAAGCTCGCTCAGGAATTACTGACGAAACTTCTGCCTTCAACCGGAAAATCGAAGCGTCTCGGAATTTCCGGAACACCCGGAGTAGGGAAGAGTACTTTCATCGAAGCCTTCGGGAAGCTACTCACCTCACGCGGAAAAACATTGGCGGTGTTAGCAGTTGATCCAACCTCCCAGGTAAGCGGCGGCAGTATCCTAGGTGATAAGACCCGGATGAATGAGTTGGCAGTGGACGCACTTGCCTTCATCCGACCAAGCCCCAGTGGAGAAACCCTGGGAGGAGTGGCCAAGCGCACTCGCGAAGCCATGCTTTTGTGCGAAGCCTTCGGCTTCGACTACGTCTTAATTGAAACGGTAGGAGTGGGCCAGTCAGAAACAACGGTTGCCCAGATGGTAGATCTTTTTATGATGCTGCTTCAGCCAGGGGCCGGCGATGACCTTCAGGGCATCAAGCGCGGAATCTTAGAGGTCGTCGATATGGTCGTCGTGACCAAAGATGATGGTGGCCAGGAGAAGATTATTGCGAAGGCCAAGCACGATTACCAGCAGGCACTACACATCCTTCGACACGAAGGTTGGCGTCCACCGGTGCTATCCTGCTCTTCCGTCACCAAAAAAGGTCTCCCTGAAATTCATACTGTCATTGAAGACTATTTCCAAATGCAACAGAAGCTAATCCA
>JAKFFP010000127.1:0-2490 GCA_036675045.1 Bacteriovoracales bacterium | reverse complement strand
GGCATGAAATCGGAAACTGTCTGCACTGGAAACGATTCCTCTCCATCTGAGTTCTTCCGAATCCTCCGCAGAAAAAGACCACAGGAGAAGCGCTGACCGGACTGAATCCGGAATTTTATTAAGTGCCAGGAGGCATTCCTGTTGTTCTGAGAGCACTTCCTTATCACCTGAGTCGACAATGTCATCAATGGAGATTCTTCCACCATCAAGCTCAATTACGCGGGTGACGATCCCGGAGAGTTCATCTACCCGGTGAGAAGTAAGAAGCATGGTGGTCTCTGCCGGAAGCTGGGACAGGAGACGGAAAAAAACCGCTCTGGCTTGTGGATCAAGATTAGCCGATGGCTCATCCATGATGAGAAGAGACGGTTCGCGGGCCAGCGCCAGCGAAATCAGAAGTTTTTGTTTCATTCCCCCGGAGAGGCCCTTGAAAGGAGTTTTGAGACACTTATTGAGGTCAAGTCCCAGTTCATGGGCGAGGGTCCAGACTTTTTCCTGAGGGAAACCACACAGCTCGGAAGTAAGGAAGATGATTTCAGCTACTGTGTTTTTCAGGGCGGGAGGCAATTGAGGAACGAAGGCAATCTTTTTGAGCGCCTCTTCACGTTCCGCTTTGATGCTTGTGCCGAAGATCTCAATTTCGCCATCGAAGCGGTAAAGTCCGAGAAGGCATCGGATCAGGGTGGTTTTCCCTGAACCGTTCTGACCCACGAGAGCTACGCGCTCTCCGGGGAAAATGCTGAGATTAAGTTCTTTCAAAACTTTGCTTGATGAGAAATTTTTCGAAACGTTTTTCATCTGTAACATAATCAGTTCTTCCCGAGGAGCGGGTTGTGATCAGTCAGGATCAGGACCGGCTCCCCGACGTGGGCGACTTTTTCAATTAATTCCAGGAGCGTAAAAAGGGGAGTCCCGTAGAAAAACGCCGCCTTTGGATTACTTCCCTTGAGCGTGTCCCCGTATTTTTTTACGATGAATGAAGTATCACCGATATTATCATGATTCTGGTCAAAGCCGACGTACTTATCCCATGAGTTCTTGTCCCAGTGACTTTTACTTCCGCTTCTGTTCTCGCAGTCCACGTCCTGAAGGTTTCCGAGGAAAGTGTTCTTCTTAAATTCCCCGCCGCGCAGGTCATTACTCAGGACCACACCCTTTCCATTAAAAGAGAGATTATTATCGTGGAACCAGTTCCTGGATCCCATTTTAAAGGGAGAATTATCTACCAGGACACCCACGGCTGAGTAGTTAATCGTATTATTCTGGGCAAAGATATTCGAAGATTCCTTAAGCCCGATGCCCATCCCGGTCGCGCCGAGGGATCTTTCAATTTTGTTGTTTGTGATAATGAAGTCACTTCCGTACATCAGGAAAATGCCGACCTTATTTCTTATGAAGACATTGTTCTGAATCCTGAGATGCTCGCTGTACATGCTATGCAGGCTATAGCGTGAATCCGAACCATGATTGCCCTTAAAAAGAATCCTCTTTGAGTACCAGGAGACAACATCCCGGGAATGGGCCCACTTATTGTCCGAAACTTCTGAATCGGTTGTGCTCCAGAGCCTGATAGCATCTCCCCGGAGTCCGATTTCGAGGCTTTTTGAACTGATGCTGTTTCCTCGTATCGTGATGTTCTTCCCGCTATAAACGTCGATGCCGAAAAGACAATCGACGATATTGTTATCGATCAATTTCGTATTGTTGACTGAACGAAGGCCGATTCCGGAATCGGCCTGCGTGTAGGACGTTCCTGAGCCCGTGATGGTGAATCCTTTGACGGTAACATCATCAGCGCCAATCACGATGACACTTTCTTTTCCACCGGCCGAAATGATGGCACCAGGTGCGCCTTCAATTGTCACCCCGGGAGTTTTGATGTGAATCGGCCCAAGGTGAGTTCCCTTGGGCAGGATCAGATGCCCACCAGGGGAGAGGCGATCAATTTCGACTTGTAAAGGACCAGTTTTCACTTCCTGGTGCCACGAGGCCACCGGTCGCTCATCACTCATTCCTTCGTCCGATGCCCTTGCGGGCAGCGGGGAGAGAGTGAGTAAAAGAATAGAAGTGAAAATCAGGGTCTTCATATTACTGGTTAGTTACCTTTTTCTTATCAGTAGCAAACTGACCAAGATATTCGATAATTTTTTCCGAATCCTCTTCAGTCACTTCAAGGTTCGGCATTTCAACTCCGTACTTTCCGATCAGGGCGGCAATATCCGGATCCTTGTAGTAATTTTCCGGATTCCGGATCCATTTCTTGAGCCAGTCCTTCGAGCGTCTTGCAGTGACATTGGTAAGATCCGGCGCTGTTTCCGCTTTGCCCATTTCATGACAAGCAGAACAGCCGTATTCCTCAAACTTCACCGCACCCGGATGCTGACTGGTATGCGCCAGTTTTTCCATCTCCGGTACCTTAAAGAGCTGGGCAAGATACTCACGACGGATGCGGTTGGCCTCGAGTCTTTTCGATTCAAAGGCTCCATTCGG
>JAKFFP010000292.1:0-15098 GCA_036675045.1 Bacteriovoracales bacterium | reverse complement strand
TTCCCATATTATTACCCTGGAAGATCCGATTGAGTTTGTTCACCAGCATAAGCTTTCCCTGGTAAACCAGCGTGAAGTTGGTGCTGATACCCTGAGTTTTACAAAGGGTATTAAGTCCCTTCTCCGGCAGGACCCGGATATCGTCCTGGTGGGAGAGCTTCGTGATCCAGAGACCATCGAAGCCGCCCTCACGATTGCAGAAACCGGCCACGTGGTTTTCGGAACGCTTCACACGAACTCGACAGTTCAGACGATTAACCGTGTGATCAACGTTTTCTCACACGAGCAGCAGGAACAGATCAGAACACTCCTTTCCTTCGTCCTACAGGGAGTGGTTGCCCAACAACTTCTTCCGCGCATTCCCAAGGGGCGGGTTCTCTGTCAGGAAATTCTCCGGATCACTCCTGCGATCAGAAACCTTATCCGTGAGGACAAGGTTCACCAGATCTATTCGCAAATGCAGATCGGCCAGGAAGAGACCGGAATGAACACGATGAACCAGCATATCAAAAAGCACCTGGATGCCGGTCTGATCTCTACCGAAACGGCGATGACATATTCCAACAACCCGGAAGAGCTCACTCGCATGCTGGGTCTTGAGAATAAACCGAAGAGCAGGTTGAAGTAATATGCCCAAGTTTAAGTACTTTGGTTTTACCGGCGACGGCAGAAAGGTGGAAAACTCCATCGAAGCCGACAGCATAAAAGATGCGAAGAAGCTGCTTCGCCGCCAGAATATCAAAGTAACCCGAATCACCGCACCTTCTATGTTCGAGGTTGATCTCGGTGAATTCATGGTTGAGAAGGGACTTGCCCGGCCTTTCGGGCGCGCGGAACTCATGCGCTTTACCCGTCAGCTCGCTATCCTTATTAATGCCGGTGTTCCCATCCTCGAGTGCATGGAGATTCTGCACAAGCAGGAGCAGAACATGGTCCTGAAAAAGGTCGTGAAAAATATTTCGATGCAGGTGGAAGAGGGTAAGACGCTTTACGATGCCATGTCTCAACAGCAGGGTTTTGATAGGCTCTATTGTTCTCTGGTAAAAGCAGGAGAGGCCGCCGGTATCCTGGATACGATCCTGGTAAAGCTCGCGGAGTTTCTCGAGAAAGCCGAGAAGTTAAAGAAGCAGGTCAAATCAGCTTTGACCTATCCGGCGATCGTCGTGATCGTTGGTATCGGGGTTATCTTTGGTCTCATGACGTACGTCGTTCCCATGTTCGTTGATATTCTCAAAGAATCCGGACAGGAAATCCCTTTCGTCACTCAGTTGGTTATGGATATTTCACAGTTTTTCCAGGACTACACACTTCTTCTTATTGCCGGTCTGATCGCCGGGGCCATCCTGTTCGTGAACTTCATCAAAACGACTGAGGGTAAGGCTCAGTGGGATAAGTTCACCATGAAAGCACCTCTTTTCGGCCTTCTGATCATCAAGGGGAATCTTGGTGCGTTTACCCGCACGCTCGCTACGATGCTTTCTGCCGGTGTTCCGATTATTGATTCTCTCGAAATCTGTATTGATACTCTCGATAATACACAAATTGCTAAAGACCTCCGGAAAGTGAGACAGGCAGTGATTGAAGGTAAGTCGATCACTGAGCCCCTGGAACGAATTACTTATTTTCCTCCTTTGGTCACTCAAATGATCAAAGTGGGTGAAGCGACAGGTAACCTGGATCAGATGCTCCTCAAGGTCGCGGATGTTTTCCAGGAAGAAGTCGAAGAGCTCGTGGCCAACCTCACGAAGTTGATCGAACCAATCATCCTGGTGGTTCTCGGAGGAATCATCGCGGTAGTTCTCGTGGCCATGTATCTGCCGATCTTCATGTCGGCGGGTGGGGTTCAGGAATAAATGGCAACATTTTAAGGCGGTTGGGCCGAAATTGGTCCGACCGGCCTGATGACCTGACTTAATTTTCAGGCATAAGTTGCCGAATTGTTGCTATCTCGATTGTATTTGATACGCTTTATTAAGAGATTTTGAAAATAAAGTAAAATAGTAGCTGAGATGCGGAAGTTCATAGGGCTCTTAATGCCAGATGGAAACAAGCAGATCATAAACAACATGATGTCCTCTTAATGGCCATCATAAGGAGTAAAAAATGAAAACGTTCTTTAAGACGCTTCGTCGTCAGGATGGTTTTACGCTCGTAGAATTGATGGTCGTAGTTGCGATCATTGGTCTCTTATCGGCCGTAGCTATTCCAAACTTTCAGAAGTACCAGGCCCGCGCTAAAACTGCTGAAGCAAAACTGCAGCTTTCTGCAATCTACACGGCAGAAGCATCGTTCTTCGCTGACTACAACATCTACTCAAACTGTCTGCGTTTTATGGGTTATGACCCGACTGAAGAAGCATCTTCGCGCTATTACACTACGGGCTTTACCATAACAGCTGCCATCAACTCTGCTGCCTATGCCTCTGCCAGTAACGCTGGTATCTCGACATCAGAATGCCCAAGTAACCTTGGTTCAGTTGCCGGAAGTTCACACTTCCTCGCCGGGAAATCCCTGGGTAGTGCGATAGCTATCGCTACTTATATCACTTCCGATTCACTCGGAACTCAAGCTGATTCGACAACAATGACATATGTCGCCGGTGCAGCCGGTATCATTCACAAAGCGTTTACCGGTCTTCCAACAAGTGCATCCAACGGTGCTTCTTATTTTGAAATCAATCAGAACAAGAGAATCGCAACAATTCGCAACGGTTTCTAAAAATGAAAAAGACAAAGGGAGCCGTAAAGGCTCCCTTTTTTGTTTCTCATTCATCCGGCTTTTCCTTGGTAGAGTTGATGGTGGTCGTCGCGATCATTGGGCTCTTGTCTGCGGTGGCCATTCCGAACTTCCAGAAATTTCAGTCTAAGGCGAAGACCACTGAAGCGAAATTGCAGTTAGCCGCGGTCTACACTTCAGAGGCTTCTTTTTACGGAAGTTACAACATCTACCATAATTGCCTTAACTACATGGGCTACGATCCTACCGAATTCCGTGACTCAAGGATGTACGGTATCGGGATTCTGGATGATGCTGCCATAGACACCATCGCCTATGATTCGGCCGTCAATTCTGACCTGGACAGTGTGAGCTGCCCGAGGACCCTGGGGCCGATTGAGAACAGTACTTACTTTCTTCCCGGTAAGAGTGTCGGAAACGCGATTGCTGGAACGACTCATTTCCCAACGACCTTCATCGGCGATCAGCAGGCAGGTTCGATGGTGTATACCGCTGGCGCCGGTGGAATTATTCACCAGAGCTTCACCGCCGGAACGAATGCCTCGCAGTTCACGATCAATGAACAGAAAGTTTTCCGTCAAGTTCGTCCTGGTTATTAAAAATCTTAAATAGTAGTTACGGGTTTAGCCTTGGTGAAATCACCTTTTCGTTTCAGGCGGTAAGGAACGAAAGGCGTTTGTGAATGATATTTACCGAGCACCTTGATGTAAGGAACTCCAAAAGCATCAGTTGCTTCACAGTTTGGCTTCCCCTCGTTCAGACAATTCAAATCCCTTTCTGCCTTGAGCGCATGAAAGTCGGAAGTGAGTTTTTCTTTCAACGCCTGATCCTCAGTGGTGGTCATCAGATCGTAAATCAGAGAGAGGATGGTATTGTAATCAAAGTTCATTTCGATCTTCATCTTCATTACCAGAGAGGGAATGAAGGGCGGAGCTTTCGGATGCGTTTTAATTTTATCGAGATAAAGGATGCCTTTTTTGTAATCACCGAGTTCGTAGTAGTGAGTGAACCCCAGGTTGAAATTTAACTTATAATCATCCGGAAAATACTTCACACCCTTTTCCATTAACGTCACGGCACCTTTGAGATCGTCTTTGACAATCGATAGGTATTGCCCGCCCCAGAGATAGTTCTGGTAAAAGAGCGGGTCGAGAGTGGATATAGTGTAAAAGCGGACAAACATCCAATTGTTCAGATCGCGGGCGCCATAATGCTCCAGATCGGACTCGATCAGCGTCTGGACCCAAAGTAGGTCAGTAAGAAGTCTCTTGTTGCCGGCGGAGAGAAAAACCAGCAGGTCCTGATTTATGTTGAGCGCAGTTTCCTGCTTGCTCAGATTCGGAAGAGGACGAGGAGTGTTTTGATTAATGATCCCGGCAATGAGAAAGCACAAAATCCCCGCACCCAGAAGGGAGTAGTTCTTAAAAATATGTTTGCTTTGATCCATTGAAACCATAACATTATCATTATGATACATTTTAAAGACATCACGAAAATATTTCGCTCAGAGCTGTTAGGTCAACCTTTCCAGGCCCTGACAGATGTCTCATTTGTCATTCCGGAAGGCTCAATGGTGGGATTTCTCGGGGCCAATGGGGCGGGAAAGACGACTTCCCTGAAAATCATCATGGATTTTATCCGTCCCACTTCCGGAGAAGTGAGCTTTTCCCCGTCCCTGGGGACAAATCGTGAAGAAGTGTTTCGTAACATCGGCTTTCTTCCGGAGAGACCATATTTTTATCAGAATCTGACAGGTAACGAGTTTCTGCAATTCATGGGTAAGCTTTCTGATCTCGACAATGAAAAGACTCTTGAGCGGGTCAGATTGTGGGGGCCAAGATTCAAGATCGATCATGCCCTTAATCGTGAACTCAAAACCTATTCCAAGGGAATGCTCCAGCGAATAGGATTTCTTGCGACAATACTTCACGAGCCAAAGATCATTATTCTCGATGAACCACTTTCTGGTCTGGACCCCATCGGCAGGAAAGAATTAAAAGACGTCATCATAGAAGTACACCGTTCGGGAAAGACGGTGTTTTTTTCCAGTCATATCGTTTCTGACATTGAGGAAATATGTGATCGGGTGATCTTCCTGAAAAACGGGGCACTCGTTTATGATGGGTCCGTGAGCTCATTGATGAAGCAATCAAAGGGCCAGGATTTTGTAATGACCGTTCTTTCACCTGGAGAGTTGCCTGCAAATGTTCAGGTAAAAAATCGCCTGGAACTTCCGGATAATATCACGAGGTTCACTGTCGCCGAGGATACGAAAGACATTTTGTTATCCCATTTCCTGTTCCAGAAAAAATCGATTCTTTCGCTCGAAATGATCAAGCCCAGTCTGGAGGAAATTTTCTACCAGACAAAAGGTGCGCATGACACTTAGTAAGACATTTACAATCGCTTATTACACTTTTCGGGAAATCTGGAAGAGTAAGATACTTTTGAATGTATTCTTCGTGGGTATTGGACTGATGGTGGTGACTTATGTCGCGACAGAGTTCACCTATGGAGTGCCCGAAAGAGTGGCGCTCGACTTTGGACTGGGCATGCTTTCCCTTTCCTCCCTCGGAATTTCCCTGTTTCTGGGAGTAGGTCTTCTTTCAAAAGAAATAGAATCCCGTACCGTTTACATGGTCATTTCACGTCCCGTTTCCAGGCACGCATTTATTATCGGAAAGCTCCTGGGGCTCATGAGCATCCAGGCAGTGAACGTTCTGATTCTTTCTTCGATGACCATGACAGCAACAAAGCTTTTAGGCGGAGACATAAGTCCTTTAATCATCTGGTCGGTAATTTTTATCTTTCTCGAATCTCTCATGCTTTTGCTGGTTGTTGTTCTTCTTTCACTTATCGCGAACAATATTCTTTCCGTGCTTTTCTCTCTTGTCCTCCTGCTGCTTGGACATGTGATTAAAGAGACGCAGGCGATTAATTTCATCAAGGATAATCCCGTGGTGGTTAAGATCCTTGATGTGTACCACTTTATCCTGCCCGCCTTTTATAAGCTGAACATCAAGGACTTCGTTCTTTATAAAAATGATCTTCCCTTCAGTTATCTCGTGGGAAATCTAAGCTATGGAATCCTTTATTCACTCTTTCTCCTGGCGATGGTTGTATTCATCTTCAACAAAAAGAATCTTGATTGAGAGATCTTTACTCACTATATGCTTTTATTTCCGGCCTTCTGATCGGGAGTTTCCTCAACGTGGTCATCCTGAGGCTTCCGGCAAAGAAAGATCTGGTTCGGGCGAGATCTGCCTGTCCAGCGTGCGGAACTCAGCTTAAGTGGTTCCATAACATCCCGGTCTTCAGTTTTATTTTCCTGAGAGGAAAGTGCGGTTTTTGCGGAGCCAGGATCTCCTGGAGATATCCCCTGATTGAAATACTCACTGGTCTTATTGCTTTCTGGTTGTTTCCGGAAAGTCTCGATTCCATGAGCCTTTCGATATTTGCCTTTCAATTTATCGTGGCCTGCATTTTCATCTGTCACTTTTTCATCGATCTGGATCACCAGCTCCTGCTGGATTCTCTCAACCTTTATCTGGTGGCAGTGATTCTCCCGTATGTCTTTTTCACTTATCACTGGAATTACTGGGCGATCGGCGGGGCCATCGGCTTTGGCGGCACACTTCTGGTGACCTGGCTGTTTTACAAAATCCGCGGTCAGATCGGACTTGGTGGTGGAGATATCAAGCTGTATGGAATTTTAGGACTGCTCCTTGGTCCTATGGGTATTGTCTTCAATATCTTTCTTAGTTGTTTTGTCGGAGCGGTTGTCGGTTTGATTCTGATTGCGCTTAAAAAAGCGACGAAAGACAAACCACTTCCCTTCGGGCCATCCATTCTTCTGGTAGCAGCTTTCCAGATTTATTTCCCCGAACTTGCTTATCGGCTACAGAGCTTACTCTTCTAATTTGGCATAACGCACCAATCCGCTTGATATCTGTAACTTACTCTGCATATAATGAACTAAACTTAGTTTATCTTCAGGGAAGAAATTTTTGGCAAAGTCTTTTAAAGACCAGATTGATGACTTAATGGGAAGAGTGAGTCCGGGTGTCACCATCGGTGTGGACATCGGCGCCCATAGTATCAAGGTTTGCGAACTTTCCGGCGGCCCTGGGAAATTTAAGATCGAGCGATTTGGCGTCTTCACACTTTCCGAAGCTGCGCTCATTGAAGATGAAATCCAAAAGCCTTCTGAAATTGTGGAAGGCATCTTGGAAGCACTCAAAGAATCTGGAATTAAATCCCGTCAGATTTGTCTGGGTCTTTTTGGTCCGAATACGATGACAAAACGTCTGAACGTTCCCGAAGGATCGCGGGAAGAGATTGAAGATCACATTCTCTGGGAAGCAGAACAATACATTACATTTGGTGCTGATGATTCTCAGATCGATTTTCATATCATCGGAGATAATGAAGGGGGCGGTAAGGATGCCATCGTCGCCGCCGCAAAAAATGAGATCATTGAGAATTTCACCAATGTCCTGAAAGACGCAAAACTTACTGCGAAAGTGGTGGACCTCAACGTTATCGCCCTCGCCAACGTGATGGAAGAAGTTCTGCAGGATAATATTGAAGAATATAATCAGGGAACACTTCTTCTCGATTTTGGCGCTCAAAGTACGAAAGTCGTTGTGTTCAAGCGCGGAGCGCCGATCTTCACGAAGGAAATTCCGGTTGGCGGAAGCTTAGTGACAGAAGAGATTCAGCGGCAGATGGGTGTATCGTATGAAGAAGCTGAAGACCTGAAGATAAGTACTGATGACCGGGGCAATCTCCCGCAGGAAATTCTTAATATTGTCAGCTCGCAGATTGAGCAACAGATTGCAGAAGTTAAAAAAAGCATCAACTTCTATATTACTCAGGGCTCAGCGGAAAAAGTTGAGTACTGTTTTGTCACTGGTGGCTCTTCACTCCTTCCCGGACTGATTGAAAAACTATCCATTGTGACAGGCCTTGAAGTCCAGCGTCTGGATGTCCTGAGTGCATTCAAGCTTAATAACAAAAAGCTTGATGAGAATGCCGACCAACTGGCCGCGATTGCTCCGGTTGTTATTGGTCTTGCCATGAGGAAGGTGAACTAGTGGCAATGATTAAGATCAATCTCTCCGCAGCCAAGAAACAGGTAGATATTTCGAATATCGGCGGCTTTGATTTTACCAAGTTAAAGATTAAGGCCGTATTACTGGTGATAGTTCTTCTTTACGTGCCGGATTTTGTAATCATTCCGATGTGGACTGCTTCTGAGGAAGAAAAAACCGCCGAATTGAATGAAAAGCAAATGGTTGTGGCAGGATTAAAGAGAAAAGTTAACGAAGCTAAGAATTACGAGAATCAGATCAAGGAATTGAAAGCTCAGGAAGAAGCGCTTGAGAAAAAGCTCCTGGCCGTTAAAGAGGCTATTTCTTTCAAGAAAAATCCTTCTGCCCTTCTCCTATATATCGCAAAAAATACACCGACGGACATGTGGATCAAAGAGCTCACAATTGAGAATGATGTTCTCAGTATCAAAGGTGAAGCACTCGATTACACCAGCATTGGCGATTTTGTACAAAGTCTCAGGTCTTCGGTTTTCATCAGAGACGCCAATGTTGGTCAGCAAAGCCAGTATGTCAGAGAGCCTGATAAGGCCCGGATTGAAGTTTTTGATGTCCGCTTTGGCATTGCGAGGTTCGATCAGTGAAAGAACTAGTAAATAAGATCATCGGAAATCTCCATATCTTTATGTTCCTCTACGGTTGCTGGACGACCTACGAGCTTTGGGAACAACATGATCTGAGAATGACTGAGATTGAGACCGAAATTCCGAATGTGGAAGCTGATATCGTAAAGCTCAAATCTAAAGTTAAAGAGATCAACGACTTTATCAAGAAAGCCGATGAGTACAAGGTTCGTGTGGAAGAAGTTGCTAAGAACATCGAGTCGGTGCAGAAACAACTTCCCGCCGAAACAAATGATTCCCAGATCCTTGCTGCTTTCCAGGCAGAGATGAAAGTCCTGAATATCAAAGACACTATTCTCGAGCCTAAGAGTGAGGAATCCAGCACATATTTTATTTCGAAAGACTATTCCATCAAGGCCAGCGGTACATTTCTTCAGTTCCTGATTTTCTTCGAGCGAATCGGAAATGCGACGAGAATTTACAACGTTAAAAGTCTTAAACTCACCACCAGCGGAGCTGCCCGCAAAGGTCGTTTCCAGATTGTGAATGGTGAAGCTATCATTCAGGCATATCGTTTCAATCCAAGCTTTCGCGTAGAACGGGGTTTCTGATATCTAAAAGTGGACAGCGGGCCCGGTCTCATTTGATAATGGAATCGTATGAAGCTTATCCTTATCACAATCCTTTTATCCCTCGGGGCAATCGCTGCCCCGACGAAAAATAGTCTGGATGAATTTTTCAAAGATAAAACCCGTATCGAAAATCCTCTAGAGCTCCGTGACCCTTTTAAATCACCTCAGCCCAAAGGCCAGCAAAGGCGCCAGGGCGGTAACAAATATAAAAGAGGCGAATCTTTATATTCAAATCTTCAATCTGATAACCTTCGTGATTGGAACATTTACGACCTGAGGGTGGTAGGTGTGATGATTGGTAAGGAGAGAAGAGCGATGATCACCAAGGGTGAAGGTGGGAGAGTCGTTGTGATTAAAGAAGGAACTTCCATAGGACCAGATAATGCTGAGGTGAAAGCAATCCTTCCCGGCGGTATCATTCTCGTTGAAAAAATCATCAACGTTTACGGCCAGGAAGAATACTTAGAAACTGTGGTACCAATTTCGAGATAATTTCCCTACAATATTAGTAGAGTCCGGTATGGACATTCTTAAGGAAGAGAACATGAAGAAAGGATTTTTTTCTGTTTTCCTGGCGCTCTACGCACTATCTGTAGGGGCACAGGAAATCACCAATGTGAGTTTTACCCAGGAAGGGGAAGTCAGTAAGCTCGTCATCGAAGCTGACAAGGCCCTTCTCGCGGAACGTTTCCACGTTACCGAAGACAAACAAATTATTCTCGATATCAAGAATGCCAAAGTTTCTCCGAAACTTCTTCGAGGTATTGATACTTCTGAATTCCCCGGCTCTACGGTTTACATTTCTGGTTATAGAAAACCTGGGACAGCGAATGATGTCAGATTCGCGATCCAGCTCCGTGATAACGTCCGTTCAGTTCTCGAAACGAAGGGTAACAATATTTTCCTTAATATTGAAAATCGCTTCGGAGTTTTCACAAAGAATCAGGTGAAGAGTACCGATGACAAGGCCCGCTCTCAGGAAACTTTCCAGGACGCGGTTGGGATTAATGTTCCAAAGTCGACCAGCCTTGAAGATATTCTCGAAAACCTGACACTCTCTGGACCTAAGAAATACGTCGGTCGACGGATTTCCATCAACGTCAGAGATATCCCGGTCGTTGATGTTCTTAACATGATTGCTGACACTTCTGGATTTAACATCATCATTGACCAGAAAGTCAGTGGTCTGCCGCCGATCACCCTTTCCCTTACTAACGTCCCCTGGGACCAGGCACTCGATACCATTATGAAGCTCTCTAAGCTGGTGGCCGAAAAGAATGCCAATATCCTCATCATGAAAACTGCGCAGCAGGCAGCCGAGGAACAGAAACTGGCCGCAGAAGCTGTTAAGCAAAAAGAAACACTGGAGCCGCTCGTAACCCGGATTTTTCTCATTAACTATGCGGCTATGGGTGATATCAAAACTGTTCTCGCGGACTATCTGACAAAAGATCGTGGAAAGATCCAGGTTGATGACCGGACAAATAGTCTCATTGTTCGGGATACGGTGGACGCGATTGACCGCATGAAGAAAATTGTGGAAACGCTGGACACTCAGACTCCCCAGATTCTGATTGAAGCAAAAATCGTTGAGGCTTCCGAGAACTACTCAAAGCGAATCGGACTCACCCGCGGACTTTCTTTTGGATACGATCCGGTAATCAACACGACGGGAAGGACACCGGTCGGTCCGGGCTTCTCATTCAGTACAGCACCGGGAGCAGATGCTCCTACAGTGGCGGGTCTCACCATAGGAATCTATAAGCGTTTGACGAATCTTTCCTTTAACCTCGAGATGATGGAACAGGAATCGAAAGTTCGCGTGGTCTCCAGTCCGAGGGTCGTCACGCAGAATAAGAAAGCAGCAACTCTCTCTGCCAATGACTCCACTTCCTTCTCCACGAGCACGGTTGTCAATGGCGCGGTAACTTCGAACTTTTCGTCGGTCAACGCATTAACCAGTCTGAACGTTACGCCTCAGGTGACGAATGATGGCGCCATTAATCTTACTGTAGCAATTTCGAAATCATCTTTCGGAACCGTACCTGCACCCGGAGCTCCACCTGATGTGGCCACACGTACGGTGTCTACTAACGTCCTGGTTGATAACGGATCAACGGTCGTTATCGGGGGACTTTACACAAATGCAGAAAGTAACATTGTGGCCGGTATCCCTTATCTCAAGGATCTCCCGCTGGTCGGATGGCTTTTCCGGAACCCATTCAATACGACAAACAGCAGATCAGAGCTCGTTGTTTTCATCACTCCTCGAATTCTCAACCAGGATGAAGCCGGGTTCTCTGACAAAAGAGCCAGCAATGTGAAGTCAGACTCGGAGTCACTTTAAGGGAAGGAAACTGTGACGGGGAAACGTAATCAATCAGCCTTGCTGGCCAAGTACTATGGCCTGTACAAGAAGAATCCCCGCTCGAAAGTTTTCGCGCCACTCGCTGAGGCATTCCGTAAACTCGGAATGCTGGACGATGCTCTCAAAATACTGAAAGACGGAATCCGGAATCATCCAAACTATGCCCTGGGATATATTGTCCTCGCTCATTGTTATTATGATCAGGAAAAGTACGAGCTTACTTACAATACTCTTAGACCCATCATTGCCCAGAATGCGGATAATATTTCTCTCCAGAAGATATTCGCTCAGGCCTGCATTCACATGGGACATCTGGAAGAGGCACTCGATACATACAAGTATCTCCTTTTCCTGAATCCCAGAGATAAATTTTTCGCCTCGGAAGTTAAGAAGCTCGAAGATGATCTGATGGTGGGACACAAGAAACTGACTCTTGATCAGCTCATCAAGGCCCCGGATATGGAAATACCGATATCCGAGACAATCGATGACGACTGGGTACAGGTCGATTTTAACCGCACTCATAAGAAAGCACTTCCGGAGAGTAATAAACCCGCAGAACAGAAAGTTGATTCTGATGATGAATGGGTGATGAAACGTCCGGGTGAGGAAGAGAAATCCGATCTTCATCCGATTCTCCGCAAGGAAGTTGAGAAGCGAAGCCTGGAAGATGATTTTTATGCAGATGAATTCCAGGAAGAAATGGGTGACATTGATGAAGTCAATGCTTCGATCAATACTGACTCACCGATAGTTTCTCATACACTCATTGATCTTTACTGCAGCCAGCACTATTACGATAAAGCGATAGAACTTCTTGAAAAAATCCTTGAGCTCAACCCGCAAGATCAGAATTCAAAAAGAAAGCTGGAAGAAGTTAAACAGATGAGACGGCAGTATTCAGCGGAAGAGAAAGTGACGGAGGAATCCGGCCACGATGAGCTGATTTCCATCATCGAAAATAAAGTCAAGAGCAAGTCACCGGCAGAGATAAAAGTTCGTGAAGCCTTCGACCAGTTCCTGGGCGATCTCCGACAACGAGCAGATCGTTCATGAAAAAGTTTCTCATCATTAATGGTCCAAATCTCAACATGCTGGGAAAGCGCGAACCTGAAGTTTACGGTTCCGATTCACTGGATGACATTGCAAGATGGACCGAAGAAAAAGTGAAAGGCAGGGCCCAGCTCGAGTGGTTTCAATCGAACGTTGAAGGTGAAATTGTCTCGAGAATCCAGCAAGCTCATACTGAAAACTTTGACGCTCTCATCATTAATCCCGGTGGCTATGCCCATACCAGTGTGGCCATTCATGACGCTCTGAAAATCCTGAAAATTCCAGTAATTGAAGTGCACCTTTCTCAGGTCTATCGGCGAGAGGACTTCCGGCATACTTTGTTGACGGCAAAAGCCGCTACGGCCATAATGAGCGGGCTCGGAAAACAGAGTTATTACGTCGCGATTCATTCGCAGCTCCACTGACGTTATTTAAGGGGAAGTTCTTTTTATGTATCAAACCACTGATTTCAGAAAGGGTCTTAAAATCGAGATCGAAGGAAAGCCCTGGATCATCGTTGATTTTCAACACGTGAACCCAGGTAAAGGTTCAGCTTTCGTCAGAACCCGCATCCGTAATCTTGAAACTAACCAGACAATTGAACGCACGTTCAAGGCCGGAGTTGAGACAGTTGGTAAGCCGGATATGGAAGAAAAGGAAATGGAGTACAACTATTCGGACATCGATGGTTACAACTTCATGGATCAGACAACTTTCGAAATGGTTCACCTGACTCATGATCAGGTTGGCGATAACAAGTACTATCTCCAGGAAAACATCAAGGTTTTCATTCTCTATTATAATGGCCGTCCGATATCCATCGAGCTTCCGAACTTCATCAACCTGAAAGTTGTTGAAACAGATCCTGGTATGCGTGGAGACACTGCTACCGGCGGTAACAAGAAAGCAGTTATGGAAACAGGTCTCCAGATCAACGTTCCTCTGTTCATCAAAGAAGGCGAAGTCCTTAGAATCGATACCCGCACAGGTGAATATATTTCACGTGAGAAGGCATAAACATGAATCTCGATACACTGAAAGAGATCGTAAAAGTCGCTAAAGACCAGGGAGTTGCTGAACTCCAGGTTGAGGGGAAAGATTACAAAGTCTCAGTAAGCTTTATGACTTCAGCGTCGCCTGTTGTTCACCATGCTCCGGTTCAATACGCTCCGGCACCACAGGCAGCACCGGCCGCTCCGGCACAAACAGCGGCACAGAAATCAGCTGCAGCTGATGCTGGTCTCCACATCATTAAGTCTCCCTTCGTGGGAACTTTTTATGGTTCACCTTCACCGGGAAAACCAGTCTATGTGAAAGTTGGTGATAAAGTTCGCGCGGGCCAGCCTCTGTGCGTACTTGAAGCCATGAAAATCATGAATGAAATCGATGCAGACATCGCGGGTGAAATCGTTGAGATCTGTGTTGAAAACGAATCTCTGGTTGAATTCGGCCAGCCACTCTTCAAGATCAAGCCATAATGAAAGTTGAAGCGAAGAAGTTCAAGAAAGTCCTGATTGCTAACCGGGGTGAGATCGCCATTCGGGTAATCAGAAGTTGTAAAGAACTCGGCATCGAGACAGTGGCCATCCATTCCACTGCCGATGAAGATTCGCTTCACGTAAAAATGGCAGATGAGTCCGTTTGTGTCGGACCTGCGAAGTCTGCTCTGTCATACCTTAACGTTCCTCAGATCCTTTCAGCTGCCGATATTACCGGTGCTGATGCCATTCATCCGGGTTATGGATTTCTCTCTGAGAATGACGAATTCGCCGAGATGTGCGGTAAATGGGGAATCACTTTCATCGGTCCATCCGTCAAATGTATCCAGTCGATGGGTGATAAAATTGAATCAAAAATCACTGCGAAGAAAGCTAAAGTTCCGACTCTTGAACCAATTTACGTAAAAGAAGTCGAAGAAAAAGTTATCCAGAAAGAAGTCGAAAAAATGGGTTTTCCTGTTCTCATTAAAGCTTCTGCCGGTGGTGGTGGACGCGGAATGAAGCGCATTGAAAACTTCGATGAACTCTGGCCGGCACTTGCGCGCCTTCATGAGGAAGCGAAAGCTGCTTTCGGTGACGGAACTCTTTTCATTGAAAAATACATCACGAACCCACGTCACATTGAAGTGCAGATCCTTGCCGACAAACATGGCAACGTCATTCACCTGGGTGAACGCGATTGTACTATTCAGAGAAGATTCCAGAAGATTCTCGAAGAAGCTCCCTCTCCGGTTCTCTCTCAGAAAGTGAGAGAGGAAATTTGTTCCGCTGCTGTTCGTCTCGCGAAGTTCGTGGACTACGATTCTGCGGGCACAGTTGAGTTCCTCTATGACCTCGATACGGAAAAATTTTACTTCATGGAAATGAATACCCGGATCCAGGTTGAACATCCGGTTACGGAAGAAGTTATAAATTTTGACCTGATCAAAGAACAGATCAAGGTAGCTTCAGGTATTCCTATTTCCGGAAAGAATTATATTCCGGAGATGCATGCAATAGAGTGCCGTATCAATGCGGAAGATCCATTTAACAATTTCAGACCATCACCCGGAAAGATAACCCATTTTCACTCGCCCGGTGGGCATGGGGTACGGGTTGATACACATGTGTATGCGGGTTACCAGATCCCTCCTTAT
>JAKFFP010000291.1:0-15100 GCA_036675045.1 Bacteriovoracales bacterium | reverse complement strand
GAGCGCGCTTTTCCATCCTGGCAAAAAACGGAATCTTATTCCTGAGTTTCACAAAATCTTCGATGATCGCGTATCCGGCAGGAATCCAGACCAGAGTGAGAATCGTTCCGGTGGTGAGTCCCCATGCCATGGCGAGAGTCATCGGAACCAGCATCGCATCCGCTCCCCCGATTCCGTACGCTGTCGGGAAAAGTCCACCCATCGTTGTGAGTGATGTGGCCATCACGGGTTTCAGACGAATGGTCGGCGCTTTCACCAGGATGTCATGCAGGCTCATCTTCCCCTCGGCCCTCATCTGGTTGATGAAGTCGATAAGAATAATCCCGTTGTTCACGATAATCCCCGCGAGTCCTATAAGTCCGATCATCGCCAGAAAACTCACCGGACGCTGGTGGAAGAAGAACGCAACCGATACACCCAGAAGACCCATGGGAATTGTCGTCATGATAAGCCCGGGTGCGAGATATGAGCGGAAGATATATACCATGATGGCATAAATTCCGATGAGCGCGAGGATCATGGCATTTCCAAGTGAGGCCATGGACTCGTTGGTACTTTCCTGTTCACCCCCGAAAACGATGGTGGCATCCGGATGGTCGGGAGAATATTTCTTAAAGGATTCAGCGGCGATCTGGTTGGCGGCAACGGAAGTGATCACTTCCGGCTCAATATTTGCGGTGATGGTTTTAGCGCGTTTGAAATCGTAACGCTTAACCTGAGGGGTTCCGCGGGACTCTTCAAATTTTGCGACCAGTGAAAGAGGAATGAGATTCCCGCGCGAGTCCATGATTTTCATCTGGGCGAGGTCAGTCACGTTTTCTTTCGAGACATCGCGGAAGTTCACCTTGAGCTCAGCTTTCTTGTTGTTCAAAGTGACATCAGAAATAAATGTCCCCGTGAGCGCAGTTCTCACCGTGTTACCTACGGACGCCGCAGTCACTCCGAGGCGATCGAGCTTATCGTAATCCAGGAGAACTTTTACTTCCGGCGGGCCGTAAACATCATCGGTCTTCACATCGAAAACACCTTTCGTGTTTTTAAGATCCGCCATGACCTTCGCAATCAAGGCATCAAGGCTTTCGCCGTTATTCGAGCGAAAAGTCACTGTCACCGGTGCACCTACCGGCGGGCCGTTGATCTGTTCTTCGAACGTCAGGGACTTTGCTTCCGGCATCTTGATTTTCCGGAGGCGCGCGAGGAAATCGGTGTGAGGAACATTGTATTTCGCTTCGTCAGTGGCAAACATTTTCACGATGCCGACGTTATCACCCACGGCCCCTCTGACATCGGTCGGATCAGCAAGTGAAGATCCGGCGATTGATACCGAGTGCTTGAGCCAGTCTTTCCCGACGACTTTTATAATTTCCTCTTCGAGTTTTTTGGTGATCCGGTAGGTTTCCTCGACTTTCGCGTCCTCTGCCAGCTCAATCCGGGCGATATAGATCTCAGTCTGGTCCGGCGGAAAGAGCATGAACTTATTAAAGACTCCGATCATGACCATCGAGAAAATGAAGATTCCGAGCATGATCCCGGCCATGATATAGCGATGCCGGACAGTCCAGTCCATGAATCTCTCAAACTTCGCCGCCACAGCATCAAACCAGTGAGATTTTTTCGCTTCCACTGTTCCGACATCAATTCTTGAACCAATTACATGAAGGCGCATCGGCAGGAGAAGAAAGCACTCGAAGAGACAAAAGAGAAGTGCCGTCGTCACGATGATGGGAATGGGGGCAATGAATCTTCCCATGATTCCGGTCGTGACCAGCATCGGAAGGAAGGCGGCAATCGTAGTGAAGGCGGTGGCGGAAATCGGGAGCCACATCGTCTCAATCGTATCGACAGACGCATCAATCGAAGAGGACCCGAGCTGTCGGCGCCGGATGTATTCTTCCGCGATAACAATCGAGTTATCGACCAGCATCCCCATCGCAATGATGAGCGCGAGAATGGTGATGGAGTTCAGGGTCTGGTCCATGTAAGGCATGAGACCAATCGTCGCGAGCAGGATCACCGGCAGGGAGATCGCTACCATGAGACCGATTCTTCCGGGCATGAAGAAAAGAAGAACGGCCACTACCACGATAAGGCCTGAAACGGCGTTACTGGAAAGAGTCGAGAGCTTCTGCCGGACGTTTACCCCTTCATCGAAGTAGATGTTAAATTTATAAGCGGGATTATTTTTCCGGTATCTCTCGAGGGCGGGAGTGATTCCATCAATGAGCTTGAGCGTATCAGCGCCACCTTTTTTCTGAATGGTAAGAAGGGTCGCGGGCTCACCCATATAGCGGGAAAGAGTACGCGCTTCCTGGTCACCATCGATAACTCTCGCCACATCTTTCAGGCGGATGATGCCACCGGAAAAGGTGGATCGGATCGGGGTATTTCCCAGTTCTTCGGCCGATGTTATTTTGGCATCGACCCGCACCAGTCGCTGGATCTCACTTGTCTCGAGCTCTCCACCGGGCGTGTTCGAATTCCGGGCACCAATTTTTTGCAGGACTTCATCCACACCGATGTGGAGATCATCAAGTTTCTTACGCGAAAGGCGGATTTCAAATTCGCGTTCGCGGTAACCTTCGAGGATGACCGCTTTGACGTTCTTATCGTCTTCAATATCTTCTTTCAGGGCATCGGCCAGAAGATCGCGCTTTCTGCCTTCATTGGAACCCACGACAGCAAGTTCCATGGCCGAAAATTCTTCTGACTTGATCTCGGTGAACTTTGGTTTTTCCAGAAGATCAACCGGCAGATCCTTCGCGCGATCTATCGCACGCTGGATGTCTCCCATCACATCTTTCACAATGACTTTCGGATTATCCATGTCCACGCGCACGACGATCTTGGATCTCCCCGCCTGAGAAATAGAACGGACATCCTTAATGCCGGAGACGCCGCGGAGTTCATCCTCGATGGGCTTGGTAATCTTGATCTCGATGTCTTCCGGAGTGGCACCGAAATACTCTGTCTCAATGATAGCGGTGGCAAAATCCACCGACGGATAGGATTCCGCGTTCATCGACTTCAGTCCCATGTATCCGAAGAGAACAAGGAACAGCGAAAAGACGATGGTCAGTTTCGGGTTTTCGATAAAAAATTTCGAGAGGTTTCTCATATTAAATCCTGTTAAACGCGCACGGCGTTTCCGGGAACACAACTAAGTAATCAAAAAGGGTATTAATAATCTGGAGTCTCACATCAATCGTCGTGAGCTCGGAAGAAAGATAGGCTTCCTGATCCTGAACGAGGTCGTTCACCGAAACCCGCGCCTGCTCATACTTTCTGCGCATGAGACGCAGCCGCTTGTTCAACTGTTCTGACGAAATCCGCTGGGCCTTTACCACATCATTCAGATAGCTGATTGTCCTGGCAAAACTCGTGTGCGAACTCATCATATAAGTTTCGTTGGCGTTAAGGGCCGCATCCAGCCTTTTTTGGTCGTAGAGCTCTTTTGTTTTCTGGGTATCTTTTTTCGCATCACCAAGGGGCATCGTAAACATGACCCCGACTTCATATCCTGTGCGATTGTGATCGGTCTGATCATCAATCGATCCGCCGTAAGAGCCGCGGGTGGCATTTGTCCCGGTAGGTTCCGCGGAAACACCAGTCGTTTTAGCAGTACCGTAAAGTTTCACGTCAATATCAGAATACCGGGAATTGATAAGATTTCTCTGATCGCGGTCTTTCCGGATCATGTTCACGATTTCGTCATAGCTCGTATTCTGATAAGGAATTTTAGGCTCACTGGCGATGCTGGCGGTACAGGCGAGAACTTCGCTAATCGTCTGGGGAATATCATATTTCCCGAGACTGATCTCTTTTCCATTGAATTCAGGAACAAGATTCTGAAGCTGTTTTATCAGTGCTTCTTTCTGGTATTGAAGATAGGTCACACTGCCCTGTCTTGTGGCCACCAAAGCCTGATAGCGGGCGACATCATCGGCTTCTGCTACCGAATTTTTATATCTCTGGGTGGTTTCCTTCGCGAGGACTTCAGCAGAAGACAGGAGCTCCTGGGAAATTTTCATCGATTCATTGTTAGCGACGAGAGACCAGAAAAGACGGCGAAGGGACAGTCGGAATGTTTTCTGGGCAATATTTTTTTCAAGCTCGGCGCGCTTTGTCTTTAGCTCAGCACTTTCCAGCTCGGCCTTACTCATGCGACCGAAGAGATCCCGCCAAAGGTCCATCTGCATCGTGAAGTTCGCTGTTGTCGTGGTGGCATTCCGAAAGCGACCGGTAAATGCTGTAGGTGCCGCACTTCTTTGATCTGTCACAATGGAGGCCGAAGTAGAAATCCCGTGAGAGAGATTCTTTCTCACGCCGATCTGTGCCTGATCAATCGGACTAAACACCGGTTGAAATCTTACCAGCGCCCGTTCCCGGGTCTCAGCGTGCCCATACTTTCCAAAAAGCTCAGGAGCGAATCGCTCACGCAGCTCATTTTGATCAAGCGACACGGAAAGAAAAGCTGCTTCGATTTCATCCAACCGAGGCGAGCCCTTCCGGGCCAGCGCCTGAACCGAATCTTCGGTCAGAACAATCGACTCCGCAAAAGAAGGGCCACTCAGTGCCACTATTGCCAGAAAACTCGTTAGTTTCAAGACATTAGACATTCCAACCTACCTTTAACACACGTTTCAAACACTTGTTTGAAACAGATGATATAGATTTTCCGGAATATTTGCAAGCTGTCTTTTAAAGGGATTCTACAAAGGCCAGGGCCGCATCCATCATGGAATGAAAATAAGGATTTCCCTCACCGGTGGTGAAAGTCAGTTCATCTTCCGGCGATTGCGAGATGTTATTGTGAAAGACCTGACTGGTGATCTTGTAAGAGTACACTTTCCGCTTTACCGGAAACTGATTGAAATATTTTTTCAGCTGAAAGACATCAAGAACCGGATCGGCCCAGGTGTAGGCCAGGAAGTAAGGAACAGTTAACGACCCTTTCAGCACTCTCCTCTGAGTTTCCCGGATGAGGAGGGCCGCCCGCGGATTGAAATCCGGAACCTGGAAACCGTCGGGCCTTTTGAACACGAAATGATTTCCGGTGATGTGAAATTTCTTTCCGGCACGGGCAGATAGGACCGTGGGCCAGTTAAGTGCAACCGCCGGCGAAGTCATGACCAAGGCATGCACCTCTTCCGGATACTTCAAAGCCAGCTCGAGCTGAAGGAGATTTCCGAGAGAGTGTCCCGCTAAGATGATCTTGTCACCGTATTGCTTCGCAAGCTCCCAACCAACAGCAACTTCCTGGGACCATTCCCGGGAATCCATTTCTCCCATGCGGTACCAGTCTTTCTCCCAGTGTCCGGGAAGAATGATCGTCACAACATTATAGCCGCGATCAAAAAAGGCCTTCGCCATTCCCTTAAAATAAAGCGGTGATGAAAAAATCCCGTGAATCAGAAGAACGGATTTTTCCGTCTTGTGACCATGATAAAGAAGATAAGGGAGATGCCTTTCGTGGGAGATGTTCGCTTTCTTCTCCTCCAGATATTCCGGAAACGTTATCCCGAATGCGGGTAAGCTCAGGAGGAGGAGAAGAATGAACTTCATTTCTTATCCGTGATGAGTGAAATGTTCTCGAGCTTATTGATCTGAAGGAGATCAAGCACCTTAACGAGACGGGTGTATTTGACTTCACCATCGACCCTGAGGTTCACCAGCGTCTCTTTCTGAGTTTTTTCAAAGATCGCCGGAAGCTCTTCCACGCTGGATTTCTTTCCGTTGACTGCGATCTCATTGTCAGTCATCTCAATGGTCAGCTGGTCAATTTTCTTTTCACTTCCGGCCCCTTGCTCGGACTTCGGAAGTTTCAGAAGAAGAGCGAGCTCGTCTTTTTTAAACTGAGAGGTAACGAGAAAGAATACGAGAAGAAGAAACACCATATCGATGAGCGGAGTCAGATCCATCGAAAGAGATTCGCGTTTGTGACGGCGACCCATACTACTCCCCTTTCAGCATCGGCCCGATTTGTTTTTCCATCTTGATCTCGAGTGAATCTAGTTCACCGGAGAGATAGTTGTGGGCAATGTAGTGAGGGATCGCAACGATGAGACCCACGATGGTGGTAATGAGCGCGTACGAAATTCCGGATGCGAATTTCCCCGGGTCCTGAAGACCGGTGGAAGAAATCACCTGGAAGGCTTCGTAGATACCAAGAACGGTTCCCAGGAGCCCCAATAAGGGTGCAGTTGTCGCGATGACTTTGATGGAAGTCATTCCATATTCGAGCTCGTGGACTCTCTGAGAGATAGCATCTTTCATGAGCTCCAGATTGGAAGTCTTGAACCGTGAAGCCATGTCTGCAGCAAGTGCTTTCGCTTCGACGGCAATTTTTTTGGAGAAATCACGGACGACGAAAAATCTCCAGAGGATGAGAGAGAGACCAATAATGTTCATGGCAACGAGGATCCAGGTAATCGATCCACCAGCGTTGATGAAATCAATCAAGCGCATATACTTCCTTTGATATTAAAGAGTGCTGAATTTAATGGGAACCGACATATCCAGGGAACTAGCATTGAGCTCAGAAGGGATGGCCTTAAACTTACCGACCCTCTTCACTGCCTCAAGGCCTGCGGAATCAAGACTAGGATTTCCTGAAGTATTGTCAATTCTCACGTCGATGATAGACCCATCTTCGAGCAACGTAAATGCCACGACGACAGTTCCCGTCTGACCCATGCGACGGGCCGCCATGGGATAGAACTTGTTTTCTTCTATCTTTGATCTGAGCTGGGCCTTGTAGATGCTCTTGATGTCAGCAATCGCTGTCCCCGATAAAGCATTGGTGGTCACTTCCGGAATCTCACCGGGCTTGGCCTCGGGACTCACTGGCTGAGTAACCACCGGTCTCATTTCTGGTTTTGCTGTTCGGGTAATCTTAGGCGGATTCAAAAGTGTTTCACCCGCAACTTTGAGATTGATCACATGCTTACCAATGCTACGGGCCACTTCATCCCGATGAAGCAGGGTGAGGCCCCCGAAGATCAGGGCGAGATGGACAAATAACACTGTGCCGAAGTGGGTCGAATACCTATGAATCATAAGGTGTTTTATATGCCAAACACTAGACGAAGTCCACAACCCCATGACAAATTTACCCAGCTAAAAAGCCTAATATTTTCGAGGGGAATGCATGATTGAGGGTCTACAGGCGACACTTTCGCCTTTTCTTGAACTCTGGAATCATAAACTGATCACCATTGCCGGGATTAAGCTCACTTTGGGTTCCACCATCCTGGCCCTCTTAATCCTCGTCTTTGCCACCCGTCTTTCCCGGCTGTTTGTGAGAATCATTAACCAGCGCCTGATTGAACAATTCGTCGATGACAAGGGAGCAAGAAACACCTATCAGACTTTTGCTTTTTATGGGGCCCTCGCCGGTATCGTGACACTGGCGTTGACGGTCGCAGGCATTCCCCTCACCGTCTTCACGGTGGTGGGCGGTGCGCTTGCCATCGGTGTCGGTTTTGGTTCACAAAATATCGTTAATAATTTTATCTCGGGTGTGATCCTCCTGGTAGAACAACCCATCAAGGTGGGCGACATCGTCGAAGTGGAAGGCATGGCCGGAGTCATTCAGAGTATCGGGACCAGAAGTACCAAGATCAAAAACGCTGACGACAAGATTTTCATTATCCCGAATAGTTTCTTCCTGGAGAAGGCCGTCCTAAATGCAACTTATGAGGCATCCATCGTGCGCTCGATAGTTAGTTTTGGCGTGGCCTATGGTTCAGATGTCCGCAAGGTGGAGAATACCTGCATGGATATTCTTTTAAACACCGAAGGCATCCGTCAGGATCCGATGCCGGTAGTTCTATTTGATAACTTCAACGAGTCGACTCTCGATTTCCAGCTGATTTTCTGGGCCGATATGCTGACCGAAAATCTTGGTGTCATGAAGAGTGAAATTCGCTTCCGGTTAAATGACAAATTCAATGAGCTGGGAATCGAAATGGCATTCCCTCAAAGGGACGTGAACCTGAAGATCACACGTCCCCTGGATGTGAAAGTTCTGAGTTAAAGATTCTTTTCGATCGCTTTGGTGAGGTCTTCATCAAGAGGCTTCACCCGGGATTCATAGCGGCCCACGACTTCGCCTTTTTTGTTCACGAGAAACTTCTCAAAGTTCCACTTCACTTCTTTTCCGCCGTCGAGAAACTTGTATAGTTCTCGCTTGTCTTTTCCCAGGATTGTTTTCTTCGTGAGGATCGGAAAGCTGGCGGAATAATTTTTCTGGCAGAACTCCAGCATCGCCTTGTCGTCTTCCGGAGTCTGGCCCCCGAAATCGTTTGTCGGAACACCCACGAGGACAAGGCCCTTCGCTTTATATTTCTGGTAAAGTGTCTCGAGATCCGTCATTTGCGGAGTGTAGCCACACTGAGAAGCGATATTAACCACCAGGACCGTTTTTCCTTTCAGGTCGGCCATCGGAAATTCTTTTCCGGTGATCGACTTCTCTTTGACGTCATACAAACCGGCAAAAACCGATGAAGAAAACAGCACACTGAATATCAGCCATTTCATAGGGAACTCCTTGGTAAATTGAAGTCATTATCCTTGCCTATCGCCTGTCCGTCACATAGATTTGTGGGGACAAAGGACGATACCCAATGAACCTTCAGGAATTTAAGCTTTCCATCGAAGAGCTTCCCCTGGAAATGACCAGCCATACCATCAGCGGACTCACCACCGAGCTCAATGGCCTGGTGCATGCCGGTGGAAAAAAATTTCGTCCCGGACTTCTCTTTCTCATGGGCGAACTCTTTGACCTGAAGCCAACTGAGCTTAAAACTTATGCCCGCGCCGTAGAGCTCACGCATGTCGCGAGTCTCGTTCACGACGACGTGATCGATGAAAGTAATTCCCGCCGCAATCACCCGACTCTCAATCACCTTCGCGACAATACCACTGCTATTCTCGCGGGAGATTATCTTCTGGCCACGATCATGTCAGAACTCGCGGTCATGAACAGAAATGATATCCTGGTGGATCTCACGCGCTCCATTCAGGATCTCGCTGACGGTGAGTGGCTCCAGTATGATCTGAAGAAAAAAGACTTCGTAAAACGCGAAGACCTGGAACTTATTTCCATCAAAAAAACCGGCAGTCTCATCCGCTGGTGTTGCACGACGCCGGGAAAACTCGCGGGCTTCAGTGACATCAACACTCTCGGGACACTCGGAGAAAAAATCGGACTCATCTTCCAGATGGCCGACGACATCGTCGATGGCCTTAATCTTTCCGGTCGTCCGCCCTTCCAGGATATCATCAACGGACAGCTGAACTTTGTGACTTTGAAGCTGATTGAGCTCTATCCGGAACTTGCGGTCTCTGTTTATAAGTTCAAGGAAAATCCGATGGTGGGCATTCCCTGGACCATGGACCAGTACCATGAGGCCATTCGTGGAGTGGACCAGATGATCCGCGCCGAAAACGCCAATGTGGTTTCGACTTTCTCACGCCTGTGTGAAGCGAAGAAGAAAATGGAACTCGTTCCGATCTTCAAGGCGACGGTGGATAAGATCCAGTCAAACTACGCTGTCTTCTTTGAAAATCTTCCGGGGAATAAATGAATCCGAATGACGAAAAACTCATTCAGGAAAGAAAGAAGAAAGTCCTCGAGACCTTCGGCGACCGGAACAATCTTTTTAGTTATCTCTTCGAGACTCTCGATAATTTTTACTATCGCTATCTTGAAACTTCCCTCACTAAAGATCTCCATACCTCAGAACTGCTGCCGAATGTTTATGGGGCCGTGAGCTTTGAGAATATGCTCAATGCTCTTAAGAAGCCTCATCCGGAAGCGAAGAATGGAATCATTGCTCTCGCTAAAGATGACCGGAATGCGACAGTTCGTTTTGGATTATGGGTTGAAGTGAGTGAGCTCACTCAGGACCACGGCAAAATGAAAGTTGTCTCAGAAATAAACTGGGGCCACCCTGATTTCCAGGACAGCTCAAAGCGCATTCAAAAAATCGTGAAATTTGAGTATGAGGATTTTCAGGTTTTCAGGAAGCAGCTTGCCCTGAAACTCGAAGAGGCCTCTGAACTATTCCTGTAATTCAACCGACGGTTTTCTTACCCATTTCTGATAGACCTTCTTCCCAAGCCACAGAACCGCCAAAACACCGACCACGATCAAGACGTACTTCTTGAACTCGGCGACCTTCTCGAGCATCACCCCACCGTACGTTCCGAAAATGTAAACCTGAGTAGGAACTGAAAAGAGTGCCGCCAGTCCATCAACCAGAAGGAATTTCCAGAGAGGAAGACCAAGAAGACCGCAGGAAAGGTGTCCCGGGAAACGCAGTCCCGGAGTGAAACGGAAAATCCCCGCTGCCCAACTTCCATATCTCTGGAACCAGCGGTTAATCCGGTCAAAGCCTTCGCCGGCAACCTGCTTCTGGAAGAATTTCGTTTTAATGATTCTTCCGCCGAAGATTTTACCAATGAGATACACAATGGTATCGGCCCCCAGGATGGCAAAGAAACTCACAAAACAAAGTGTGATGAGATTCACTCCTTCGGCTCCCGGATAGGGAGGAGGATATTGATCCGGATGCTGGGCCATATAGGCAACAAGACCGGAACTCACGAGAACGAGTTCTTCCGGAATCGGAAGACCAAACGATGCTGCCACCATGAACAGTGTCACAAATAGATACACGAACATCGGCTGATACGCGTACTGCGAGAAGAACGCCATCAGGCTGTCCATCGTGAAGAAATCCATCATAGGATTCAGATTTTAATGACTCTCCGGATATCTGGAAAGGAAAAAGCCTTCATGTATCAGCGAGAAGTTGTCGTGGTTTTAATCTCACAGCGCGCCAAGAAGAAACCAGAATTGTCAGTAAACAAAGAACAGTTAATAGAATCCCCGGAATGATCATTTTTCCAGCATCTGTACTCCATGGCAGGCGCATGACTTCCTGACCCAGGAGATTGGCCATGAGCCAACCGAGAAAAAAGCCGAGTGCCAGACTCAGTAGAAAAAGCGAGCCGAATTCAAAGATCAACTGGAGCCGGAGGCGCTGGGGAGTAAGTCCCAGGGACTTTAAAAGTGCTAAGTCAAAACTTCGCCGATAAACCTGATCATGCGAAAGACCATAAAGAATAATGAGCCCGATGGCGAGTGAGAGCCACGAGATAATTTCAATGGCCTTCCGGGACTTCTCAAAGAGGGTCGAAATTTTGCCGGTGAGCTCTTCCACATCAATCGCTGATACGTTAGGAAATTTCTTCACTGCCTCACGCTGAAAAAGGCGCTTGGCCTCGCCATCAACGGGGGGAAGGACGGCGAGAAATGTTTTCGGAGCGGGCTCAAGGAAGCCGGGCTCAAGACTCACGAAGAAATTAGGATAAAAACTCGTCCATTTGATTTCTTTGATATTGAAGACAATACCTTCAACCGGAACTCCCTGCACATCGAACTCGAGTTTATCACCGAGGGATATGTTCATGCGCTCGGCCCATCTCTTTTCCAGAGAAACGCGGGCGATCTCTTCCGGAGGACCGCTGAAGGGTTGTCCTTCGACAATTTTCTCCGAAGGCGTCAGATAGTCACGATACGTGAGGTTAAGTGAATTATCCTTTTCGCGTTCAACATCCTCATCATCCCTTGCATTCATCCGAAAAGGATTTTTTTTCTTCCGGAAAACTTTCCCATTCACCTTTTCCAGCCGCGCGCGGATGACCGGAGTAATGGCCTCCACGGGTGACTTCATTTCCCGGGCAAAAGAAACGAACTGATCAATCTGTTCTTCCTGGATATCAAAGAGAAAGAGGCCGGGCTTCGTTCCGGTAAGGGAAAGTTCTTCTTCAATCTTGTGATCAAGCTGGAGAATGAGAGTAATCAGAGTGGCGCCCATGCAAAGTGAAAGAAAACTCAGAACCAGCTTGTGGCCCGAGCGCAAAATCCCCCGGAGAGCGAGACCCATTTCAAGTCCCGGATTCAGTAACCCGCGACCACTGACGGCTTTTTTCACCAGCGCCTGGATGCCGAGAATCACCAGGGTCGACATCACGAAAACTGTAAGGAGGCAGCCAAAGAAAAGTGAACCGGTAAAAAGGTTCTGTGAAAGGCGCCAGCTCACGAACCACAGGATGAAAAGAAACGGCAGGAAATCATACCAGCGAAATCTTCCCATCAGCACCCGCGATGACTTGAGGACTTCTCCCATCGGCGTCCGCATGAGTCCCATGAGAAGAGGAATGATAATAGAAAGCGCCAGAGCATAAAGAAGGGGAAATAGTTTCGCGACGGAAGTGAAGTTCATGTTCTCCGGGAGAGCAAGTCCCAGCTGCTGAGAGAGAAGTGGGAGCGCCTTCTGGTAAAAAACCGGTATCAGGACAAAAAACTGAATCGAAAAGACCGCCAGGAAGATAAAAGTAAATTGCGCGATCACTCCCCCGATGAGTGAAGTTTTCTGAAGCCCGTGGAGATTCAGCAGGGCCAGGTCTTTCATTCGCGACAAAAGGTGTGATTGATAAAGATAAAATACACCCACCAGCGCCAGGACCAGACCAATGAGAGCTGAAAGCGACATGAAATTCGTGATGATCCGGATGGTCCTCCCGGTTTGCTCACTCATGTCTTCCGGCAGGAGAATTCTCACAGCGGCGTCGGGTAATATTTTTTTCAGCTCTTTATGAATGGCCTGGACTTCGGCTTCTTCACTTAACCGGTAGTGCCGGGAAAAGGATCCGGTACTGCCGAAAGATAAAAGGCCCGTCTCCGAGATCCGCGAAAGCGGAAAGTAGGCCCTCGGCGCCAGCGAGAAACCGCGAAAGCCCTGCGAAGAATCTTTCGTCACGATTCCTTCCACCGGCACGCGGAGGTTTCCGATGGAGATGATTTCTCCCACCGATATGTCCCAGAGTAAGGCGAGATCTTTCGAAAGAAACAGACCCGATCCGGGTTGAAATTTGCCGTCACCGGAGACGAGTTCTCCGTAAATGGGAAAGTTATTCTCGATGAAGCGGATTTCCGTGAGCCGGGACTGGCCGCTCTTTTCATGGTAGATCATGGAATAAAGATCAACGACCTTATAGCTTTCCTGATTCTTTCCTTCCATGAACTGGTCAAGTTTGCGAACCTCTTCAGGAGTCAGCTCCCTTCTGGCCGAAACCGAAAGATCCGAGGTGAGAAGCGATTTTGCATTATCTGAAAGCTCTTTCTGGACCTGGTAATTAACCAGTGAAATTCCGGTGAGCCCGAAAGTTCCGAGAAAAAGCGTGAATGCCATGAGCAGAAAAAAGAAAGGATGTCTCCTTGCCTCTTTCAGGAAGAAGAAACGAAAAATCACTTTCTCACCTCGTGCGAAAGCTTCCCGTGTTCGAGGTGGATGATTCTTTCACAACGAGTCGCGAGTTCCGGATCATGAGTCACAAGGACCATCGTGGTCCCGGTTTTCTTCACGAGTTCAAAGAGAAGTCCCATGACCTTGTCGCCGGTCTCCTCATCGAGGTTACCACTTGGTTCATCAGCAAAGAGAATCGCCGGATGAGTCGAGAGCGCGCGGGCGATGGCCACCCGCTGGCTTTCACCGCCGGACAACTCTGACGGCAGGTGGTGCAACCGGTGGGCAAGGCCCACACTTTCGAGCAAGGATTCAGCTCTTTCTCTGGCGCCGCTGGTTTTCAGGATCTCAAGCGGAAGCAGCACGTTCTCCAGCGCGGTGAGAGTTGAGACCAGATGAAACTGCTGGAAGACAATGCCAATATGGCGGGCACGATAGTTCGTGAGATCTTTTTCTGAGAGATGAGAAATATTCTGCGAATCAATGGTGATCGTTCCATCGTCGGGAGAATCGAGACCGGCGAGGAGCGAGAGCAAGGTTGATTTCCCCGAACCGGATTTTCCGGTCAGGGCGACCTGCTCCCCTTTTTCAATGCGGATGTCGATCCCCTTCAGGACCTCGACCTTGGCATCTCCGGAACCAAAACTCTTCCTGAGACCTGATACAGACATCATAGTTCCGGCTCCAGATATTTCATGACGGTATTTGCCATCACCTTGTGACCCTCAGGATTAGGATGGATTCCGTCGGGGAGATTAAGCGCGGGCTTCCCCGCCACATCCTGGAGGATGAACGGGATAAATTTTAACTTATGCTTTTCAGCGAGTTCCGGAAAAAGGCCATTGAATTTTTCGGTGTATGTTTTTCCGAAGTTCGGTGGAAGCTTCATGCCGGCCAGAATCACCTGGATGCCCGAGTTCTTCGCCTTCTCAATAACGGCATCGAGATTTTTCCCCGTCTCTTCGGTTTTCACTCCGCGAAGACCATCATTTGCACCCAAGGCCAGAATCATGATGTCCGGTTTAGCGCGCATGTACCAGTCAAGCCGCTTCATCGCACTGGCCGATGTCGAGCCCGACACTCCGCCGTTAATCACTTTGAGCTCCGGATGTTTTTTCTTAAGTTCCTGCTCCATGAGATAGGGATACGCCTCTTCTTTTGCGAGACGATAACCTTCAGTGAGTGAGTCGCCCATCACCAGGACCGTTTTCGAAAAGGCAGAAAAGGAAAAAAGCGCTGCGAGAAGGACGAGCTTCATATCCGGTCCTTAAAATACTTTTTATACAAAGCGGGCCTCACGGCAAAGGCGGACCATAGTACCGGTCTGATCGCCGCTTCCAGAAAGGCGGGACTGCATTCAAAATAAATATCATCAATGATACGGGAATGTTTTTCGTTCAGCTTCACTACCCAATGAACATGACGCCACCTTGACAGAGGCCAGGGCAGGATCTTTCCTTCGTCAATAAAGGACCAGGCCCGGTTTGAACCCTCTTCATGGGTAACAACACTCACCCACTTTTTGGAAAGTATGGAGGGCATGTTGATTTCCAGATGGATCTCGTTACCTTTATGGACGCCGTCAAAACGCCGGATCGTAAAGCCCACTCCCGGAGGCTTCAGAGCGGAGAATAATTTTTCATTGAAGTTTTCCTTCACCGTTTCAAACGGCGAGGCAACGGTCGTTTCAAAATACAGTTTCATTTTTTCTTTTTGAGCTCTTCCACTTCGGACTTCAGTTTCTGGACTTCGCCCTTCAGCTCAGCGACCATACCGTGAAGCCG
>JAKFFP010000112.1:0-2506 GCA_036675045.1 Bacteriovoracales bacterium | reverse complement strand
GACGGCTCCCACTCCGTGTTGAGATACCGAGTAGACTTCCGCGATGAAGATACCCGCCATGAGATAAGGCCATAATCTATTATGTTCCCGGAAAACGATAAAGAGGAAGGCCGTGATCCCGCTGGGCATCCAGAAGACGGCGCTTCTCATCGGCGGAAAGACAAAAAGGTAACACCATTCAGCGAGCAGATAATAAATAATGGCGAGACTGATTCCGGAAAGTATTCCGCCTAGATGAAATGGGAGTGACAAAAGTCCATCCGCAATCTCAGAGGCCCGGTTTCGTTCATCCAGGTATTCTTTCATAAAGAAAAGATCGCTTTCTGGAAGAAAGGTAGCAAGGAGATGAATGTCACAATTGCGGACTCACTTCAACATGAGTTCCTTACAGATGATGTCTTGTGCTTCCGACCTGATCGTCGAGTCAGCACAATAATTGTCCTGTATTTTCTTTCTTAGTCTGACCGGATCGTAATCCGCCGGCGTCACACATTTAAAATAACTATCCACCCAGATGGGTTCGAAGTGATGACTTACTTCGAGAGGCTGTGTCGCATACATGGAACAAATGCAGTACTGGCTTAGCTGGTGGATCGGGTAGGCCACTTCCATTTTCATTTTGCCCAGCTTCTCATAATTCACGACATAGCGATAAGTGTCGCCCTGTTTTTCCAGACTGCGCTCAATTTTCTGCTTTCCGATAATCCTCTCTTCAATCACTTGCCCCGAAGAATAACGCGGAAAGAAACTTGCCTTGGTCTGAGCAAAAGACCCCAGTGAGAAAAAGAGAAGTATGATCACCATGAGTCGATTATAGGATGAAATGCTTCTCATACGAGGATACAGGCATATAGCGGCACGCATCTGACAACAATTCATTGCTTCACCAGACTGTGGACAGGCCGAATTTCAATCGCGGTACTGTCCAATGAACGGGAAACTTCCTAATGTACAACATGGGATTTCTTCTCACCTTCCTGTTCACCATTTCCATGCTTCACGCCAGAACCCAAAAAGGGATCGAAAGACTAAACTTCTTTCCGGACGCAGACGCGTATCTTTCTTTAAATTACGAGCATTTTGACCTCGACATCGAAACTCCCCAAACATCAATTCAGTCCAAGGGTGTAAATAATTACAGCAACAGGTTCTCCGGAACGTACGGCCATCGGGCAGGGAGAAAAATCTTTATCGGCGTGCATGTGGGTTTTGAGGCAGCTTCTGAAAATGGAGTCGTTTATGGAATTCCTTCCCGCAGAAGGTTCAAGAGTTCGGGAGTTGTTGAACCTGCCCTCCTCGGAATCTACCGGCTCCGCTCGCAGAAAGAAAAAAAAGGCATGATCGATCTTCATTTCTTTGCTTCCCCGTCACTGGGTAGACGAGAAATTGGAGAAGAGACGACAACCCGGTTTTACGGAAGAGATATTTACTGCCTGGGACTTAGTCATGGATTTATGGAAGACCGATGGGAGTTTCAGAATCTCATTGAGTACCGTTATTTCTCCCGGGGAAATGAGGATAATAAAATTCTTCGCACCAGTTTTAATATCGAGAGCAGCTGGCGCATCAGATATCGATTCAGCATGCAGTATGAACTTTCACCGGACTATGAAGTACTCGCCTCCATCGGCCTCATTTACCGGAGTCCGGAAAAGATCAGGTCGCCGGATGAGGACACACGGGAAATTCGTTCCGGCACCGCGAGTGTTCTGGGAATTGGCCTCAAGCGGCCGCTAAGCGAATGGAGCATGCTAGAAGGAAAATACTCCCTTCAAAGAGAAGAGTATTTCGTACGATCATCCAATTCCAACCTGGACGGAACGGCCATGTCTCAAAAGTTTACTCTTGGTTACGTGCTGCTTTTTTAAAAATCATGTTTGAATCCCAGCGCGAGGGAGATGTGATCAAAAGGATTGACCGAGTCCTGGTTGGAAAGTGAATTTACAATCCAGAGATCGTTCATTCCCGCCTCGGTATAAAATGATCCAAGTTCCCTGGCACCCACTTGCACTTCCATTCCGAGGTTGACCAGCGCCCTGAGACCGCCAATCTGATAATAACTTTCGGGGGCATCACGGAACTTGTCGGACTGATAATCGAGACCCAGGACGTGATAGATATTGAGCCCGATATAAGTTGAAATTCTTTCCCAATCATAAAAGCGATAGGTTTGTCTCAGGGTGACGGTCTCAATCACCGGGCCTTCAGAATATTCGCTTGGGACAATCCCATAAAGTCCCCCCAATGAGTAGCGGGAAAAATTCCTCTCCGCCCCAACGGAAACAAGACCTACCTCTCCCATTATCTGGACCAGGGTTGAGTCGATGAATGTCAGTGCAGATGCTTTCCCTGACAGAATCAGGAAGATGCTAAAAATTAATTTTTTTATGGGTCAATCCTCCGGCACTCCTCCTGAGTTCAAAATAGACCCGCTTGTTGACCGCGCCGACGGTGACGTTAACGACTCCCGTGGGAGATGCGGTGATAGAAGGGTTGTGGTTGTGTC
>JAKFFP010000349.1:0-2511 GCA_036675045.1 Bacteriovoracales bacterium | reverse complement strand
CTGACAGGTCGAGCTTCATAAGGCTGTCGACAGTCTGCTGAGTTGGTTCAACGATATCGATAAGGCGTTTGTGCGTTCTCATTTCGAACTGCTCGCGTGACTTCTTATCGATGTGTGGTGAACGAAGAACTGTATATTTATTAATTTCAGTTGGAAGAGGAATTGGGCCAGCTACGCGGGCACCAGTGTTTTTCGCTGTCTGCACGATCTCTTGGACTGATGCGTCAAGAATGTTGTAATCGTACGCGCGAAGCTTAATTCTCAGCTTATTGGTCTTCATGGAGTCTCCAAAAAAAATTTAGAATCGAAAAATAATTGGGTAACGGGCTTTTGTAAAGCGGTATCTTCAAATATTTGACATTGGCCAGAATACTCTGGCCCCCAGATCAGATGTAGATCCCCCGCTTGAGGAGGATTTCCTTCGCCTGATTATGAGTTAAGCCCTCGTAACGCTTGAAAGTAAGGGTGAAACTTGCTCTCCCCTGGGTCTTCGAACGGAGCTGGGTACTGTAACCAAACATTTCTGCCAGTGGAACTTCGGCCTTCAGAACATCTTTCCCGGATTTCGGATCTATTCCCAGAATCCTTCCGCGTTTGGCATTTACGTCGGCGATGACATCACCGGCAAAATCACTAGGGGTCGTCACCTCAAGCGCCATAATCGGCTCCATAAGGACCGCTCCGGCCTTCTGACAGGCCTCCTTGAACGCAAACGAAGCAGCGATGGTGTAAGCGACGTCGGAAGCCTCTTGATCGTTGTACTCCAATGACTCAACTGTCGCTTTTATTCCAATTAACGGAAAACCGGCCATGACTCCGCCAGGAGCTGAATCGACAACACCCCTGCGGACGGCTTCGTAAATTTCTTCCGGAATATTCCGGTCCTTTTTCTTAAATTCGACCTTCACTTCCAGGCTACCTTCCAGCGGCTCCACCGAAATGGAAGCTTGCCCGAACTGGTTTTTGCCTGCGAGTTCCCGCCGGAAAGTATTTGCGGCGCTTCCGGAAGCGCTGATCGATTCGCGATAAGAAACCTGAGGACTACCTTTGTTCACTCCAACTTTGAACTCGCGCTCAAGACGATCGGTGATGATATCGAGGTGAAGTTCGCCCATGCCGAAGATGAGAAGCTGTCCGGTTTCCTTATTGTTTCTGTAATTGAATGAAGGGTCTTCAATTTTCAGATAATCGAGAGTCTTCTGGAGTTTTTCTTCATCGGCAGAAGTTTTCGGTTCAATTGCAATCGAAATAACTGTTTCGGGAAATTCCATGAGATCGAAAATGATCGGCTTATGTTCAGCGCACAGGGTTTGTCCCGTCGTCGTGAACTTAAGTCCCGATACGGCAACGATATCACCTGCCGATGCTGTTTCCACTTCGGTGCGCTTATTTGCATGCATCTGGAGAATTTTATTAATTCTTTCTTTCTTCTTCTCGTGAGGATTGTAGACCTGAGTTCCCGCCGTCAACTCTCCGGAGTAAATCCGGACATAGGTAATTTGCCCGACGAATGGGTCCGAAGAAATTTTAAATGCGAGAGCGCTGAAAAGATCTTTCTCATCCGGCTTCCTCGCTATGACTTTTTCAACATCTTTAGCGTCGTGACCTTTGACTTCGCCTTTATCCAGTGGAGAGGGAAGATATTTTACGACCGAATCAAGAAGCGGTTGAACACCTTTGTTCTTGAAAGCAGATCCGCACAGTACCGGAATGAATCCATCTACGATGGTGGCCTTGCGAATGGCAGCTTCCATCACCTCAGTAGTGATTTCTTTCCCATTTAAATAATCGTCAGCGAGCTTGTCATCAAAATCGGCCAGAGCTTCGATGAGTTCATCCCGATAAAGCTTAGCCTCACCGAGTTCGTCGCCTTCGAGATTCACAATTTCAAATTTTTGTCCGAGGTCTGATCCGGCCCATGTATATTTTGTAAGTGTCAGGAGATCAATGAGGCCTGAGAAATTCTCTTCAGATCCAACTGGCATCTGTATGGCGTTAGCCTTTTTCCCGAGTTTCTCGCGAATCTCAGTGATACAGTTAAGAAAGTCAGCTCCCACGCGATCCATTTTGTTCACGAATGCGATTCGGGGAACATGGTACTTATCGGCTTGTGCCCAGACCGTTTCTGATTGAGGTTCCACTCCACTTACAGCATCAAAAACGCCGACAGCGCCATCGAGAACCCGGAGTGATCTTTCCACTTCGATCGTAAAGTCCACGTGGCCTGGAGTATCGATGATATTAATGATGTGCTTATTCCATTCACAAGTTGTGGCGGCGGCAGTGATCGTAATCCCGCGCTCCTGCTCCTGGACCATCCAGTCCATGGTCGCAGTTCCTTCATGAACTTCACCGATCTTATAGTTTTTTCCGGTGTAGAAGAGGATGCGCTCAGTGGTGGTGGTTTTACCCGCATCGATATGGGCCATGATGCCAATGTTACGAACTCGATGAATTTCGGTACTTTTCATAGAATGATCTCTAGGATTTTGACAAAAAAAAGGCCAGCGT
>JAKFFP010000055.1:0-15166 GCA_036675045.1 Bacteriovoracales bacterium | reverse complement strand
GAAAAAGCTCGAGTTCAGTTCCCGCAGCCATGGTCTCATGCTCGGTGAGCGGTTTAACTATTTTTCACGGGGAGAATCTTTCCTCAGGATGAGATACCGGATATTCGACAGCTTTAACGATGCGTCTGATTCAAACACCATATCGGCGAGTGCTGAGCAGGTGGTGGGAATGGGTAACAGCACACTTCTTCTCTATGCCAGCTACGATGTCACCCGTGTGGAAAGCGAAATCTTTGATACCAATTCCATGACACTGAGGGGAGATTACATCGTGGGACGAATCGGGAGCCTCGGAACTCCGAGTTTTGGTCTCTCACTTACTTCAACGGATCCTCTCAACGACAGAAGTAACCGTGGGCGCGAATTACTGTTAAATCCCAATTTTCGACTGGCAAAATTTTTCGGTCAGAAATGGAGGGGGAATTTAAAGTACGATTACCAGGACTACAGTTCAAAAGACGAAGAACGATTCGCCTATAAAAAATCAGTCTACAGTGTGGAGATTGAGTACCTGTTTTAAAGGAAGCTCGATCACGAAAGTTGTCCCGCGTCCTGTACCCTCACTTTCAGCAAAAATTCTCCCACCATGCTTCATGATGATGTGTTTTACGATCGATAAGCCGAGGCCCGTTCCACGTTTTGCCTCGCGGGAACTGTCGACACGATAGAAACGTTCAAAGATCCGGTTCAGATGTTCCTTGCCGATCCCCGGGCCATTATCTTTTACTTTCAGAATCACTTTCCCGTGCTGTTCCTCACTGGATACGGTGATCTCAATTGAGCTTTCCGAATATTTACAGGCATTATCGATAAGATTGGTGAGAACCATTTCAATGAGCCTCGAATCTCCGATAATATTGTCGACCTTGAAATCTCTTTTAAAAGTGATCGTCTTGCCAGGGTAGTTTGTCCTGATATTAGGAACGATCCCGTCGAGAACGGTGGAAAGCTCGACGAAATCCTGCACGCCGATTTCTCTCGACTCAATCACGGAAAGATTCAGAAGATCATTGAATAGCGCGATCATCCTCTCAGTGTTGGAAATGATCTTGGTGAGAAATCCTTCGTACTCTTCGGGGAACTTTTCCTTATTGGCGACTAACACCTGGGAGTAACCCTTGATGGATGTCAGGGGTGTCCGGATTTCATGAGAAACGTTGGCCACAAAATCGACCCGCATCTGTTCCGTGAGCTTGAAATCGGTCACATCATGGAAAACGCCGAGTGCACCGATCACCTTGCCATCAACTCCGCGCAGAGGGGTGACAGTGAGATCAAAATAACGGGCATTGTGCAGGAGAGTCTTGATGGATTTCGGGTTACCGGCACCGAGAACATTCCTGAACGTATCCAGCACTTCAGGTTGCTCGAATATATGCCAGAGCTTGGGAATGATACCGCCATCCTCCATCGCAAAGTTCTTCTTGAAATTCGAATTAGAGAAGAGGACGGTTTCGAAAAGATCAACAGCGATGATGGCATCGTAAATGGATTCGAGAATCGCGCCGATTTTTTCATTCTCGAGCTTGGTGCGATTGATCTGGTCTTTGAGTTTCGAATCAGCCTCAGTCAGGACGGTTTCAATCTTTGCCCATTCGTTTTTTTCATAGAGATGGCGGATGGTGGTGTCGAGAGGAAGGTCGGAGCTGAAGTTTTTCACTTTGGTGAGGATGGTGCCCAGGGGCTTGGTTGCCCGATAGAAAAAGAACGCAAAAAAAATCTGACCCAGGATCGCCAGCGGCAGGATGCGGATGAAAACATCGTCATTAATGAGAAGGATGGCGATGAGTACGGGAAAAAAGATGAGCAGGGATAACTGGACTATCCGAAAGAAGAAAAACCATGGATAAGCAGTTCTAGGCTTCATCCTTAAATCTATATCCGATTCCCCGTATTGTTTCTATGACATTTGCTGAATCACCCAGCTTTTTCCTGAGGCCCGCAATGTGAGTGTCAATTGTCCTGCCGGTTACAAAGACATTATCTCCCTGGATATTGGAGATGAACTGGTCGCGGGTGAAGACATGTCCCGGCTTTTGGGCAAGTAGGAGCAGGATCTTAAATTCGGTTGAAGTGAGAACGATCTCTTCCTTGTTCACAAGCACCCGGCATTTGGACACTTCAATCGTGAGGTTGCCGAATGTCAGCTTGTCTTCTCCCGTAACTTTCGCAAGATCAAGGTTCCGCAACTGGACTCTGACTCTCGCCTGCAGAACTGCGAGGTCGAAGGGTTTTGTGATGTAATCGTCAGCACCAGCATCGAGGCCGGAAACAATGTTATCCGGCTGCGTGAGAGCGGTGATCATAACGACCGGTGATGACTTGTAACTTTTATGTGAACGGAGACGCTTGGTGAATTCGAGGCCATTCATCGAGCCCGGTAACATCCAGTCGATGATGAAAAGATCAATATGATCTCCACGCTCGAGGACACTGACCGCCTTGTCGGCACTCTCAACTGCCGTCACCCGGTGGCCTTCTGATTTCATCTGGAAACTGATAAGATCCCGGATATCCTGTTCATCTTCAACAACGAGAATATGTGCGTTCTTCATATGCCCCCTGTATACCACTGCTCAGGGGGGATATGAAGGTTAAGATTCAGTTAAGCCCTGTTAAGATTACCTGATATTCGAGTTCACAAAGTCCCAATTGACTACATTCCAGAATGCTTGAACAAATTTCGGACGTTCATTCCGGTAATCAATGTAGTAGGCATGCTCCCAGACATCCAGGGTCAGGAGGGCCTTGAAATTGTGCGCTTTCGGCGTATCGGCGTTCGATGTGTTCATGATTTCGATTCCGTCGTTGTTCTGAACGAGCCAGGTCCAACCGGAGCCGAAATTTCCAACCGCTTTTGACGAGAACTCGTCTCTGAATTTTTCAAAACTTCCCCATTTTTTATTGATGAGATCTGAAACTTTTCCACTAGGTTCTTTGCCACCATCCGGACTCATGCAGTTCCAGAAGAAACTATGATTCCAGGCCTGAGCGGCGTTATTGAAAACCGGACCTTCAGAGGACAGGATGATCTCTACCAGATCCATTCTTTCGTATTTTGTCCCCTTTACTAATTCGTTGAGTTTATTGACGTACGCCCGATGGTGTTTTCCATGATGGTACTCCAGTGTTTCCCTTGAAATATAGGGTTCAAGACCTTCTTTTGGGTAAGGCAAATCGGGCAATTTATGTTCCATAACATCCTCCGTTAAAGTGAATTCATTCAACGAAGTAGATAGTAGGGAAGGGCACTTCATCAAATCAAGCTTTGTGATCGCCTTCGAACCACGCGTCATGAGTGTTCCTTCGATTGACTTTGATCAGTAAGAGGTACAGAATTTTTGCAAATGAAAATGCTATTTCTCTTGTTGGTCCTGACGGGCTGTTCGATGCTTAAAAAATCGCCCGAACTCTCTAGTTCGTCTAAAGAAGTTCCTGAGTGGATTTATTCTCCGTATGAGGCCTGCGATGAAAGCGGCGAACTCTGCGCCACCGGTGAAGCAAAAAGTATGTCAGCGGCAGATGCTCAGGCGAGGGCGAATCTGGCGAGCATATTTGAAGTGAAAGTGAAATCCACTCTCAACTCCCATACGAGTTCGAAGTCGACTTTTCCCTGGCAATCTCAGGTGAATGAGGAAGTTGAGACTGCTCTTGAGGAGTCCGTGAATGAAATCCTCGAGAATGTTCAGGTTAAAAAGCATTTTAAAAAAGACGGTCTCACTTACGCACTGGCGTCGCTTGATAAAAACCAGGCGGCCGATCTCATTGGCGGAAGAATGAAGAAGCTCGACACCGAGCTTGAAACTCTCTGGGCCAGACGTAGCAGGACGAATCTCCGGAAGATCATGCGGCTTCACCTTGAACGTGAGAAACTGAATGAACGCTACGCTACTGTGGCGGGCGGAAAACGTGCCGCTAAACCTTCGTATGAGGAAATCATGCGCTGGAAAGATTCCCGTCCGGAAATGCTTCCGATCTCGCTTAAGGTGGGTCAGGCCCCCGACTGGATGACCGAAAAAATCAAAGAGCTCCTTTCTGAATCCGGTTTCCGGATCGTGAAGGGTGAAGCAAAACGTGTTCTTTCGATGAATGTTGACTCGATCAAGGAATTCCTGAACGTCGATGGCTTTGAAAAATACACTTTCACGCTCAACATGACTTCGACTGAAAATGGCGAAAAAAAGAAAGTCATTTCAACTTCAGAAACCGTCACCGGAAGAACTCAGGCCGATGCTCTTCTTAAAGTGAAACCATTTTTTAATACCTACATTGAAGAACATTTATCCGATCTACATTTAGACTAATAAAGGAGCTCTCATGAAGCTGATGTCTATTCTGCTTGTTTTGTCTCTCGCAGTTGCCTGTTCGAGTAAGAAGAAAAAAGAAGTTGCTGACGTGGATAACTCAGCCACTATCAAGAAGGACTTTGTGGTCCGTGATGCTTCTTCCAATACCCGTCCGGGATGGATCGAAGATGCGGAAGTGTATGCTGAACAGGAAAATATGGATGTGAAGAAGTACCGTTACTTCTCATTCGAGACTGAGCCTAAAGTGAACCGTGAAATCGCCTGCAACCTGGCTAAGGCGAACGTTCGTGCCGACATCGCTGGTGAGATCACCACTTTCATCCAGAAATCTCTCGGTGCTTCTCAGGAAGGTCAGGCCGCAATTGATGCCAACAATCCTAAGACTCAACCCATGAGAGAGTTCGTTGAGAACACACTGGCAGAACGCGTTCAGGCCCTCATCAACGGTGCTGCTGTTGTGAAGACTTACTGGGAAAAAAGAAATTACACGAAAGAGCTCGGAGCGAAGAAAGACTACATCGGTTTTACCTGCGCCTCTCTCATCCGGATGGAGACTGACAGACTTCGCAATGCTGTCGACAAAGCTTCTGAGGATATCGTGGAAAAAGCTGATGATCCTGAAACAAAAGCCAACGTGAAGAAAGCTCTTGAAAACCTCTCTGAGGAATTCGTAAAAGCTCGTCACGGTGAAGTATAAGGGGAATGAAGATGAAATTTATTGTTACAATCGTAGTTACTTCTCTTCTGGCCGTATCGTGCGGCTCATTCAAAGCTGAGCGCGTGGATGCGAATAAGTCAGACGAGAAAGGTCTTTCCATCACTGATAACTGGATGAGTGCTGATACGACTCAGGCAGTGACAGATATCATCAAGCAGATCAAGGCCCATCCGGGCTACAGCAAGATGAAGGCTCGTCATAAGACACCTAAGATCTTCGTCGCTGAAGTCCAGAACCAGACATCTGAAGCTTACTTCCCGATCGGGGACCTGAACGATGAACTCCTGAATGAGCTTTCTCTTTCAGGTGAATATGAGCTGGTTGATAACCAGGCCCGTGAGATGCTCTTAAAAGAAATCACTTATCAGAACGACGGAATGGTAGACCCATCTACTGTGAAGAAGATCGGCAAGCAGACTGGGGCTGACGTAATGATCTTCGGTAACGTGTATATGAAGCCGGAAAAGCGTGATGGGAAAACCATCAAGGAATATTCGGTTAACATCCGTATGACAGACATTGAGCGCGCTGTAGAGCTTCTCCGCACGCGTACAAAAGTCTTCAAGTACTCTGAAAAATCCGCTTCTGGATGGTAAGAGTTTCCCGCTACTTTTTATTAGCTTTTATTCTTCTCCTGGGGGCATGTGCCTCCAGGATGAAGGATCAATTAAAGGCATATCGTGATGCCTTTGCCTTAGGTGATCTTGAGAAAGCGCAGAAGGTCCTCGACGAAAGTGTCCTGAAAGAAGACAAGAAAAGTGTCCTCTTGTGGCATCTGGAAAAAGGGACTCTCGCTCTTCGCCGGGATCAGCTCGACGAATCCATCAATCACTTTCAGCGCTCTCTCGCTCTCATCGATGAGCTCTACACGAAGCGTTTGTCAGCGAAAGCAGCATCGCTTTTGATTAACGACGCCTCGGATGTCTTTTATGGGGCAAGCTACGAGCGATCGTACGCCCATTACTTTCTCGCCAAAGCTCTTTACAGTCGTTTCCAGAAATCAGGAAACAAACTTGATCTCCAGGGTGCCCGCGCTACCATTCTCGCATGGGACACATACTTCACTGATCTTCAACGAAGTTCCACTTACAAGACGCTCTATCACACCGATCTCATGCTCAAGGTTTTCGGCGGTGAGGTTCACGAGGTCAGTAACATCAGGGGTGATAAGCAGATTGCTCTCCAGCTATATAAAGACGCTCTCCAGGTTCTCGAAAAGGAAGGCGGACTCTATTCTCACTACAACACAAAATATGCTGATTACGTGAAAGATGCCCAATCCCGGCTGAAAGAAGGGAAGGCACCTACCGACAAATATTATGAGAAGACTTTGTCCTATCAGGATCTGAAGGATTTCCTTCACTACAAAATTCTCCTCGTGACGAAAGAAATCCGCGGCAGTGATTTCTCTTCACAGGTGAAGGCGTTGAAACCAAAAACTGAAATCCTGAAAAAAGTTGAAGAAGGCCAGCCGAATGTTGTCCTCGTCATTGAAGAGGGACTCATTCCCCGGAAGACCGGAAAGCATTTTAATTTCGGGCTGAAAGGTGCCGCGGACCAGGTGAGAGATCCGAAAGCGAAGGCCTTCATCATGACGGTCGGATCTGCAGTTCTCGCGAACTTTGCCATGAACCAGCTGGGAATGGTGCCGAAGCATTCCACTTCGCCCGGAAGTTTTCTCTTCGGTTACGAGGCAACGAAGCTCGCCGCTCAGGAAGCTGCCATTGAATTTGAACTTCCGATGATTGAGGAAGTGAAACCGATTCAGCGACTGGAAGTTTTTGTCCTCGATGAAAAAGGTGTTGTGGTGAAGAGGGGACCACTGCCGGTAGTTTCTGAAAATGGGGATACCGCACGGATTGTTCTCGAAGAAGATGTGGTCGCCCGTTACGTCCGCACCGGAACAAGAGTTGCCGTTAAGCACCTCATCGCAATTGTTGCGGCCTATGGGGTTTATCAGAAACTAAAATCCAAGTCGGAAGACTTTCTGGCCAAGACCGCCGCCATGGCGACCTATATTGGCGCCTCCAAGGGAATTTCGGCCATGGAAAAGGCCGATACCCGTCACTGGACGACTCTTCCTCAGGCCATCCGGATGACGGAATGGAAGCTTCCACCCGGGAATTATAAGATTGCCCTGGGTCTTTATAGCGGAAACAAGGCCCCGGAGGCTCCCGCCAAGATTCTGGGGGATATCATAGTAAAACCATCAGGCAAAAGTCTCCACACCCTTCCCTTCATGAGTCTCTAAGGAAAATCCCTTAAGCTTTCATACCCACCTCCGAGAAGTCTGGAGATGGGTTATCTAGCAATTATTCTACTCTTTTCATTCTCCGCCTTCGCTTTCGAAGAAAGGACGATTCACGTCGATGCGCAGACACACCGGCGCACCAGCTGGAGTGAGTACACTGATTCTGAAGAGCTGAACTTTAAGCGCCTGTTTAATCTTCTGGAAGGATCTCCCACCGGTGCCAAAATCATGAAAGACGCTGCCCGAAAAGCCGCCCGTCTCGGCATGACTTTAAATGATATCGTGAAAGTAGGAGAGGGATCTTTAACCGATACGACTCTCGTCCGGAAATTCAATCCGCGTTCTCCGGATGTCGTTATTTACGAGACAAAATCCGTGGTTTATCTCAATCGTCATCTCGCCTGGGATGATGCGCTTTTGGATCTGGCCCATGAGCTTACTCACTATACTCACCGGAATAGCTTCAATCCTTACGAAGAAACTTTTAACGCCCGCGACTTCATCCGCAGCACGATTGAAGGTGATGGCGGAGAAGTGGAAGCTTTCTTATCCGAGTGCCAGGTGGCGCGGGAAATTTTTTCGAAGAGCAGTCACATCCGTTCCAATTGCAGGAAGATTGAAAGCGACGAAGGAAAACTTTCGTTTGAAAGAGCAGTTGAGCTTTTTTATCACGTAGGCGACTACTATCATTCATTCCATAAAAAGCTTTCGGAAAAGAAAATGGAATCGGCCTTTTCCGGGCTTTCCGCTGAGAAAATAAATTTTATTTCTTCGGCTTATGGCGTTCCTTATCCCATCGCTGCACTGATGGAATATGAGCTGGTCATGAATAAGGTCTGTGAAAACGATAAAAAACGCCTCGCCTACATGCAGCAAGAGCAGGAAAAGTTTGCGGGAAGGGCACCGGCCTCCACATCGGAAACCACGGTCCGCTTTGCCAGCAGTTATTCCTCCCGTTGTAAGCACTAAAAGACCTCCCGAAGTTCTTCTGAACATCCTCCGAAATCACTGAAATTCCTCGCCTTTTTGCGAGCTGAAATGTAATCTTTTAGAGTTTCAAACTTGTACTCGTTGTCAGGAGTTCTCCATGCAAGATGGTGTAGTTCTTACTACCGTTGATGATTTTCTCAACTGGGGTAGAAAAAATTCTTTGTGGCCCATGACTTTTGGTCTCGCCTGTTGCGCGATTGAAATGATGGCCACTGGTGCTTCCAAATACGATCTCGAACGTTTCGGTTGTGGTGCCTTCATGGCAACTCCACGTCGCGCGGACATGATGATCGTTGCGGGTACTGTGACGCTCAAGATGGCCACTCGTGTGAAAGTTCTCTACGAGCAAATGGCAGAACCAAAATATGTTATCTCCATGGGCTCTTGCGCGAATAAGGGTGGACCTTACTGGCAGCACGGCTATCACGTCCTTAATGGTGTTGATGAAGTTGTTCCTGTGGACGTTTATGTTCCTGGCTGTCCTCCGCGTCCGGAATCTCTCATTGAAGGTGTCATGACTCTTCAGAAGAAGATCGCCAACGAGCGCCTTCTCAGAAACAAGTGGGTAAAGCATGCATAATGTAGATCTGAACCAGCTCGCTTCTCTCATCAATAAAAACATTCCCGGCGCGAATGCGACGGCCTTCATTCCTGAAGACAAGAAACTCGACGGCTCTGTGACCGTTGAGGCTTCTCACATCTACAAGGTGTGTGAGTGGCTGCGTGGGAACTCTGAGATGCCATTTAATGCGCTTCAGACCGTCTCAGGTGTTGATTACCTCGAGTGGATGGAAGTTTGTTATATGTTCGCTCATTTCGATGTCGATCATCCGCGCGAATTGATCCTTAAAGTAAAACTCACTGATCGAGTTTCACCGAATGTGGATTCCATCATGAAGATCTACGCCGCTGCCGATTTCCAGGAGCGCGAGTGCTACGACATGTTCGGGATCAAATTCAACAACCATAAAGACCTTCGCCGCATCCTCTGTCCGGATGACTGGCAAGGCTGGCCTCTTCGCAAAGATTACGTCGCCCAGAAAATGTACAACGGGATGGAAGTTTATCCTGAAAACAAGATGAATTACGAAGATCGTGATTTCATCGTACGTCAGGCGATGATCAAGAAGGCCCAGGAAAATAAAGCTCAATAAGAAGGAAGACCTTATATGCAAACACGTTGGGATATTGGTGAACCGGAAAGACCGACCATCAATGAAGAAACCGAGCAGCTGAAATCAGAGCTCCTTACCCTCAACATGGGTCCGCAGCACCCTGCGACCCACGGAGTTCTCCGGATTGAAATCTGGACCGATTCTGAAATCGTGGCCCACGCGATCCCGCACCTTGGATATCTTCACCGTTGTATGGAGAAGCACTCTGAGAACATGGATTACCGTGGAGGCATTTCTTACGTCGATCGCCTCGATTACCTTGCTTCCATGAACATGGAGTGGGGCTATGTGATGGCAGTTGAAAAAATGCTGGGAACTGAAGTTCCCCGTCGTGCGGAACTCCTTCGCATTCTGACCTGCGAGCTTCAGCGTATTGCTTCTCACCTCATGGCCTTCGGGACATATGCCCTCGATCTGGGTGCCTTTTCTCCCTTCCTTTACGCTTTCGATTATCGCGAAAGACTTCTCCGTCTCTTTGAAGAAGTTTCAGGAGCACGTCTCCTGTATAATTACATCTGGATCGGCGGTCTCTGGAACGACTGGGCCGATGACCAGCTCGATCGCGTGAAGCAGTTCTGCGATGACATGGAAGAGGAAGGGAAGAAGTATCACGAGCTCATTTCCGTGAATAAAATCTTCCTCGAGCGTACCCGCAATGTCGGAGTCATGAGTCTTCAGGATTGTCTTGATTTCGGAGCAACGGGCCCGGTTCTTCGTGGTGCCGGTTACAAATGGGATCTTCGTAAGAACAAGCCTTACTCACTCTACAATGAATTTGAATTCGATGTTCCGGTGGGAACTGGGGAGTTCGGTACGACAGTGGGTGACTGCTGGAATCGCTACATCGTAAGAATGAAAGAGATCAATGAATCCATCAAAATTATCCGTCAGGTGATGGATAAGCTCGAGCCAGGTCCGGTCATAGGGAAGGTTCCGAAGATCATTAAACTCCCTAAGGGTGAAGTTTATGTCCGCACTGAAGCTCCACGCGGGGAAATTGGTTACCACCTTGTCTCGGAACAGGATGGTAAGATGCCTTATCGCCTGAAAGTTAAGTCTCCATGTTTCACTCACGTTTCCATGCTCCCGCGATGCGCTCCGGGACAGATGATCGCTGACTTCGTTGCGACGGTCGGTTCAATTGATATCGTATTAGGAGAGGTAGACAGATGAACGTCCACTCTAATTCTCACGAGACTGGGTCCGTGAAAGAATACTTTGCGGCTCTCTATAGTGGAATCAAGACAACCATCGTAGGAATGTGGATCACTTTCCGCTACGTCTGGGGTGTGAAGTCAGTTGCCATTGAATATCCGGAAGTCCGCGAAGTTCTCCCCGAGAGATCACGCATGCGGCTTTTTAATGATGTTCAGAACTGTATCTCGTGCACCCAGTGTGCGATGGCGTGTCCGGTGGACTGTATCTACATCGCCTCGGAAAAACTGCCTGAGGGATCCGAGATCAAGAAGACTTCCAATGGCCAGCCCATCAGGCTGCTTCTCACTCAATTCACAATAGATACAGCACTTTGTTGCTACTGTGGCCTTTGTACGGTCGTTTGTCCGACAGAGTGTCTCACGCACTCTCATGATTACGAATTCTCTCAATATACTATTGATGGAATGAAATACGACTATCTCGCACCAGACGTCATCGCCTGGAGAGACCGGATCGTGAAAGTCTGATTCCCGGTTAAAAAAAATTCATCTCTTAATACCCACTTCGGTGGGTATTTTTTTTGCATTGTCGGAACGGATCACATGCTCTATTTGAAAGCATGTATAAAAAAACGGAAATCAAGCGCACGCGCATTCTCATTCTCTGTTCTGTATCAGCTCTGATTGGTTTGAGCGCCACAGTCATCGCAAAAGTCCTTCTTCTCTTAATAAATTTTTTCACCCATCTCTTCTGGTTTCACCGATTCTCCCTCGAGAAAATCGATCTTGTTCACCACACTTTTTCTCCGGTTTACATCCTCGTGCCGGTGCTGGGGGGACTCATCGTGGGCCTCATGGCGAAATTCGGCAGTAAGGCGATCCGCGGTCATGGCATTCCAGAGGTGATGGAAAATATTCTGACCAAGGAGAGTAAAATTCCGAGAAGAATTACTTTCCTGAAGCCCCTGTCATCTGCCATTGCCATTGGTTCCGGCGGTCCCTTCGGTGCCGAGGGCCCTATCATCGCCACCGGCAGTTCGTTTGGATCCTGGATCGGCAGGCATTTTTATTTCAGCGAATATGAGAGAAAGATTCTTCTCGCGGTCGGTGCCGCCGCCGGAATGACTGCCATTTTCGGAACTCCGCTGGCAGCTGTCTTCATCTGTATTGAGCTTCTCTTGTTTGAATTCTCCTCGCGATCATTCATACCCGTTCTGATCGCGGTTTCAATGGCCTATTCCGTACGCCTAGCGACCGGGCACCACGGCCCGGAGTTTCCGATCGGTGAGGGCGTAGAAGTAATAACCGGATGGAACTCACTTTTTTATTTCTTCGCCGGTGCCCTGACCGGAGCTCTCTCGTGCCTCATCAGTAAGATCATTTTTCACCTGGAAGATCTCTTTGAAAAACTACCGGTTCACTGGATGTGGTGGCCCATGCTCGGAGGCGTTGTCGTCGGAGTGGTGGGATACTTTGACCCCCGCACACTGGGAGTGGGTTATTCGAACATCACGGACGCCCTTCAGGGAGAACTTCTCCTGATACCAGCAGTGACACTTTTCTTCTTGAAGTTCATTTCCTGGGCGGTGGCCCTTTCGAGCGGGACTTCCGGCGGAACGCTGGCGCCACTTCTGACATTCGGAAGTTCATTCGGAATTATTCTCAGCTATGGGGGACGATATCTTTTTCCGGAGCTCGGGATCCTTCCCGAAGTGACGGCCCTGGTATGCATGTCATCAATGTTCTCAGGAGCGACCCGTGCCGTTTTAACTTCCACGGTCTTTGCCCTGGAAGTGACGGGGACACATTTTGGAATAGCTCCGCTCTTATTGGGAAATAGCGCTGCTTTTCTGATCTCGCTCTTTCTTCTGAAAGAAACGATCATGACTGAGAAGATTGTTCGCCGCGGGGTTCATGTTCCGAACGAGTATTTTTCAGTGAAAAAAGAATCTACTCAATGATCTTGAGGTAAACTTCGGTCCCTTTCACTTCACCCCGGATCTTCACCGGCACCTGGACACCCATTGCCTGCTTATCAATGAAGCTGATGGCGATGTAGGAGCTAAAAGGGCTGATGTTATAATTTCTGCCATTCATGATGAGCTTTCCGGGAGCGGGATTCGTTCCGCGGATGAGTGTTGCTGTCTGAGTTATGGCAATCGGCTGCGCATTCGTAATGGCAGAAGTCGCTTCGAGCTGGTTCGTGAACTTCACGTCCTTCCCGCAGGAAACCAGGAGAACCAGGATCATTATTGGAATTCGCATCCGAATCTCCGAGCGACTGTTTTTATGTGGTTGATATAGTTTTTAATCGTACCGGGACATTGTGTCGGGTGGTAGTAACTGTGCCACTTGATCTCTTTCATCCGCGGATACTTTTTCTGCAGCTGACATGAGAGCTTGCCGAGCATATCCAGCGTCTGGAGAGTCGGGTAGCGCGGACGTCTTCGATTGTAACCGGTAGGGTTGTTTCGCGAGAAGGGTGAATAGTTACCGATCACGGCCACACCAATGGTCGTCACATTTGCTTTGATTCGTCCGTTACGGACGAGTGACGGGGTTACTCTGAAGTTATCGTCCTTCCCGCAGGTGATCTCACCTTTTTCCCATATCTTCTTTTGTTCCTCACTCATCGGAACAAAGATATTTGAGCCGGCGTGAGCGCCTACGATATTGAGTGGACGGCCTTCGGTTACTCGCGGGCGGATATTGCTGTTCCCGGCGTAGGATGCATTCACAAAATAAGTGTAAGCGGCCATGTACCATGGGTCGGAAGCAGAGCCCTGGTTCATGTGCTCGCGATTGATATCCAGGGGAGAGCGGCTTTCAAAACCGGCGGTATGGTGAATGACAATGGTATCGACCATGTCTTCCGGTCGTTTACAATATGTCGCCCGTGGATTGGTGGGATAATTCATTTTCTCAATATCAATCAACTGAAGTGGCCATGCCGGAAGAGGCAAATCCTGATAGGGAATCGGAGAAGTGGGACAATTCACACAGTCCTGCGCGCTTGCAGCAAATGGCAGGGCCAGAATGAGGAGAACCAGTGCCTTATTCAGCATCACTCATTGTCCCGTCGATTTTAAGTTTACCGTCTTCACGAATTACAATGAATCGGTTGCCCGAATCCGGGGTACCTTTCTTCTTATCCGAAGAATTCTCTTTCAGATTAGCGAAAAAAATCTCGTCCTTATTGCCTTTCTTCCAGGTGACCGAAGGAATAGCAAGAGACTTCGATTCGTCTTTCGGGAGGTCTTTAACCTTCGCGATGAATTCTTCCTTGCCACCGCTGTCTTTCAGGAATTTCTGACTGAAAACTTTATCCACCAGTTCAACTTTATGCTTCAGCATGACGGCGTCGTAGTTTTTGAAAAGCTCGGCCATTTCCTTGTCGCTGGAAGCGAATGCCTGTCCTGACAGTAACAAGATGAGGATTAATTGAATGCGCATCCGTATCCTTTCGCCAGGGTTCTGATCGTTGCGATATAATTCTTGATCGTCCCCGGACAGGTCGTCGTGTGATAAAAATTGTGCCAACGGATGTTTTTAATCCGCGGATGTTTCTTCTGAAGCTGGCAAGAAAGTCGCGCCAGCATATCGAGGGTATCTTCGCTGGGATTTCTGACTTTACGGGGACTGTAACCATCCGGGTTTGCTCTCGACATGACGGCGTAGTTTCCGATCACATCCACACCAATGGTTGTCACGTTCGCCTTGATGAAGCCCCGGCCATCGAGTTGTTTCGGATCGACGTTAAAATTTCCGCCTTCTACACCACAAGTGATCATTCCTTCATCCCACATCCGTTTTTGCTCACTATCCATCGGAACAAAGGCCTGAGAACCGGCGTGAGCTCCGACGATGTCGATGGGACGGCCTTCAAAAATTCTCGGAAGGGGAAGTCTTGCACCTTTATAGGGAGTACTCACCTGATAGGTGTAAGCGACCATGAGCCACGGATCCTGAGGAGTACCGCGGTTAAGATGCATCTGATTAATTCGTTGAGGCGAATCGGTCGAAGGAGTTTCGGTGTGATGAAAGACAATGGTATCAATCATCTCCAGCGGTCTTTTGCAGTAAGAAGCGTGAGCGTTTCGGGGATAATCAAGCTTGTGAATTTCAATCAAATCATCGGCCGGGTCTTGCGCCACGGAAAAAGCAGGGCCGAAAATGATGAGGCAAAGAAGAAGAATTCTCATGCAACAACTTATCGGTTTTGTCGGGTAAACCTTGAGTCTAAAGAAAGCTGTGAAATTCCTAACTTAAGAAGTAACATCTAACTAGGGAGAAGCTTATGGACTTTAAGAGCTTTGCTGATTTTTATCCATTTTATCTGCGTGAGCATTCCAATCTCATGTGCCGGAAACTCCATTTCGTGGGGACCGCCGCCGTTATCTCCCTGCTTTTACTCTTCTTTTTTACCGGCAATCCCATGATCCTGATTCTTCTGCCGATCCTCGGATATGGTTTCGCCTGGGTCGGGCACTTTGTCTTTGAAAAAAACCGTCCTGCCACTTTCAAGCATCCCTTCTATAGCCTGATGGGTGACTTCAGAATGTTCTGGG
>JAKFFP010000188.1:0-15222 GCA_036675045.1 Bacteriovoracales bacterium | reverse complement strand
GAATAGCCGCCGGCGAAGATATGAGAAAAGCCAGTTGAAATACTGGTGCCGGGAATTCTCGGGACGAGAGAAGTTTTTTCGGTGACTTTCTTCTCGAACGCTTCGACGTCCGTAATTTTTTCCGGATTTTCCGAATGGTAGGCCATATCGAGGAAAGCAAAAGTAAGCTGGCGGACAGTGCCCATCCCTTCGAGAAATTTTCCGCTTTCTTTGATCTTCTTCACGAGATCCGCCGGGATTTTCTCCCCCGTTTCATAATGAACAGCGAAGAGATCAAGGCACTCTTTCTCCAGGACCCAATTCTCCATGATTTGTGAAGGAAGCTCGACAAAATCCCAGTACACATTAGTTCCGGAGAGATCGCGATACTTCACGTTCGAGAGGAGACCGTGAAGAGCATGACCGAACTCATGATAGAGCGTCAGCACTTCATCCAGGGTCAAAAGAGAGGGCTTGGTTTTCGTCGGTTTCGTGAAGTTACAAACGATCATGATATGAGGGCGTTCGATTTTTCCCTGGTACATCCCCTGGTCCTTGATCCCGGACATCCAGGCACCCCCACGCTTGGTAGCGCGCGGGAAAAAATCAGTATAGAAGAGTCCCACAAACTTACCGGTCGACTCGTCAGTCACTTCAAATGTCCTGACATCGTCATGATACCTGGGAATATCAAAGACTTCATTGAACTTAATTCCGTAGAGGAGATTGGCCACTTTGAAGACACCATCAACTACGTTCTCGAGCTTAAAGTAAGGACGAAGCATTTCATCGTCCATGCTGAGCTCGCGCTTTTTAAGGATCTCTGAGTAATAAGCCGAATCGTACCCCTGAAATTCAGTGATACCATCAAGCTCTTTTGCCAAAGCTTTCAGACGGGCCATATCCTTTTCAGCATGTGGCTTGGCCTTATTGAGAAGTTCATCCAGAAAGTCCATGACCTTCTTCGGAGACATTGCCATCCTTTCTTCCAGAACATAGTCAGCGTGAGTATTGAATCCGAGGAGCTTTGCCCTTTCAGTTCTCAGCTTAAGAATTTCTTTCAGATTTTCCTGGTTATCAAACTGGTTACCGAAAGTTTTTGAGGCATTGGCAAAAGACAGGCGCTTTCTTAGCTCACGCTTTTTCGAGTATGTGAGAAATGGAATCATTGATGGAGCATCCAGACCGAAACACCAGCTGCCCTTCTTGCCTTTTTTCTCGGCGAACTCAGCCGCCGCCTCAACGACCGTATCGGGAAGGCCATCCAGATCCGCCTTGTCCGTGATCTCCAGCAGGTAATCATTAGTAGCTTTGAGCACGTTCTGAGAAAAGTTCAGGGTGAGCTTCGCGAGCTTTTCGTCGATCTCGCGCATGCGGGTCTTTTCTGAATCCGCGAGAAGCGCACCACTTCGTACAAAGCCCTTATAAGTTTTTTCGATGATCGTCAGCTCTTCGGTCGTAAGCTTTTGATCGAAACGTGAATCGTAGCAAGCTTTCACTTTTCCGAAGATCACGGGATCGAGCGAGATATCGTTTCCATATTTCGTGAGGATCTCAGACATCTCGGGCGAGATTTTTTCAAGGTCTTCCGTGCACTCCGCGGAATGCAGATTATAAAAGACGCCGGCGATGTAATTCACCTGGTCCGAAATATCTCCCTGCTCAACGATCACGTGATGAAAACTTGATCCGTTTTTTTTCTTGTAGTCTTCCAGCTTGCCCTTGGCAGAGTTCACAGCTTCCTTGATCGCCGGCAGAAAATGTTCAGGTTTAATTTCGTGAAAGGGATAGGCCCCGTAACGTGCGTTCGGGGTTTGAAGAAGTGGGTTACTCATAAGATCCTCAGCTGAATAGTTGTCGTTGTAGTTTGAAAAGCCTGATGATCAGGAATATCCAGATCGCCAGAAAAATGAACATCAGCATATTAAGAATGGTCGAGGACTGGAGATAAATCAAGACAAGGGCCACGAGGGCCTTGCCCGCTCTATACACGAGCATATCGGTGAGATATTTGGCGCCGTATTTTTGTTCCGGTTGGAGTGGCTGGTAAAGGAGTTCTTTCCCCGAACTGAAGAGCGAGTAGTCCGCAGCTTTCAGATAAGTGAAGAGGGCCGCGATGGGAAGAAGACCCATTCCGGAACCAAAGAGCATGAGGCCAATCGAAATGACGTACGAAACAGGAATAAACAGATGGAAGTTTCTCTCGGAAACCCGGGGCAGGATAACTGGTAAAAGGACCACCTGAAAAACCAGAGTAAGGAGGTTGGTAAGTGAATAAAGCTGACCCAGATAGCCGGTTCTTTCCTGTGAAGAAATGATGTTTTTCTCAAACTCGAGATGGAACATGAAGTCAGCGATATTGATTACAAACTGAGTCGCCAGCACCACCATCCCCACATAAAAAATGTATTTTCTTATCCCGGGAGTATCCAGTGAACTGAGAGGGGACTTTTTCTTGTCCTCTTTTTTCCCCACTACCGGGCGTGTGAAAAGGAAAAACAGTGCGGGTAAAAAAATAAAACTCACACCTGTCCACATCACCCACTGAGTATCAGCGACACCGCTCAGATAACTCGTAAGCAACCCCCCCAGTATTCCGCCGACACTTCCGGCAGCTCCTACTGGACCCAGCAGAAGCTTAAGCTCATCGCGGGTAAAGTAAGTATTGGCATATGCCAGGAGAAGATGAACCTGGAGAACAATGTAAATTTCTTTCCAGATGAAAGGAACATAAGAGAACACTTTCAATCCCGAGAGAAAACCCATGGTACCGGCGACAAAAAGAATTCCGGAAAAAACAGAGGCCACCAGAAACACTTTCTGCACAATGGAACCGGCCTGGATCCGGTTACAGGCCAAAATGGAAAGGGCCAGGAAGAAAACCGAGATAAACATGGCAATGGGAGATGATTTGGCACCGTAAGCCTCAAAGAAAAATGCCGTCCCGGATGCCTTGATCAGCGGGTAATTAAAGAGAACGAGAAAATAAGCGAAAATGAAAATGACGAGGTTTTTCCGGAAAGAAGAGTCGCTCTTCTTCCAGAGATCAGAAAATTTCATTCAGATTTGAGATACGTATCGCCCTTCTGGATTTCCTCAAAATCATGCTGATGCTCGAATTTTGAAAAATCGAAAGAAGTACTGAAATTCATTTTTTTCACTTCATCGGAACAAAGAACTTTCATGAAATTGAAGAATTTTTCACGGCTTTCAGCACTCATGAGATGCTCCATGAGACAAGAATCCTTGTGAGCAATTTCTTCATCAACGCCGATGATATCTTTCAGGAAATAAAACAGTAATGTGCGCGAAGAAAGAATCCCGTGAACAGCTTCGTGACCAGACGGTGAAAGTGAAAGGAACTTGCTTTCATCTTCAATAACCAGGTCGCGTTTTTTGAGATTCGTGAGGGCCGTTGAAACTGAACCTTTTGTGAGGCCCATTTCATGGGCGATATCAGTCACACGTGCATAGCCCTTGGACTCCTTCAGCTTATGGATCGCCAGAAGGTAATGAACCATCGAGTGAGTGAGATCGTTATCATGCGTGTGCTGAATGGAAGGCTTCTTCTCTAACATGCTACTAAAGTACCCACCCCCCAAATACCCGTCAAACGATAATTATTAGTTGCACTTCCCTCCAGACTCTCCCCTCGAGCACCATGTCCAAGTTATTGTAATTACACCCTGTCCCGAAGGGAAGTTTTTCACCGTCTATCAGTGCGACTAAGGAGTGATAAAATACCTCATCACAGGAATTCTTATGAAAAATTTAACCTTGGTTTTTTGTCTCATCTTCAGCTTCCATTCATTGGCACAGACCATTGATGGATCTGATTCTCTGGATTCAGCTTTTCAGGAGACAACGCAACTCACAGATCAGCAAGCTGATGAAGCAGCGACCTTTGTTCACCAGGGTTTGAAAGACAAGGCGATTGAAAAAGGTTGTGACAACAAAACACTCAAGGGCTGTGACGGAAGCTCGGCCAGACCAGGCCTGGAAGACCAGATCGGAAAAATGTATGCCGTGATTTTTGGTCTCATGCCAATGATGAAAGGTGGCGGAAGTTCTGGGTCCCAAACGCCCCCTTCCGGAGAAGCCGGTCAGGCAGCAGAAGGTAGTGCAAAACCTGAAACAAAGAAAAAAGATTATTGCATCTATATTCCGATCGCTTACGAAGGGCTTTCATTTCTCATCCAGATGAACGGGCAAAAGCAGGCCCAGCAGGATTCGGCCAATCTCGATCCTCAGCTTGCTTCCCTGGTTCAGCTTAAAGAAGCTCACAAGACCCGTAAGAAAACTGCCACCCAACAGTCGGTGGTATACGGCGCAACGGCTGCCTGCTATGTGGCTTCCATGTTCATTCCACCTGCGACCTCCGATCCCATGACCTATGTGAAGATGGGTGCGGCCGGCGCTCTCTCGATGCTTTACATGTCGAAAGCTAAAAAACACGGCAAGGCCGCCAAGATGGTTCAGGCGGTCATCGACACCCTTCCCAAAGCGGGAGATTGTAATCCGTGGACAGGAACTTCCTGCTTCTGTGCTGAGAAAACCTCTTCGAAACTTTATCCAGGTCAGTATCAGGAAGTGTGCGTTCTCAATAAAGGAAATCCTGATGGCGAACTCGCAAACGACGGATGCGCCGTCCAGGTGGCCGGAAAAATTTCACTCGATACAACCTGCGGATGTAAGAAGACCAACACTTGCCTTTCTTCTAAAATCAGCTTCGGAAAATCGAGCCTGGGTTTAGGAGCAAACTTTGTGAATGATGCAAACAAGGGGCTGGCTCTTCTCGATCCAAGTCAGTTTGATGCCGCAAAACTTTCTGACTTCCAGTCTTCAATGGCGGCAAAGCTGGGAAAAATTCCGGTAAAAAATGTTCCGAGTGTCAAACTCACTCCTGCCCAAAAAGTACTGGCGGATGAAATGAGTAAAGTAGCACCTGCTTCAATTGCAGCACTCGCAGCAGCTTCTCCAGGCGGAGCACCTCCGTCGGGAGGACTCATGGGTGGAGCGACCACTTCGGCCCTTGATAAACTCCCTGAGTCTCTGAAAAAGGAAATGAAAGACTTCGAAGTCTCCGGCGGATATCGGAAAAACGGCGGCTTCTCACCGACTTCGGCAAGTGCTGAGCCAGGTTTCTCCATTCCGGGAATGGGAGCACAGGAACCGCAGGGTAGCTTGAAGATTGATGAATACGCAGCGAAAGCGGTTAACAACGCGGACGTGAGGAATGCTCCGGACGTTGCGATCTTTGATATCATTTCCAATCGCTATCGTTCATCGGCCTGGAAGAGACTCGACACGGAAGGAAAGTAATTACTCTCCGAGAGAATTGAACTGATCAATTCTCATCTGATGTCTTCCACCTTCGAACTCGGTTGAAAGAAACACATCGGTAATTCTTTTGATGGCCTCTATCGGAGTTTTTCTTCCGGACATGCACAGGACATTCGCATCGTTATGCAGGCGAGTCATCTTGGCATCGTCTTCATCGCGACAAAGGGCCGCGCGAATTCCTGAAAAGCGATTAGCGGCCATACAGACACCGATGCCTGAACCACAAAGAAGGATCCCGAAAGTTTTCTCTTCCCTCACCTTATCCACGAGCTTTTTTGTCCATTCCGGGTAATGAGTCGACTCAAGTGAGTGCGTTCCCAGGTCCACAATGTCGTGATTTTTTTTCAGATACTCAAAGAGGGCCTGTTTTTCATTGAAGGCGGCGTGATCAGAGGCGATGAAGAGTTTCATGAGGACTCCTTTTCGCCTCTGATCATAGCATTTATTGAGTGATAACGGCCATGACTCTGCGGTTCTTATTACGGCCGTCAGCCGTTGAATTGTCTCCCACTGGCTTTTCGTCGCCATAACCATAGGCAGTTACCCGTGAGGCATTAACGTTCATTTTTTCCACGAGATAAGTCCGGACTGCATTGGCCCGTGCCTGAGAAAGAGTCTTATTTCTCGCCTTATTACCGGTGTTATCTGTGTGCCCCTGAATTTCTACGTTTGTTTCAGGGTGATTTTTCATAAAGTTCCCGAGATCCTGGACTGCCACCTGAGATGCAGGAGGGATCTGGGCACTGCCGCTGAGGAACAGAATCTCAAGCTCAACGTTTGCCTTTTCATCCGGCTGACACCCATACGCGTTCACCACACTGCCTGAAGGAGAGCCTGCACATTTATCCATCTGATCTGAGACTCCATCTCCATCGGAGTCCACCACCGCTGCTGTGGCAGCAACAGGCGCTGCTGCCGGGGCGGAATCTTTCTTGTCTTCGCCGTATTCTTTATCATGGCCCCAGAACCAGGTAAGGTTCAGTTGCGGGACGAGAGCGTGAACTTCTTTACCTGGAAACTGGCGTTTATCATTGTCTTCATCTTCGTCCTGATGAGGCATCATTCCCAGATACTGGTAATCGGCAGTAAGTGAAGTGAATAAATCATCGGTGAGAGCGTATTCAAAACCAAAGCGGAAGCGACCTGCGAATTTCAGATCATCCCTGAATCCACCAAGATCATGAAAATCTGCAACCCCGGCACCGAGTCCGAAAATGGGTGTGAAGCGATCATACTCATTCAGACGATTAACCCACATGAGATCAATGACATTCGCTCCGAGATCAGTATCTTCAAATTCATAATCCTGAAAGTTCAATTGAAGGGCATCAGATCCACTCATGTGATAGCGAAGGTGAAAATTGTAAGTCATTTCATCTTCGGCGAAGTCGTTGAAGTCCCCGCCTCCGATGGGAAAGGTCCAGCCTGCTCCACCACCGATACCGAAGCGGTTTTTCAAATCATAGGTTCTCGAGAATGCCGTGCTTGAGATGAGTAAGAGGGATAACAATAAGTACTTCATAGAACCTCCGTGTTCAGGTTCTATTAGACTGCGGGGAATTTATTCGGGGTACTTAAGAGGTTCTGAAGAAAAAGAAAGGGGGACCGAAGTCCCCCTTAATGTTAGTAGCGGTAGTATTCCGGCTTATATGGTCCGGAAGCAGAGACTCCAAGATACTCTGACTGAGCAGGAGTAAGGACATCGAGTTCAACACCAATCTTTTTAAGGTGAAGACGCGCGACTTTCTCATCAAGATGCTTAGGAAGCATATAGACTTTCTTCTCGTATGCCTGAGTATTAGTCCAAAGTTCAAGCTGAGCGAGAGTCTGGTTCGTGAATGAGTTACTCATCACGAAGCTTGGGTGACCTGTGGCGCATCCAAGGTTAACCAGTCGGCCTTCGGCCAGAATGATCACCTGCTTGTTATTTTCAAGAGTATAAAGATCAACTTGCGGCTTCACCGTATCTTTGGTGTGACCGTAGTTTTTGTTCAACCAGGCCATGTCGATTTCGATATCAAAGTGACCGATGTTACAAACGATCGTCTTATCTTTCATCGCCAGGAAATGCTTCCCATTGATGATGTCTTTACAACCAGTAGTAGTGACAATGATGTCTGCTTCTTTAACAGCATCATCCATCTTCTTCACTTCATAACCTTCCATCGCTGCCTGAAGAGCGCAGATAGGATCGATTTCAGTTACGATCACGCGTGCACCGGCACCCTTGAGTGAATCAGCAGATCCCTTCCCAACGTCACCGAAACCGGCAACGACAGCAACTTTTCCTGCCATCATCACATCAGTAGCTCTGCGGATAGCATCCACACATGATTCGCGACATCCGTACTTGTTATCAAACTTAGACTTAGTCACTGAATCGTTTACGTTGATACATGGAACAGGAAGTTTTCCCTGCTTCTCAAGCTCGTAAAGACGGTGAACGCCTGTAGTCGTTTCTTCCGAGATCCCTTTGATGCCCTTGTAGAGCTCAGGGTATCTGTCGATCACGAGCTGAGTGAGATCTCCGCCGTCATCAAGGATCATATTAAGCGGCTCTTTCTTGTCGCCGAAGAAAACTGTCTGATCAATACACCACATGAACTCTTCTTCGTTCATACCCTTCCAGGCATAAACCGGAATACCGGCAGCGGCGATAGCAGCAGCAGCGTGGTCCTGAGTTGAGAAGATGTTACAAGACGACCAGGTAACGTCAGCGCCGAGTTCAACGAGAGTTTCGATAAGAACAGCAGTCTGGATTGTCATGTGGAGACAGCCGGCGATACGCGCACCTTTCAGTGGCTTCGTTTTACCGAACTCTTCACGAAGTGCCATAAGGCCCGGCATCTCAGCTTCCGCGAGCTTGATTTCCTTGCGACCCCAGTCGGCAAGAGAGATATCCTTAACTTTGTACTTCACCCGAGTTGAGCTTCCGTACGTACCTTGTGAAAAGTTTGCTTTCATCGACAATTCCCTTTTCCAGCACCTGAGAGGTCTGGTAGATAAACTTTCATATTTGAATTGGGCTCTAACCTAACATTTCTTGGCGCGGAAGCACAAGATATGGGTGCGGGTTTTCAGAGACTTAACTTAGGCAAAACATGAAAAAATATCGTTTTGAGTACTTTGCTTCTTGCCCAATGGGACTTGAAGAGCTCCTTTCTCAGGAAATTCTCGCTTTGGGAGCGAAAACCACCAAGCCGGTAAGGGGCGGTGTTCAGTTCGAGGCCTTTCATGAAGTGACCCTGAAAGTGATTCTTCACACGCGTTTTGCTTCCCGTGTTTTCAAATATCTCTACACGCTCGATGTCCTGAATGAGAAAGATTATTATCTCGAGGCCACTGAGATCAAGTGGAAGAGTCTCATGCATCACGCCCAGACTTTTCGTCTCACCACCATTTTCGCTGACCTTCCCGGTGAGCGCGAAGAGTTCCGGAACTCGCAATTCGCAAACCTCAAATTGAAGGATGCCATCGTCGATTACTTCCGCCATTTTGATGGAACCCGTCCGAGTGTTGAAAAAGAGTTTCCGGATATCGCATTCCTTGCCCGCATCGAACGGGGTACAGAAAAACCTTATGCCGTTACACTCATGTACGATCTCTGCGGAGACCCCCTGAACCAGAGAGGATACCGCATTTCGAAAACTGAAGCTCCGGTGAAAGAAAACGTCGCTGCGGGATTACTGAAACTTTCCGGATGGAATCCTGAAGAAGAGGGCCTCCTCGATGCCATGTGCGGCTCAGGAACGATCCTGATTGAAGCTGCTCTGATGGCCGGAAATATTCCACCCAGTTATCTCAAGGTCGATCGTCATCTTGCCAAGCGTGGAGCGCCGATGTGGACGTTTCTCAATTACCCATGGTTCATTGAAGACAAGTTTCTCCAGGAAAATTTCCAGAAGCTTCTGGAAGAAGTGAAAGTTCAGGCAGAAGAGGGATTCAAGAAACTCGCCTCCATGAAAGGCAGAATCTGCGGAAGCGATATAGATCCCTACAATGTTGGTGTAGCTCAGGATAACGTTCAGAAAGCAAAGCTCTTTTCCGTCATACCGGTTGAAAGAAAAGATGCTCTTGAAACGACTCCTCCCTCTGAGAAGAGTCTCTTCATTTGTAACCCTCCATATGGCGAGCGACTTGAGCATGGTGAAGATGAGCGGTTAAAGGCGCTGTACAAGGGCCTTGGCGATCACTGGAAGAATAACTGGAAGGGACAGCGGGCCGCGCTTTTCACTGGGAATCTTCCGATGCTGAAGCAAGTCGGGCTTCGCACATCGAAGAAAACAATCCTGTATAACGGCGATATTGAGTGTCGTCTGGCGGAATATAATCTCTACTGATTATTTCGATTGAATCAGGATGTTATCCTCGCGGATCTTGATCCCGTGATTCCATTTTTCGATCTTCGGACGAAGATTCGCTACATGGGTATTGATCGTTCCAGGTTTCACAGGTTCATCTCCCCAGATTTTCCGAATGACCTCAGTACGGCTAATCGTCTGCGGGAATGATCTCAGGAGAATTCCCAGAAGCCGCATTTCCAGAAGAGTCAGGTCAATCGACTCTCCCTCAATTGTCGCTTTCAGTGACTGGACATCGATCCGGAGATTACCGAGTTCCAGAACAGTTGATGTCTGGAGATAAAATTTGATTTTGCTGGAGAGCCGGAGAATGATTTCTTCAACGGGAAGCTCGCGGGAAAGAAAATCCACGGCACCACTTTCATATGATCTTATTTTTGTCTCATCCGAAAGATCGCCCGAAATAAAAAAGACCGGACACCCGTTATAAAGCGGATGCTCAGTGATCTTTTTGTACAAGGTGTGGCCGTCCATGAATGGCATGTGAACATCCAGCATGAATGCATGAGGATGATTCTCCTTCATGACCTCCTGATACTTGTTTGCATCATGGCAACCAATGACATTGAAATTATCCTCGAGAAGGTCTTTCCAGACTTCGATGTTCTGAATCTGATCGTCAAAATAGACCAGAGTCCATTTCATTTTCCTTTCCTCACCAACTGGGCACCTACTCCCTTGGCCACCTGTATTTCATAATTCCAAAGGGAGAGCTTGTTATTGAGATTAAAGACATGGGTATGAATAGTGGCATCCTGAACCGCAGTTCCTTTCCACACATTCTCGGAAATAGCGTCTTTGGAAACGGATTCCGGATAGTGACGAAGAACCAGTGTCAAAAGCTTCAGTTCGATAAAAGTGAGAGGAATCTCAGTATCATGGAGGAAAGTCTTGAGAAGAGTCAGGTTGATCTTGATTCCATCAAACTCAATGATACTCCGATGGTTCTGGAAGAACTTCATCTTTCCTTTAATTCTTGCGAGGAGTTCCATCGGGGGAACCAGCCTGCTGATGAAATCAACCGCTCCGAGAGTAAGAGACTTAATCCGCGCCTTTTCCGAGTCATCCGAGGAAATAAAGAAGATTGGACAGCCGTTGAATTTCGGATGCGCGAGAACTTTTTCATAGAGACTGAAGCCGTCGTCTTCCGGCATATGCAGATCGAGCAGAATACAGTCGAATTTCTTTTCTCCCAGCTCGCTCAGGAAAGTATCATGTTTAAGATAAGGATGAACGACGAAGTCACTCTCCAGGATGGTGACCATACAATCCAGATTGAGCTTGCTGTCGTCGACACAGGCAATCTCGTATTTCATATCACTTTAACCGATCTTCAAGCTTCATTGCGAGCGTCGGGCTCGCAAACTTTAGAAGCGCAGTTTGGTTAATCACTTTGTCGAAATGTTTATCCGACTTACTGAAAAAGTACCCAGCCACGTCCTGGTCCTTTAGAAAGATGGTGTGACCTTTCGTATCGAACTTACGAAGAATGAATTCGGAATCGAGGAAAAGAATATCTCTAATGGTGAAGTTCTTTGAGATATACATGATGATGCAATAATCAGAAAGCTCGGCCAGAGACTTCTTTATCTTCACACCCTTCGGTGAAGTAGCATCATGCCAGTGAACTTTTACTTCCACTGTCTTGTCTGCTTCGGTCTTGAAATCGAATCCTCTCTGGGAAGATGACTTTATCTGATGAAGTCCGAAAATAATCTTCGCGTACCATTCACCCAGCTGAATCGGAAGATTCTTTCCGTTCATCAGGACTTTATGGTCTTTCAGAATCTGAAATGTCTGATGAACAACTTCGACAGTGTCGAAGATCGCTTTCTGATCAGGTAGATGAAGGATACCCAGATTCTTCATCACTTTACTTGAGAGTCGCTTATTGAATTGATTTTGGTACCAGGCATCGAATTCATTAACTTCGAGGAAATCATAAGAACTGAAAACGAAACCATGGGATTTCAAAACGCCGATGCCGGAGATATCGGGAAGCTCTTTCATAAGGAAGCTCAGAGGAACATATTCTCTGTCATTGCTTCCGCGAACAAAGACCTGGTCTTTGTCATAGTCGGAACTTCCATGAGTTGACCCAGAAAACTTCTGGGCCACCTCATAGACTTGGTCTTTTAACACGGTGTAACCTTTTAAATTAAATTACACCTATTCTATCACGTCGCGGCCTAAATCTCCAGCGCAAGAACATCCTGATCTAACTCGAGAATTGTCTTAGCTGTAGACAGGTTGTGAACCAGATAATTTGCGCAATACACTCGAAAATCAGTCACTTTCGACTCGTAATACTTCTTATCGTCTGCGCTCGCGCTGCCTAATTTTTTGTCGGCCAGAAGGGCGGCTTCACCCAGTCGCCATGCCATCACAAGTTGTGCCGCGAATTGGAGGAAATCGGTACAGTTTTGCAGAATAAGATTCATCTGGTTATTTTTAGCATAGCCCGAGATTGTTCCCATGATTTGCTGAGCACTGCTCATCACTTTCATCAGCATATCTTTTTCTTTTTTAAATTTGGCATCATCGAGCTGATTGACCATCTTCATGATGTCTTCCGTAAGCCACATCATAGTCTTACCCTGATCTTTCAGAATCTTTCTCATCACAAAGTCGATGGCCTGAATGGCATTCGTCCCTTCATAGATAGTTGCGATCTTGGTATCGCGGACGAACTGCTCAACGCCGTATTCAGAACAGTAGCCGTAACCACCGTGCTGTTGAACGGCTTCCACTGCCACCTGAAAGCCCTGTTCTGAGCAGTATGACTTACAAATCGGAGTGAGAAGCGAAATGAGACTTTCGTATTTGTGATCATCCTGGGCTTTATTGAAGAGATCAGCCACGTAGAGCTGAAGCGATCGCATCCCGCGGGATAATGCTCGCATGCGAAGGAGTGAGCGACGAACGTCAGGATGATTAATAATCTCTTTCCCGAACTGCGCGCGTTCTTTAACGTATTTCTCAGTCATCATGTACGCGAGATTCGCCTGGGCTTCACCCTGGATTCCGCAATAGAGGCGGGCCTCGTTCATCATGATGAACATCGTTTCCATTCCATGGAACTCGCCGCCGATGAGCCAGCCCTCACTCTCTCCATCCTGGCCGAACTGAAGTTCGCAGGTGGCAGAAGCATGGATCCCCATCTTGTGCTCAATCTTCGAGCAGATGACATTATTTGATTCGCCCATAGAGCCGTCAGCATTGATCTTGAATCTCGGAACGACAAAAAGAGAAATGCCTTTTGTCCCTTCCCCGCCGCCCGGAGTTCTCGCGAGCACGAGATGGATATTATTCTGGTATAAATCTGATTCCCCGGAAGAAATGAAGATCTTGGTTCCCTTGATCGCGTACTTTCCATTCCCAAGTGGCTTGGCAGTGGTTCTCAGTGCTCCGACGTCTGAACCGGCACCTGCTTCCGTGAGGCACATGGTCCCACCCCACTCACCGGCTACTATTTTAGGAATGATCGTGCTTTTCATAAAATCGTCACCCTTCAGCCACATCACATTCATGGCCGCACGAGTGAGTCCGGGATACATGGTCCAGGCACAGTTGGCACCCGTACCGAGAGAAAGGCAAGTGACATACAGGGCCTCAGGAACGGGCGTTCCCCCGATCTCTTCCGGAATGGCGAGTGCGAACCAACCATTCTCGTAGAATTTCTTATTCAGATCGTGAAAGCTTTTAGGGGCAAGCACTTTACCATTTACGTGCTTTACGCCTTCCTGATCTGAAACTTCTCGGGTCGGGAAAACTTCGTTTTCAACGAACTTATTATATTCTTCAACAATACCCATCACGTCCGCTTCACCCAGGCCGAATCGCTGGTGATCCTGAACTTTGAGCTGCTCTGTTAGGTTGAATCTGATGTCGCGGAGATCGGCTTTGTAAAATCCCATAAACGTTCCTCATGAAAAAATGGTTACTTCTAGAATAACTCCAAAAGGAAATTTTTCAGAGGAAAACCGCAAAAAAACTACCGATCGGTAGGTTGCAGCTGACTAAAATAGTCCGAAGAGATGGGAAGATTGGCAAAATGGCATAAAAAAAGGGCAGCCGGAGCTGCCCTTATGGATTGAGAGATTTAAAAATTTGGGTAGACCACAGTATCAATGCGCTTGGCTGCTGTGTCTTTCACGATCGTAGGATTCGATACAGCATGGCGGTTAAGCTCTACAGTGTATTGAATTGTTTCGATCACTGCACCCTGAAGAACGTGATCCACTTTGATGATATTTCCATACTGGATAACCGCACCAAGAGTGTAGCCGTTAGACGGTGTAAGCAATGTTGCCAGAACAGGATTCAGAGTAGATCTCGCAACACCCGGTTGAGCATAAACCTGACTTGATACCTGTGTGTAAGAACATTTCTCGTATGGAAGGAAATCTATTCCGAGAAAGTCTTTCGATACACATGAATATCTCTGCTTAATAATTTGCACAGGTCCAATCAGACTGTTATTCGACTCATTAGAGCCAATGTAATTGTTAAGAGCAGTGATCGCCTGAGTCCCTTGAGCCGTCGGCACCTGAGACACATAAGGATTGTAGTAATTGTAATAAGGATTCTTGCTCTTCTTCTTAGAGTCCTTACCGCACGAAACGGCAAAAACAAGCATAGAAGCTAAAAGCACATTTGAGAAAAGAGTAAGTTTCATAAGTCCCCCCTGGGAATGTTCAATGTTATGGCTCTCTATATCCAAGAAACGTGCCAACGTGAGTCGAGTGCTTTCATTGAGTTATTACAGAGTCGGGTGAAAAGAATTTTGACAGGGGTGTATGGCCGTCTAAAGTTTAGACGGCCCCGGTGAGAAAAATTAACAGCAGTCAGTTTGATGATTGCGCTTCATGAGCTGGCCCAGAGCTTCGCTCTTTTCCTTCTGAGAAGCTTCCGGCGCCAAGTGGCCACCACAACAATCAGAAACGGCTTCAGCGTGAGTGAGGTTCAGAAAAGGAGTGTGTTTTCCCTGAGTGCGGACTTCTTTAAGGATCTCGGAACCGTCGCGGGCAACGATGGCGCTGAAGTCGAAATTCTCAATCAATGAAAGTGCTTCACGTGATGATCCGACATGGGTAAAGCTATAATTCTCAAAAATATCGCGGGAGTGGAAGAACAGGTCCTCACCCACTAAGAGCAGCTGGTCATTCATAATTTCCTCCTTGAAATATCCATCCATTCTATCAGACAATCCGGATTGTTCCGGCCAAAATAAAGGATATGTCATGGCGTACACTCTCTACGGCTCGCTTACCTCCCCTTTTGTCAGAAGGCTCCGTCTCCTGATGCAGGAATTGCCGAATGAGTTTAAAGAAGTGAATGTTTTTGAAACACAGGATGCTACGCTTCTTAACAAAATTAATCCGCTTAATCAGATCCCGGTACTTCAGGATGGAGAAAAAACTATCTGGGATTCCCGTCAGATTTTTCAATACCTGAACCAGAAGCATCATTTCCAGAAACTCAACTGGCAGGATGAAAACCTTCTGACTGCGATGGAAGGGGCGATGTCTTCAGGAAT
>JAKFFP010000076.1:0-15265 GCA_036675045.1 Bacteriovoracales bacterium | reverse complement strand
TGCTTTGTCATTATCAAGCTTAAGGGATTTTCCGGCGTAGAATTGACCGCCGCCATTGGAGAATTGAATGATCACCGGGGAATTCACACTCTTTGCCGTCTCAAGAACAGCATTCACCGAATTTGTTCCCACGACGTTTACCGCCGGGATGGCAAACTTGTTTTCCTTGGCATATTGATAAAGGTCCTGAAGAGCTGACCCGAACACTAAACCTGGTTTTAATTTCATATAGACTTCCCTTTGTTTAACTCAAAAAATTGTATGAGAATGGGAGTTAATTGAAAAGGATTGTGCATGAGTATCAAACGCAATGAACTTGAGACATTTTTCCGGAAGCTTTTGACGCCTGAAAACTTTGAGGATTACGCCCCAAATGGCCTTCAGGTGGAAGGAAAAGAAAATCTCTCGCGTATTGCCTTTGCCGTGTCGGCCACTCAGGACTCAATTGCACAGGCATTGGAATGGGGCGCAGATGCTCTCGTAGTGCATCATGGAATCTTCTGGAAGCATCAGGGCGCCCGGACCGTAACCGGCGCCTGGGGAGAGCGGGTAAAATCCCTCGTAAAAAACGACATGAATCTTTTTGGCTATCATCTTCCTCTCGACGCCCATCCGGAAGTGGGAAACGCTGTGAGCTTGGGGAAAGAAATCGGACTCACAGAATTTCTTCCCTTCGCCCTTTATAAAAGGCAGCCCATGGGAGCGAAGGGAAAATTTCCTTCGACCATTACTGCAGCAGAACTCAAAAAGAAACTTGAAACCGTCCTGAATCATTCTGTGATACTCGCGACACCCGATGAAAACCAAACCATCGCTTCGCTTGGGATCATTACCGGTGGAGCGAACAATGAATGGGCCGAAGCCTTAAAAGACGGACTCGATGCCTATCTTACGGGTGAGATTTCCGAGTACAACTGGCACGATGCTCAGGAAGCGGGCATTCATTATTTTGCCGGCGGACATCATGCCACCGAGAAATTCGGCATTCAGGCGCTCATGAAAAAAACACAAACCGATCTCAAAGTGACCTGTCAGTTCTTTGATTCCGGGAATCCGGCATGAAAGCTTCACGCTTTCTTCTTTTACTCGGTCCCGTACTTTTTATTCTGATCCTGCTTCTTCCCCTGCCACTAACCAGTGAGCAGCAGATGCTTTCAGCTGTGATGTCTCTCACTATTTCCTGGTGGCTCTCGCCAACACTTCCTCTTGCAGTAACCGGGCTCATCGCCGTTTGCCTTTGTGTCCTGACCGGCGTGACGGATTTTCCGAAGGCGCTTTCGGGTTTCAGTAATCCCGTGATCTTTCTTTTCATGGGTGGTTTTTTCATGGCCCGGGCCCTGCATCTTCAGAAACTGGATTTATGGATTGCCCAAAGAAGCCTTTCTTCGCGCCTGGTGCGGGGAAATTCGAGAAGAGTGATGATCATGACGGTGATTCTCACCGCAGCTTTTTCCTCTATTCTTTCCAACACCGCGACGACTGCCATGTTCATGCCGATCGGACTCTCCTTACTTACTCATCTCGATGTTAACAGTGAGCATGACTCTTCCACAGTTATTCTCATGATTGCCTATGCTGCCACGATCGGAGGAATTGCCACTCCCATCGGAACTCCCCCCAATGTGCTGGCGACTTCCCTCCTGGAGAAATTGGTAAATATAAAAATAGATTTCCTTTCCTGGATGATTCTCATGGTGCCGGTCACGCTCGCAGCTCTGGCAGGACTTCTCTTAGTTTTCTGGAAAGAGTTGAGTTCCCTCCCCCGGGGGTCCGGGAATCTGGAATCACCTCCACCCCTTTCCGCATCTCAAAAAAGAGTCTTCATGGTACTCATCGGGGCCATGATCCTCTGGATTCTTCCGAGTGCAACGGGGCTAATCATGGGTAAAGAGCATGAAGTCCCAAGGTTTCTGGCGGCGAGACTTCCGGAGGGCCTGGTGGGATTAGTCATGGGCTCAATTTGTTTTCTTATTCCGGATAAAAGGGGCTCCACTCTTCTGACCTGGCAGGAGGCAATTCACATCGACTGGGGAACACTTCTGCTTTTTGGAGCGGGAATTTCTCTCGGAGAGATTATCTTTGAAACCAGACTCGCAGCAGTTATCGGAAACTCTCTGCCATTTGAATCACTTCCCCTGGCAGGAGGAATTTTTCTCATCACGATCATGACTGTTTTTGGCTCAGAGTTTGTAAGTAACACAGCGATCGCCAATCTTCTCATCCCGCTGACTGTTGCCACTGCGCCCTTTGATCAGGCCCCCCTTGTTCCGGTGCTGGCAGTGACTCTGGCGAGCTCGCTGGCGTTCATGATGCCGGTGGGAACTCCACCCAATGCCATCGCTTACGGGACGGGACTGGTGAAACTGAGCGGGATGCTGAAGAAGGGATTTTTTCTCAACATCATTTCCATCGTGATGATCTGGTTAATGGCGAGATTTTATTTTTAGAAAAAAAAAGGGCCTTGCGGCCCTTTGAAAATTTATTGTCCGGTAACTTCTGAATCGGGCATTCCGATTTCAGGATCAATGGATAGCTCTTTTCTCGCTTCTGTATTGTTGATCCGCGAGTTATCCGTCCCGCGGGTACAAACCTGAGCAAAGGTCACGGGACTGTTAGGAGAAGCATTTCTACCCACAAGACCCTCGCAGCATGATGGTGATCCCGGATACTGAAAGAGAGGAACTCCTTCACGGACGCAGTTCACCTGGGATTTTTTCACACATGTTCTTCCCGCTCCCACACGACCATCGTCGATAAAGACCGCCTCAAGGCCTTCACAGCATGGTTTTGTGTAGGCAGGATTCAGGCTGATGGTTTCATTCTCAGGGACACAGCTGGGAAGTTTTTTGCAGACGAATCTGATTCTGGGATCATGGATAGCTGGACCCATCTTAGTCAAACCCTGGCAGCACTTATCAACGGCGCCCGGATAATTGAGACCAGAGAGATTCTCACCGAGGCAGAATTGATTGTTTTCTTTTTTCAGGCACTGACCCCGCGAACCAAGCTGGCCCGGCGGAGGCGGCATCAATTGAAGACCTTCGCAACAACGGCTTAAGGAGCCGGGACTGTTTCCCATCCACGCCCCTTCGATCACGCAGTTCTGAGCGTAAGATATCCCGGTAATGAGGAGACAGAAAATGAAAACGACCCATCTCATGATTCGTCCTTTGAGAGTTTTTAGACGTATCGGAATAGTCAGGATTTTCTTGAGGACAAAAAAAGGGCCGCCAGAGCGGCCCCGGGAAGGATTATTTTTTAATCAGGAAGTACTGCTCACCCATGTCATTGGTGTTGTAAGCCGCCAGCTCGGCCAGCGGACCGTAACCGGAATAGAGGTCACAGCGGGCGTTTCCGCGAATCGCTCCACCGGTATCCTGGGCGATAAAAAAGCGGGAGAAAGGAGCTTTTACTACCTTTCCGTTCTCATCAACGTGAGTTGGTCTCACCGCTTTCACGAAATTGATAAGTCCTGAGGTTTTATAAATTCTGATATCGATAGCAAGTGAGCGGTTTTCAGTCAGTGGAATATTATCCACTCCCACCGGCTCTTCCTGCGTTTCTTTGAAATACACATAGGAAGGACTTGATCCGAAGATCTCCTCTTCTTTTTCAGGATGCTCTTCCAGGAATCTTCTCTGGGCCGGCACAGAAGCGTCTCCCCGGAGATAACCTTTCTGAACCATATACTTATAGATCATCTGGAAAGTCTGGCTGTTTTTTCCGTCATAAGACAGGTAGCTATAACTGATGGAGCCATCTTCATTATGAACTTTGATTCTTCCTCCGCCCTGAACGTGAAGAAGATAAAGATCAAAGAATGAATCCTCTACGTAAAAAAGCTCAAGGCCTTTTCCTTCAAGGGCACCCTTGTAATCAATATCAACACGGGTGTAGTTCTGGTGAGCGGGATCGGCCGGCTTTTTATAGATCGCGCGCTTGAACCTTTCAGTGCGGACGCGGGAACCGCTGAAATCCGGAGAATAGTACGAAGTGAAATGAGTCGTATTACGTCCTGATCTGTTGGTCATTTCTGATTTTTTCGGATTCGGCTTATAAATCAGGAATTTTCCATTCATCTCTTTATTAAACTGACGATGGCAATACTCACGGGTCTGGGTGGCGAGGCACTCTTTCCCGGCCTCAGTCAGTGCTTTCAGGAGTTCCAGGGACGATTTCAGGACGGTCTTAGGATAGGCAATGGTTCCGAACTTGATCGTGCCTTTGAGACCCTGGATCTCGTAAGAAGCAAGCTGGCGATCGATGGCGATAGAGAGATTTTCAAAATCCAGATCGTCCATAAATTCAATAGACTGGTAAACGCGGGAAGTGGGTGTCACTTCCTGAGCGAATGCACCCAGAGCTAAGCACATCATCATGATGCTAATGATTATCTTCACGCTAAAACCCCACATATAAGTATTCATTCTAGGTTAAGTTTCGATGACTTTGTCTGTCAAAGACTTTTCCCCATCATGAGGATTGGTGTCCCTTTGAAGTCTAAAGTCACTTCAAAGTTAAAGCCAAGCCGCTGATAGAAGCTTTTATTCCGTGAGTCAGGCCCGGTCATGATATGAATTCCTCTGATTCCCATTCCTTGAAACTCTTTTTCCAATTCTGAAAAAAGTTTACCTCCAAGACCCAGGCCTCTTGCGTCCTGGTGAAAATTGACATGGAGGTGTGCAGGGTAATTCTCAAAAAAACTTTCAAAGGTTTCTAAGTGAGGCTGAAGTCCATAGAGAATAGAGTCTTTGGTCACCGGAGAGGCCACCATATATCCCAGGATTCTTTCCTTCCGTGCCACCCAAAGATACTGCGGAAAGCGCGACAGATAAATTCCCAGGTACTTCTGAAAGAAGGCCTCTTTATCAGCTTCATCGCGAAATTCCTTTCGTGCTGAAGTCTCAAAGTAAATCTCCCTGAGCTCTTTCAGATCTTCGGGTGTTGGATGAGTGAGTTTTACAATCTCTGGCATAGATTCCAGACCTGGTATTTGGCCCTGAAAGGCGGATCGATGTGCTTCACATCTTTTGGTGCTTCAAACTTATAGAGATGCATCCACTGCGGAAGATACGAATCAATCATCGCCGTCAGGGGAAGATCAGGATTTTTCTGAAGGATTTGTTTTGTCGTGAAGTACCAGTCGAATAGTTCCTCAAACGCCGGGCGCTCTCTCACTTCTTCAAATTCCCCGTGAAACTCTTCGGGCATGATTTTTGCGAATTTCTGAGTGGCCTTCGCCCACCGCTCGAGCCTTCTGCCGGTTTCAGAAGAAAGACTGAAAAACTTCTGCCAGCCGGAACTTTCAATCCCTTCCCACTCAAGAGCGATAATCCAGGAATCATGGCGGGTGGGATCGACCACCACTTTTTTCAAGTCACCCAGCTTGGGACGAATATCATCCGTCGGAAGTAGCAATTCAGGGTGAGTGTTCTTTTCCTCAAGAAGCCGCTGATAAAAAAGAACCGGGTCACCTGACTTCTGCATCTCTGACCAGAAGTAGGAGGGAGAAATCCCCTGAGTATTCATCTGCTGCAAAGATTTTTCCAGCTGAGGAGAAAATTTGAATCCTAGCTTCACCGAAAAACGAATCGCTCTTAAAAACCTCACCGGATCCCGGGTAAAATCCTCTCCGCAGGCGTGAAGCTCTCTTTCTCTCAGATGAAGAAGGCCCTGAAGCGGATCGACGAGCTCCGCTTTCCCTTTTCCGTCGAAACGAAGGCCCATGGCATTGATGGTAAAGTCGCGTCTTTTCACCGCCTCTTCAAATGGCGTCCGGTAGTCAAAGCTGACGGTGAAATTCTTGTGATGATTTTCTTCGGTAAAACTTTCTTCTCTGGGTGGTGAAAGTTCAAAAATAAGATTCTGTCCTTCCAGCCGGATCACATCGTAAGGAAGATAAGTCACTCTTCCTTGCTTTGAGAGTTCCTTACCGAGCTCTTTCCAGGTCTTGGTTTCCCAGGCGAGAGTCGGATGGGTGATTTCCAGATCCCAGTCCTTCCCCACTTTCCCTTCCAGGAAATAATCGCGGACAATTCCGCCCACGGCGGTCGCGATATAGCCCTTCTTTCCCAGCTCCTGAATAAGCGAAAGGAACAGAGGCGGAATCTGTCGTTCAAAATTCTTTAAGTCATTCACCTGAATATTATTCAAGAGGAGCGTTTCTTTGCCTATAGTAATATCAAAACTATGCTGAAACTTACGCTGAGCGCAGTCCTTATTCTCATTTCCGCGTCCGCCGGGGCGTTTGTGAGTTCACGCATGCTGGAGCTTCCGGTCTCCCACGAGACTCTTCGTCATGAATTGAAACAAGTTCTTCTCGATGGGAAACTCCCTTCAGAACTTATTACTCTGAATTTCAATTACTATCCTGAAGGCGACACGGTAGACGTGAGATGCCGGAAAAATAAATTCGAGCTGGTTATTAAAAGCGGCGATGAATCGCTGTCTGTCATGATGAAGGGACTTCGGGAAATGGGTTTTCTCTTCCCTCATCCCATGGTGCAGATAACTCCCGGGTTTAACCGCATGAAAGAGACCTGCGGAAAAACTTATCACTGGCGACCCGCCCTGAAATATCGCGGCTCTCATCTTCACACCCTTCATCCCAGCGAATGGGTGGAGGCTTTTTTTGTACCAAAGGGCAATCCAGACGTCGCGATAAAGACCGTCCGCTGGCTTGCCCGTAACCAGCAGAACCTTCTCGATGTGAGTCTTCTTCGCGTCCCCATGAAAAGGATCCGGAAGCAACTGGGCCCGGCCCTTTCTTACGCCCGTACACTCGGTATCTATACCGGCGTTTCCCTGGGAATCGCGCTCCAGCAACAAAAGAGTTACAAGCTTCTTTCACTCTGGCAGTCGATCTTCGGATTCGGCGCTGAAGAAACCATCAAAAAAGAACTGGATAAATTAACCCGCGCGCTTCCCCTTTCATTTGTGGTTCTGGAAGCGGGAACAAGTGAGTTCACTCCCACGAACTACGAAAAGACTCTTGAGTGGCTTAATCTTTCCGAAAAGATCCTGCGCGAGAAAAACATCGCCTTGTTCACCAAAGTTCATGTCTCGAGCAACCAGCATTCAGAGAAATGGGGTAATTATAATTTCCTCCCTCAGCACGCCAATTCCGGGGTGGGTGTTCTCCCTCACACCGTGATGTTCTATGGTCTCCTCGATAAAAAAGCTCCCATGTACGGGAACAAAAATTTCTCTGCCATCCGGGAATTTCTCCTGAAGGAAAAAAACAAGCGACCTGCCTGGTATTACCCTGAGACGGGTTACTGGGTGGCGATGGACTCAGATATCCCGCTTCTCCTCACGGACTATCTGAAAGCGCGCGCCGAAGACATGGAGTTTCTTCACAACAACAATGTGGAAGGCAATCTCAACTTCACCACCGGCCACGCCCTCGGTGGCTGGCTTTATGACTGGAACAACGCCCTCATTATTGATCTCGACTACGCTTTCGATCCTCTCATCGGCCTTAAGCTCCTGGAAGAGCCGGCCTCACTCTGGAAAGAGCACATGGATTTCCAGCATGAGTGGTTCAAGAAGAAGGGACTCATCGCCATGCTCTCATCGGCGAACCTCCAGGATGAGCTTTCTGCCACTCACCGGATCCATGAGCGGAAAACGATGAAGGAACTTTACGATTCGAGAAGAACGCTTAAGGCGGAAATAAAACTCCTCGAAGAAGCGATGATGTACTGGCCCTCGCTGGATGTGAAAAGCGTTGAACTTCGGAAGTTACTTGAGGTCACAAAGCTCCGGCACATTCATGCTCTCCATATCCGGAAATATCTTCTTCGCGAAAAGAAGGAAGATATTGATGCGGCCAAGATGGCCCGCAGGAAGGCCAAGGAGACAATTTATTCCATGATGAGCTTGTCTGAAAATTATCCGATGCTTCCCCTGTTCAAAAAGCACAACAATCCCACCAGCTATAAATTTGGTTATGTTTACCCGGCGGCCGAGACTTTCTATTGGAAGCGTGAGGAAAGACAGATTATTAACAAGGTCTTCTTTCCGATGAAAGATAACATCATCAATATCTGGCAGATTCTTTTCTAGGGTTCCAGCATACTTGTTCACAAAGTATGCTGGAACCTCAACGCACGGCTTCGACGGCGCCGTAAAAATATTAAGATTAAAGATCCTTCGTCACTTCCAGAAGAAATTTATACAGCTCTTTAATCTTATACGATTGCGCTTCATCCGGATGGAAAGCGAATGAAACCTTGTTGCTGTAAACTTCAAATTCTTTTCCTGCTGTCCGCACCTTATCTTTCAGGTGCGAGCGCTTAAGAACGTGAGTCGGAACAACGGCGATCCCTAAACCTTCATTTACCGCCTGGAGCATTTGCCCGAAAGAGTTCACCACCAGGCGCGGCTTAATGTTTCTCGGGACCACTCCGAACTTCTCACGGCACCAGCGATAAAAATTCGGATCGTTGTTTTCATAGAAGATGATCTGATGAGAAAGAATTTCTTTCAGGTCGGTCTTGGAAGTGATGTCAAACTTACTACTGAAAACCAGAGTGGTATGTTCATCATGAAGATCTTTTTTCTCAGCGAATGCAGGTACCAGATGCTCCGGCATAATGAGGCAATCGATCTCATGCTGCTCGAACTTCTTGATGATATTTTCCGGGAAATCCATCGAGAGCCTGACTTCGAGCTCCGGATACGACTCAAGAAAATCCAGCATCCTTGAAGACAGCCAGGTTTTTCCGAGTCCGTATAAAGATCCCACGTGAACCTTTCCCTTGATCTCGTTGTTTTCAAGGTGAATCTGCTCAATGGTTTCTTCAATTCTTTTAAAATACTGTTTCGCAACCTTGGCGAGCCTCATTCCGTTCTCAGTGAGTGCCACGGACTTCCCCTGGCGGGCGACAATGGGAAATCCTACTTTCCCTTCGAGATTTTTCAGCGCCTGAGAGACAGCGGATTGCGTGACATTCAGCTCTTCCGCGGCTTTCGAGATATTCTCATTATGAGAAAGAGCGATCAGGACCTGAAGGGAGGATGTTTCAATCATATTGCTGCCTTAAGTTATGTATTAGCGAAACTAATACGTTCCTAACCCTCTGTAAATGAGAAATAGTTACACGCCTGACCCCTCTTGGACTCAATTCAGGGCACAATCGGAAAAACCCTGGAGATCCTATGAAAACCCTTCTCATGACAGTTCTTTTCCTCACTTCTCTTTCAGCCTTTGCCAACTGCGAGGAAGCCATCGATGCGGCCGTGATCGATACCATCGCTTTGAACCAAGTGCTGGATAGTCATGATGTTCCGGAAGAACTGATGATAGCGCTGGCAAACGAAAAGGCCCTTCATCGCCAGGTGATCCTGAATTGCAAAGTCGTGGGATGGGAAGCAAAGCAGCCCTACTGTTCAGTTGTCCCGAAACTCGTCATCAATAGACACGCACTCATTAAGAACAATCCTCACCTTTCCAAAAGACAGAAAGGCGACATTAACTTCCTCAATGGCCAGAATAAAGAATACGTCCGGATCGTCTGCCCATAAAAAAGGCCCGCTTGCGCGGGCCTTCTCATTTAAAAATCCTGTCTGCGAATTACTCCGCTCTTTCGTTAACCTTATCCTTACGGGCCGCGATCACTTTCTCCTGAACATGAGAAGGACACTGCTCGTACTTAGCGAACTCCATTGAGTAACCAGCTTTACCAGCTGTACCTGAACGGAGAACGGTTGCGTATCCGAACATTTCTGAAAGTGGAACGTGAGCGTTAATAACAGCGTCACCAGAATCAGTAGTTTCAGATCCGAGGATTACACCACGACGTGAAGAAAGATCTCCGATAACAAAACCCTGGAAGTCTTGTGGAGTTTCAACTTCAACTTTCATGATCGGCTCAAGGATAACCGGGTTAGCATTCTTGATGGCATCTCTCATTGCCATACGGGCAGCGATACGGAACGCCATATCTGATGAATCGACGTCATGGTACTGACCGTCCTGGAGGAATGCTTCAACATCAATCACCGGGAACGCTGCGAGAGGTCCCTTGTTCATAACGTCGTTGAATCCTTTGTCACAAGAAGGGATGAATTCGTTTGGAATCACACCACCCTTAATCTCGTTAACAAAACGGAAGACCTGATCTTCACGCTCTTTTCTGTCCGGAGTGAGCTGACGGATCTTACCGGCAACTTTCGCGAACTGACCGGAACCACCCGTTTGTTTCTTATGGGTGTACTCGAGACGTGCTTCACCACGGATTGTTTCACGGTAGTTAACCTGAGGAGCACCGATTTCAACTTCAGCTTTATACTCACGCTTCAGGCGCTCAACATAAATCTCAAGGTGGAGTTCTCCCATTCCCGCAATACGTGTCTCACCAGACTCTTCGTCTGTGAAAAGGTGGAAGGTAGGATCTTCTTTGATGAAGCGCTGGAGTCCTTTAGACATACGCGCCTGCATTTCTTTATCTTTGGCCTTAATTGAAAGCTCGATCACCGGAATCGGAAGGTGCATTCCTTCACAAGAAAGATGCTCAACGTTTCCGTCTTCAGCAGTGAATGTATCCCCCGAAGCACAGTCAACACCGATCATCGCGATGATGTCACCAGCACTTGCGTTGTCGATATTCGCGCGGTCGTTAGCGTGCATGCGCACGATACGGCCGATACGAACTCTCTTCTTCGTACGGGTATTGATAAGAGTGTCACCCTTGTTGAGAGTACCCTGATAGATACGGGTATATGTCAGCTGACCGAACTGCTCGTCAGTGATTTTGAATGCCATACAAACGAGTGGCATGTCCTTATCCGGCTGAAGATCAAGCTTCTCACCAGTGTTTGAATCGATGGCCTTCGGCTTCTCACAAGAAACCGGTGAAGGGAGGTAACGAGCAACAGCGTTGAGAAGGAGCTGAACACCCTTGTTCTTGAAAGCTGAACCCATGAATACAGGAGTGAACTTAAGTGTGTTCACACCAGTGCGTACAGCACGGTGAATTGCTTCTTCAGAAACCTCGCGACCTTCGATGATGTCTTCCATCATAGCGTCATCGAAAGCAGAAATCGTATCGAGCATTTCCTCGCGGGCCTTAGCGGCCTGGTCAGCCATGTCAGCAGGGATAGCTTCTTCACGTACGTTTTCACCATTGTCGCCGTCAAAGTAGTACGCCTTCATTGAAATGAGGTCGACACAGCCTTTGAAGTTTTCTTCTGCACCAATTGGAAGCTGCATGAGAACGGCATTGTGATTAAGTTTTTCACGGAGAGCTTTTACTCCGTTGTAAGGGTTCGCACCCATACGGTCCATCTTGTTAAGGAACGCGAGACGTGGAACGCGGTAGCGCTTCATCTGACGGTCTACAGTGATCGACTGAGACTGCACGCCTGCAACCGAACAAAGAACGAGGATGGCCCCATCGAGAACGCGGAGTGAACGCTCAACTTCAACGGTGAAGTCCACGTGGCCCGGAGTATCGATAAGATTGATTTTGATTTCTTTCTGGTCACCTTCAGCGAAGGTAATGCCTTTTTCGTCGATACCGGTCCAATCAACAGTTGTTGCTGCTGAAGTGATGGTGATCCCTTTTTCTTTCTCGAGTTCCATGTGATCCATGGTAGCTCCGGCGCCGCCGCCTTTAACGTCTTCGATCTTGTGAATCTTGTCGCAATAAAAAAGGATACGCTCAGAAAGAGTAGTTTTTCCTGAATCGATGTGGGCAGAAATCCCAATGTTTCTGGTCTTTGCCAGAGATTTTTCGATAGCCATCTGAACTCCAAAAGTTTGATGTTGTCTTTAAGGGGTAATTTTTTAGTCTGCATCATAATGGAGCGCCTTCAGTTTCGTCAATTTTTTTCCTGTAGTTACGCGTGGTTTTTGCTTATTGCCAAAAGCTCATTTTTCGGTGAAATTCTCCTGATGAATAGTAAGAAGGACTTAGACAAATCAACCTTATACGAGGCAGTCAAAACCTTAGTTGAGTCTCAGGCTAAGCATATTCACCTCGACCAGCAGAAGCTTTTCACACTCTTCAGTATCGCTTTCCAATATATTCTCTTCCGTTCTACCAAGCATCCGGGCCATTACATCATCCGCATAGAGGACACTATCCTCGCGGAAAAACTCGCCTGGAAGGCCAAGGACGAAACTACGCGGAAATTCCTCGCCCGCCTGATCGTCCCCCGCCGCCTGGCCTACGGGAATTCGACTTTTCACCTGGATTATTTTCCCCTCACTACCTGGGGTGTTACCAAGGACCTTCCGAAAGAGAAAATTCAGGGGGCCATTATCGTCAAGAATACGTCTCATAATCCTTTGATCGATGAGACCGATTTCCGCCATGTTTCAGAAGAAACTCAGGCGCAGCAGCTATTTGGAAAAGATTATTACCTGACTTCTCTCATGGAAGTTTCTCCCCGGACTATAACCATCGCCTTTGAAGAAAAATATGAAGGTCTGGAAACGATGCAATTTGATTTCATTGAAGAGAAATCCGAGCGGATGGTAAATGGCGTGAGAATTTCAGATGATGTAAACCTGGAAGACGACTAAACGCGAACGCCTTCTTTATATTCGACTTCGTTGATATTTCCTTCCCGATCCCATTCTCTCCAGAATCCGTTCCTGAGATCAGCGAAATATTTCCCGCGTGCGCGCTCTTTTCCGTTTGAGTAGAAAAAAGTCCAATCACCTTCTTTGAGACCTTCGTTGTAATCACCCTGAGCGAGAATCCTCCCACTGTCGTAGTAATGGATCCACGGACCCACCCTGCGGTTTTTCTCAATGACTCCCTTCGCGGCCATGACTCCCGAATCAAAGCAAATCTCAGTCAGCCCGTCTTTGTATGACTTCGGATAGAAAATATCCATGGGTGGAAGGTGCCACCGAAAACCCATGATGGATTCGGACATCTGAAGCTTCCTGACCGTTTTCATGATGTGGCTGCGGGATGAAACTTTCTGATCGGCAGTGACGTCTTTGACATATTCCCACTCGTCACGGATTCGTGACATGAGCTTGGGGATATTTGTTTCAAGAAATGGTGCCACTGTTTCTTTGTCGTCGAGAGCGCGGATGAAAACATTCAGGATGTTTTCCTGCGAAAGAAGGACCTTTTCGATCTCATCAGCGGGAAGTTTCATGAAATCATCAAAGGTGCGGATGTTTTTCATTACCCAGCTCATGTACATGGGGTCTTCGAGTACTCCCGAAGTGAAGATCTGACCGCGCGACTGAAGTGAAGTCGTTTCAAGATTGATGACGAATTCGCGAAAGCCTTCCAGCTGCTTTTTCTTGATCCGCTCTAACATTCCCATAGGGTCTTATTATAGGCGAAGCGGGAATCCGGGAAAGTCCTCTTTCAATGTGACCGTAATTTATTGAAAATTGGGCCTAATTTAGCTTTCAGACTGTTAAGATCTTCCTCATTGAAGTGGAAACCGAAGGATAATCGCAGACCATTCTTGGCAGTATTACCCTTATGGAGATGAAGCAGGACCTCAGAGTTTTTGGCGGCTCCACTCTGGCAGGCCGATCCGGCGCTGATCATGACACCATGAAGATCAAAGAGGGCCAGGCTCACATCTGAAGTGAGTCTACCCAGATAAAAGTAAATCGTATTGGCGTTCATCCTGTCCGATGGCCCTGAAATGACCTCACCGAGACCCTGGAGCTCGTTTTGAAGATACTGCAGAAGTTGATCCCTTAAAACATGAAGCCGCTTCACATCGACATTCAGGAGATCATCCAGTGCCAGGGTTACACTTTGCACCGCCATGGGATTTTCCGTCCCTGAACGCATATTTCCCTGCTGGCCACCACCCGTAAGAGTGGGATGAAAAGGAATGCTCTTTTTCATCAGGGTAAATCCTACACCTTTCAGTGATCCGAATTTATGGCCGGAAAATGTCCAGGCATCGCCCTGATTAAGCTCGTTCCACTTCGGTATTTTCCCCGGGGCCTGGACGGCATCGACATGAATGTAAAGATCGGGGATCTTTTTCAGCTGAATGAGTTCTTCCAGTGAAGAAACGTGTCCTGTCTCATTGTGCACCCACAAGTGATGAACAAGAATGATGAGGTCCGGGTTATTTTCTTTTTTATCCAGGAGCACGCGGTAGTTTTCCGCGTGATCATAGTAGAGATCACTCCCACGCTTCAGCTCGAGATACTTCACGTGAGACCCCAGGAAATTCTCCCCGAGCGAACTCACGGCCGGGTGATCAATCTTCGAAAAACAAATCAGGAGATCTTTTCCGGCAAGGCGGGCCTCTTCGGCAAAGGATCTTGCAAGAGTATTGATTCCCTCAGTAGCACCTGAGTGGAAGAACAAATTCGTGTCTTTCTCGTTTCGGTTGAAGACCTTGAGGAGTTTCTCACGGGAAGAGTTGATGACTTTTCGGGAAGCTTTGCCGGCAGAGTGCTGGCTTGAAGGATTCGCAAAATGAAACTCGCCGCTCTTCAACCAGCTTTGAACTGATTGAGAGAGCGGCGAAGTTGCATTGAAATCTAGATAAATGCGATCGACCACATTCCTCGCTGATTACTGGTTCATTTCCCCAGAAGTAGCGCGGATGTTAGAAGCATTCGTCTCAGTGTATGCACCAGCACCTTTACGGGCGAGGTCACCGAGAGTCGTAGTCGCGAGGTAATCCTGCATGATTGTTCCGAGGTTCTCGAAATAACCCTTAGTCAGGTTGAACTCTTTTGTATCAACGATAGCGTTGATCTCGTTACCAGCTTCGTCTTTCATAATCTCGATACCAGAGCTTGGTACATTGAGAATGTCGCGTGCTGGGTTGATGTTTTCACCTACGCAATCAAGAACGTCTTTTACAGAGATCTCGTCCATTGAACGGGCGAGAACATAACCGCCGCCTGGACCGCGAACTGACTTCACGACTTTTCCAGTACGAAGCTTTCTGAAAAGCTGCTCAAGATAGTGCAAGCTGATTGATTGACGAGTTGAAATTTCCTGAAGTCTGACTGGGTTTCCATTTGAGTGGAAAGTCAGGTCCAGCATGGCACGAACTGCGTAACGCCCTTTAGATGTAAGTCTCATTGTCTTCCTCCATAAATCCAAAAAAGTTGGTAATCTTTTAATCGGGTTCCGAAACCATCCTTGTCACCCGAGAGATTTTCACCCTGAAATGCCGCTCACTGCAATCCAGACTAAATATCTCCTAAATAGTATGGCAGTTTCTTTTTTCTCACGTCAACTTTTAAATATTCTCGTACATTTTATTTTCGGAGACTGTTCAGGTGGGTGTTAAAAAACTTTTGAAT
>JAKFFP010000245.1:0-2535 GCA_036675045.1 Bacteriovoracales bacterium | reverse complement strand
GTTCCCCGTCCTACGTGAATGGGATCTTCAAGCGGATCGACCACCTTCTGAAAGAAGTGACAATTTCCCCGCTGGCGCCGGATACCTTCAGTGAGGCAATAGACCACTGGGTTCTCCACCCGGCATGGGGATTACTCATTCTTACTGTGCTTATGCTTTTTGTTTTCCAGGTGCTTTTCAGCTGGTCAGCACCTCTTCAGGAAATGATTGAGTTTGTATTTTCTTTTTTAGGAGAGAAGGCAAGTACTCTCATTGATCACAAGCTTTTGCGAAGCCTGATTGTTGATGGAGTCATCAATGGGGTAGGAGGAGTATTAGTATTCCTTCCTCAGATCGTTCTTCTTTTTCTTTTTATCCAATTTCTGGAAGATCTCGGTTATCTGGGACGCGCGGCCTTCATGATGGATTCCTTCATGCGGAAGATCGGGTTGCCTGGTAAAGCCGTCATACCACTTCTGTCTTCGCACGCCTGCGCTATTCCCGGAATACTTTCTACCCGCGTGATCGATAACCACCGCGAGCGACTCATTACGATGCTGGTGATTCCACTTACCACCTGTTCCGCCCGTCTTCCGGTTTATGCCATTCTCATTGCGGCCATCATTCCCAATACTGCTGTCGCCGGAATTCCCTGGCTGCGCATGCCGGGACTCGTTCTGTTCGGTCTGTACATGATGGGATTTGTCTCTGCCATTATCGTGTCCCTTATTTTTAAGAAGACACTTCCTTACTCGTCTCCCTCCATGCTTCTCATGGAGCTTCCGCCTTACCGCATTCCGAAGCTCCAGAATCTGGTTCTCGTTATGATGAACAAGGCGAAAATCTTTCTTTCCAAGGCGGGAGGAATCATTCTCATTGTGAGTATTATCATCTGGGGCTTAGTCACTTTCCCCCAACAAAATGGTCAGACCGTCATAGAACAATCCTACGCTGCTGACATTGGCAGGTTTTTTGAGCCTGCTTTCCGGCCGCTGGGTTTTGACTGGCGGATGACGACAGCACTCATCCCAAGTATTGCTGCCCGGGAAGTTGTGGTGAGTGCCATGTCCCTGGTACTTTCTGTGAAAGAAGGAACAGAAGGATTCGAGGATCAACTGGCAGAAACTCTCGTGACTGAATTCGGGATCGGAAGCCTTCTCGCATTGCTAATATGGTTCGTCTATGCTCCACAGTGTGTCTCCACATTTGCCGTGATGAAAAGAGAAACCAATGGCTACAAGTGGCCCTTGTTCATGGTGACGTATACTTTATCGCTCGCTTATTTCTTTGCCTGGCTCACGCGGATTCTTTTTACGCCTGGGTCTTAACGTTGCCCCACGGCTTTAGCTGCCAGGTGGTTTTGACTCTCGCAACTTCCTTACCAGACTTCACTTCCCGAATGATCGTTTCCAGGTTTTGAGAATACGTTTTCCCTTCATCCAGAGATGTCTTCACCGCTTCGGCGTCAATCACGCCCGGATTGCAGATGCCTTCGAGATCAGTTCTTCCCTGCCAGGTATAAGTGACGGAGAGTTCCGACATGATAAGACGATACTTACTGATACCGAATGAAGAAAGAAGGGAAAGTCCCGCGCAGAATTCGCCCACGGTGGCTATGGCACAGGCGTGGATCCCGCCGATGTGATTGTGATTTAATTTCCGGTTGGGGAGAGAGATCCTCACCTGATCATGAGAAATTTCCCTGATCTTGAAGCCGTGGGGAGCATTGAATGGAATCCCGAGTGTCAGGACCTTGTCGAGTGCGATGAGATTCAACTTCGACGGATTTTCCATTAATTTATCAATGAGCTTATAGGCGAGCTTCATAGTTTCTTCCTTGCTTCTTCCATTTCGGCGACATATCTCGCGACGATATCTTTTACGGGCTCGATCTTGTGAGTGAATTCGATGGAAGTTCCCGCGACCCAGACGGATTTATAGCTCGCACCGAAGGCCGCTTTCTCGAGAAGTTTCATTCCGCGGTAATAGGTCAGCATCTTGGCGTATTTCTTTACCGATTTGTTAGTATTGAGAAACGATTCAATGAAATTCTGGTTTGTTCCGATTTTTCTGAGATAGGGAGTATTGATCGCCGTAAGTCTCGTGCCGGAAATTTTATCGGAGAGAACGATGTCTTCTGCTCCATATTCGACACAGGCCTTTTTATAATCCTCAGATACCGGCGCTTCCGTCGTCGCGATAAAGGGTGATCCGATCGAAACACCATCCGCTCCGAGCGCGAGCATCGAGAGAATTCCTGCGCCACTTCCTACACCGCCAGCTGAGATGACGGGAATTTTGCAGGCCTTCTTAAGCATCGGGATCAGGACAGTGGCAGGAATATTTCCCAGGTGCCCGCCGGCACCTGAGTTAACGGCAATAACGCCATCAGCGCCGAGGTCTTCCACTTTCTTAGCGTATTTTTCATCAATCACATCGCAGAAAACCTTCACGCCGTTTTTCTTACTTTCGCGGATGGTTTCTTCGGGGGAGCCAAGTGAGGTGATGAAGTAGTCGACGCCCTGATCGAGGCACGTATGGAGCTGTTTTTTATAG
>JAKFFP010000274.1:0-2542 GCA_036675045.1 Bacteriovoracales bacterium | reverse complement strand
CAGGAACGGAATTTTGCTGAGACCATTGTAATTGACTGTCCAGTTGGGTTTGGGTATCCAGCTAAACATATCACTGATCTCAAAATTCTTTGGACTCTTTCCGGTATAGGCCGCAATAAATGCAAGGAGTAGGGAACAAGCGAGAAGATAACCACCCCAATCCGGCAGCGAATATGAGTCGATGTTCAAGAGAGTTTTATGTCCGATGAGCGGCGGCTGGTAGCTCATGCCTGGAATCTTAATGGGCGCGTCGGGGTTCAGATTATGACCGTAGTCATATCCCCATAGGTAGAAGTCGATCAATCCTATGGCTGCGCACAAGGAAAGCAAATGAAACCAAATACGCATACATCGCAGCTTACTGGTTATCGCGGCTATCAGGCCGATAAAGGCAAGTACTCCGAGCGCGATTGGAACGATCCTCAGCTCGGGAATTTCCGACGGAAGTATATGTTTCATGCCGATATAGTGATTAAGGATATTGATCTGATCCAGGTTCCCGCTGATTTCGCCGGCACTGATCTGCAGGAAGAGCCCTTCCGGGTATTGCGGTGCGAATATCTCGATACGCCAAATTGGAAGCAAAAGAGAAGCGCCGAGAAGAGCGATCGAGAACAGCAGGACTACATTCGGTTTTATGGTCTTCATTCCTTTACAGATAAATCAGATGAAACGGTATCACAAGGAGTTCGAACAAAAGATTTATGAGTATAAAACAAAATATAGTTATGAAGATTGGACTGATTGTCACATTATGTTTCGTGATTGTCGGATTTTCCTCGTGCTCGAGAGGCGCTAAGAAGAGCGCTCAGGGTTTGGCTAGTGATGCGGCTCAGAAAGTGTATGTGGCGCCAGGCAAGTTCGACGAATTCTATGCATTCTTGTCAGGAGGTTTTAGCGGGCAGCTGGCGGTTTACGGACTTCCTTCCGGGAGACTGATGAAAGTTTTACCGGTGTTTTCAGTGAATCCGGAAAATGGCTATGGTTTCAACGAAGAGACGAAGCCAATGCTCGAGACCTCGCACGGTTTCGTGCCCTGGGACGATCTGCACCACGTCGAGCTTTCTCTCAGTGAAGGCGTGCCCGATGGACGGTGGGTTTTCGTAAATTCGAATAATACGCCAAGAGTCGCGCGCGTAGACCTCAGGTCATTCCGGACGGTGGAAATTCTTGAAATCCCGCACTCCGGAGGAAATCACGGGTCTCCTTTCGCCACCTTCGATAACGAATACGTGGTCGCGTCGACTCGATTTTCGGTACCGATACCGCAGAGGGACCTTCCCATCAAAGCTCGGAAGGATTTCAAAGGTTCCATCACCTTCGTCAAGGTTCACCCCGATTCGGGGCAAATGGAAGTTGGATTCCAGCTCCTTGTACCAGGGATCGATTACGACCTCGGGCACTGTGGAAAAGGGCCTTCCAAGGATTGGTGCTTCTTTACATCCTACAACACCGAACAGGCTCATGAGCTGGTCGAGATAAATGCGTCCAAGAATGACAAGGATCTTATCGCAGCGATCAATTGGAGAAGAGCGGAAACCTGCGTTAACGACGGGAAGGCGAAAACGGTTCCGGCATCTTACAGGCACAATGTTCTCGACGAACATAGCATGATGGTTCGTTCAGAGAAGTTGGCAAAGGTGAAGATGCTAACTCCGGAGGAGTGCCCGGATATGATCTACTACGTTCCGGTTGCCAAGTCGCCGCATGGGTCCGACGTTGATCCATCCGGAGAGTATTTTATTGCCGGCGGTAAATTAGCCGCCCAGATTACGGCTTTCTCATTTACAAAGATGCAAGCTGCAATCGCAAACAAAAAGTTCACGGGTGACTTTGGCGGAATTCCCATTCTGAACTACGAAGAAGTGGTCGCGGGAGAGGTTCAGAAGCCCTGTCTTGGGCCACTTCATACGGAGTTCGACGGGAAAGGTTATGCGTACACCTCCTGTTTCATCAGCTCTGAAGTTGTGAAATGGAAGATCGGAAGCTGGGAGGTGGTGGATCGAATCCCGACCTATTATTCCCTCGGCCATCTGATGATCCCCGGCGGCGACTCGGCGAAACCCTACGGAAAGTACCTAGTGGCGATGAATAAAATTACCAAAGATAGGTATTTACCGGTCGGGCCCGAGATGCCACAGGCCACGCAGCTGATCGATATTTCGGGCGATAAGATGCAGCTTTTACTGGATTTCCCATCTGTTGGAGAGCCGCACTATGCGCAGGGTATACCGGCTTCGCTTCTCATGGAGAATTCGCAGAAAATTCATAAATTGTCTGAGAATAGGCATCCATGGGCTGCGAAAACAGAAAGTGAAGCAAAGGTCGTTCGTAAAGGGAACGACGTGCACGTGTATATGACCGCAATCCGATCGCATCTTTCTCCGGACAATATTGAGGGCGTTCAGGTGGGAGATACGGTTTATTTTCACGTAACGAATCTGGAGCAGGATTGGGATATAGCGCATGGCTTCGGAACCGAAGATAGGTTGCCAGGTGTCGCCGGCGTTATCGGAGTAGACAATGCCGCCATCGTCGCGCC
>JAKFFP010000051.1:0-15367 GCA_036675045.1 Bacteriovoracales bacterium | reverse complement strand
CGCCGCGGCGTCCGGGGACCGGGCCTCATCATTCTGATTCCTGGACTGGAAAAGATGATCAAAGTTGATCTCCGTCTCGTGACCATGGATGTTCCTTCTCAGGATATTATCTCTAAGGACAACGTGACTCTGAAAGTGAACGGTGTCGTGTACTTCAAAGTCAGCAATCCCGAACGCGCGATTATTGCAGTCGAAAATTATTACCATGCGACTTCGCAGATCGCTCAGACCACTCTCCGCTCGGTCATCGGTCAGTACGACCTCGACGAAATCCTCTCACATCGTGACAAGATCAACATGAAACTCCAGGAGATCCTGGATGAAGTGACGGAACCATGGGGGATCAAGGTTACTAACGTGGAAGTGAAAGCGATCGATCTTCCGCTGGATATGCAAAGAGCGATGGCCAAGCAGGCTGAAGCAGAGAGAGAAAAACGCGCGAAGATTATTTCTGCCCAGGGTGAATTCGAAGCTTCTCAGAAGCTCGCCGAAGCTGCACGCGTCCTCGGAAGTGAGAAAGATGCCATTACCCTACGTTATCTGGATACGATGAGAGAGATCTCAATTGCAGGTGGAGCGAAAGCGACTTTCTTCCCGCTTCCGATTGATATCTTTTCAAAATTTTTATCTAAGTAGCGTCCGAAGTTAGAGAAAACTTTTATTCGGAAGTTTTCTACCAGTCGCGGTGACCGGTCTGACGTACGGTCTTATCTATCTTATTTTCTTCTTCAATGATTTCGGGGGCCACAGATGCTGGTCCCCGGGCTTGGCCGCGATCCTTTCGTACTGAAAGATCATTGTCGGTCCTGATATCTTTATCAAAATTTTCCATCAGCTCTTTATGGAAGTCGTTGAGCTTATCAGCTGCAAAAGCTTGCGTGGTAACCAGACAGAAAAGAATGAGATATTTCATAGACCCTCCCGCCGGTCTTATCGGCGGAAGGGAAAGAGAACTTTAAACTATTGATTTTCAGAGGCGTTTTGGTCCGTATGATCCACGGTGGGCTTGGTCCGGTAATCCAGCTCTTCCTCAGTTGTTTCCTGAGACTGTTTGTTCTTACCGGTCTGAGTTGAACCTGACCCCCGAAGAGTTGTGTCTTCCGGAATGGGATTTGGCGAAGTATTCGAGCGCTCGAGATTTTCATTCACCTCAACATTGGGATCAGCATTTCCGGTCTGGATATTTGTTCCCGTTCCGGAATTTACCACCGGCCCAGCCTTCTTCGTTTTGTATGTTCCAGGATTCCCCGGTTTGGCAGATCCATCATTAGGAGCATAATCAATCCCGAAAGCGGAAAGACTCAAGGCGAGTCCGCAAAATAATAGTCTCTTCATATTTCCTCCTAAGGAAGTCTCTTCGTTTTCATCTTTTGAGAAACGCCCCAATAGATTCCGGTGCAGAGGCCGATAAAGATAAGTGCACTGAACATAATTCCCTCCTGGAAATTGCTTTCACAATTTTATCAGGATGAAACATGGCAGAGATAGGAGCGGAGGATTAAAGAAATAACCGAGTAGGTAAGAAAAAAAAGGGAGCCGAAGCTCCCTTTTAAGTCATCGATTAACGGACGACAGAACGCATATTTGGATTAAGTTCTTTTTTACGAATACGAATACTCTTCGGAGTTACTTCCACCCATTCATCCTCATCAATCCAGTCAAGTGCCCAGTCCAGAGTTCTGTTCGGGATTGGCGGAAGGATAATGTTCTCATCTTTACCGGCCGTACGAACTGAAGTGAGATGCTTTTCACGACAGACGTTGATGTTCAGATCGTTCGGACGAGTATGTTCACCAACCACCTGACCTTCATAGGCTTGCTCACCCGGAAGAACGAATTGTTTTCCTGAAGCGAGAAGATTGAAGAGCGCATAGGGAGTAATTTTTCCGGCGCGATCCGAGATAAGAGCACCATTCTGTCGGGAAAGCATTTTCCCGACGTGTGGCTCATATCCTACGAAGTAAGAAGACATGAGTCCCTGGCCCTTCGTATCTGTGAGGAAGGTTGAGCGGTATCCGATGAGTCCACGTGACGGAGAATGGAATTCCATTCTGGTACGGCCTTCACCGAATGGTGACATCGCTTCGAGACGACCTTTACGGATCGCCATTTTCTCAGTGATGACACCAGTTGATTCATTTGGAACGTCGAGAATCAGACGCTCGAATGGCTCATGGAGAACGCCATCGATTTCTTTTGTAATAACCTGAGGACGGGCAATCATGAGCTCGAATCCGGCGCGACGAATTTCTTCAAACACGATCGCAACCTGGAGTTCTCCACGCGCTTTCAGGATGAATACCTTAGGGTCATTTGTCGGCTCATATTTGAGAGACACGTTCTTACGAATAGCATCGATAAGAAACTCTTCGAGTTTTCTTGAAGTGAGATACTCACCTTCGCGACCTGACATAGGAGAAGTAGAAACCGAAACCTGAACGGAAACCGTTGGTGGTTCAACTTCAATACGCGGAAGTGCTTCCGGCTTTTGTGGATCGGCAAGAGTGTCACCGATGTCCCCTGTTTCGAATCCGGAAATGATGGCGATCTCGCCAGCTTCTGCCGAGTCAACAGTCGCCATGCCCAGACCTTCAAAGATCTGAAGAGATGTAATCTTAAATGTCTTAGGTTTCCCATCACGGCCGATGTGAGCAATCTGCTTATTGTTAAAGATCTTACCACGCTGAATCCGCCCAACCATGAGTGCGCCGAGGTAGTTTGAGTAAGAGAGATTGGTAACGAGAAGCTGAGTGGCGCCTTCTTTATCAACAACAGGTGCCGGATAATAATCACCAACTAAGAAATCGAGCATCGGTTCAAGACTTCCTTCTCTTCTGTTCTTGTCCATCGACGCGTAACCCGCGCGACCTGAACCGTACATGAAAGGAATATCGAGATCGATATCGTGACCTGACTGAGCGGCGATTTCGAGAAGAAGATCTTCAACATCTGAACGAACTTCATCAATACGCTCATCCTGGCGATCAACTTTGTTAATGAAAACAGCTACGCGAATTCCTCTTTCAAGAGCTTTTGAAAGAACGAAACGAGTTTGCGGAAGTGGACCCTCTGAAGCATCAACGAGAAGAAGAATCCCGTCTACCATCATAAGTGCGCGTTCAACTTCACCACCGAAATCGGCGTGACCAGGAGTATCCAGAAGATTGATCTTGGTTCCTTTCCAACGGATGGCACAGTTTTTTGCTTTGATTGTAATTCCGCGCTCTCTTTCGAGTTCGCCGGAATCCATTACGCGTTCAGAGACTTGTTCGTGGGCCGAAAAAAGTCCGGATTGCTTGAGTAGTTGGTCAACGAGGGTAGTTTTACCGTGATCCACGTGGGCCACGATGGCAATGTTCTTCAGGTTCATGAATGTCCTTAGCTATTGAATCTTGCGGTGGAGTTTAGCGACTTCAACTCGATATGGCGAGTCAAAATAAGTAGTTTTACCGTTAACTTTGACTGCTCTGGTACGAAAATTCGGCTTCTAAGATACTCAAAGCACATTTGACCCCGTCGACAGCGGCCGAAGTGATCCCTCCGGCATAACCCGCGCCTTCTCCGCACGGGTAAAGTCCCTTGTGGGATACCGAGATCAGAGTGTCGCGGTCTCTTAAGATAGTAAGTGGTGCTGAAGTCCTTGTTTCGGGAGCAATGAGAAGTGCCTCTTCGTGGATGAAACCGGGAAGATCCCGGTCAAAGTTCTCAAGGCCTTTCTTAAGATGTTCAATGATAAATGGCGGAAAAATTTTTCTGATATCGGCCTTAAAAACACCTGAGGGAGAAGACGTCACCGGAAGTGGCTTATCAGTCAGTTTTCCGTCCATGAACTCTTTTACCGTCATGGCAGGAAGCTCTCTTCCCGTCGCATGTTCTTTTGAAAGTGCGTAGGCCTTCTTTTCAATCTCGTGCTGGAACCGAAGTCCCGCCATGAGATCTTTTTCCACAATATCTGAATCCACTTTGATGGAAACAACCAGAGCCGAGTTCGACCACGGAGAATTGCGGGCGAAGTTACTCATGCCATTAACGACGATTCCATCTTTCTCTGTTCCCGATGAAAGGACATATCCCCCCGGACACATACAGAAACTGTAAACCCCATGATCAGTCCATTTGTCGTGCCACGAGAGACGATACCTCGCAGACCCCATTTCAGGGGCGGCACAGAACTTTCCATGCTGAAGCTTATCTATATAGCGGCGGGAATGCTCGATCCGCACGCCGACTGCGAAATCTTTTGGCTTCATTGCCACTTTGATTTCCTCGAGATGGCGATAAAGATCTTCTGCGGAATGCCCGGTTGCGAGGACAACATGATCGGAAAATAATTCTTCACCGGTGGATAATTTTACGCCGATCGCGCGATCATCTTTCGTGAGAATTTTTTCCACTTTCGTGTTGTAACGGATTTCACACCCCTCTTTCCGGAGCCAGTTGGAAATCTGGGTGATGATGGTTCTGATCTTGTTTGACCCCAGATGGGGATTAGATTCATAGGCCGTTTCGGGAGGTGCTCCGAAGTCCACGAATTTCTCCATCACGTAGCTCACTAGCGAAGATTTGATTCTGGTAATGAGTTTTCCGTCTGAGAAAAGTCCAGCACCACCTTCTCCGTAACAGACATTCGTTTCCGGATCGAGCTCACCGTAGCGCCAGAATTTCGCGATCCGGATCATCCGCTTTCCGGCCTCATCGCCTCTTTCGACAATGATGGAGGGAACACCCTGCTCAGCAAGTCTCACGGCACAGAAAAGTCCACCGGGGCCTGCGCCGATGATGATCGGAGGATTTTTGAGAGGAGAGAATTTTGTTGGAACTTCCAGTTCAGGATATGAGTCGTTATCGCTGACGAGGGCATCGAGATGGTAGAGATACACAGGCTTTCTTCCGCGGGGAGCTCCGCGGGCATCCAGACTACGCGAGATCATCCGGTAAGACCGGATTTCGGGATAGCTCTTCTTTACGTGCTTTTCGAGATCCACATCAAAGGGAAGCTCGAATTGATACTTCTTGGACATATTTGTTGAGCGCTTTTACATTATGCAACATGGAAAATCAAAGACAAACAGACTATGATCCCCGCATGAAGACCGGATTTCTCATCATCGCCAGCGAAGTACTGAATGGAAAGATCAGTGATGTTAATAACCAGGCCCTCGCCAGGTTCCTGAGACCTTTTTCCATCGAAATCGAAAAAACAATGATTGTGAAGGATTCAGTGCCTGCCATCCACCAGGCACTAAGGGATCTTTTCGAAGAGTGTGACCTCGTTGTCACTTCCGGGGGTCTTGGTCCCACCCGCGACGATCTGACTAAAGAGGCGCTGGGTTCTTATTTTGGTAAGAAGAGTTTCTTCTCGGAAGATGCTTTTCAGATTGCAGACAAGAATTACCAGAAATTCGGACGTCAATTTCCGGGAAGAGAACATGGATACTGTTTTCTGCCTCAGGGATTTTGTGCCCTCAACAACCCGACGGGTTTTGCACCCGGACTCTTCTTTCAGGAAAACGGCAAATTTATTTTTTCAGGCCCCGGTGTCCCGAGAGAATTTCGAGGAATGATTGAAGAGCATCTTGAGCGGCTCGTTCTTACCAGCTGCAAAGCTTCAGAAGCTTTTCGCTTCATCAACATCAGAACGAAAAGAGTGCCGGAAGAAAAAATCTTCGGTGAAGTTGATCCAACCCTTTGGGATAAGCTCGAGGCTTACGGGAGCGTCAGCTCGTTACCTAATTATCTGGGTGTGGATGTGGGAGTGAAAATCTGTGCTAACTCTCCTGCCGAGCTCGATAAAAAAGAGAAGGAAATTTTGGCGATTGTCGACAACTCTCCGGTCAAAGCCTCTGTCTGGCATATTGGTCTTGAATCCATTGAAGAAATCATCCTGGAGAAAGCAAAGTCACTTAATCTCAAATTCGGTTTTGCTGAATCGGCCACGGGAGGGCTTTGCTCTCATCGCATGACTTCTGTTTCCGGAAGCAGCCAGAGTTTCATGGGCTCAGTTGTGAGTTACAGCAATGAAGTAAAAAAAAATGTCCTCGGGGTCAGCGCCTCGACCATCGAAAAGTATTCTGAAGTGAGCCTTGAAGCCGCAAAAGAAATGGCCGAAGGTGCGAGAAAAATTCTTAACGTGGATATTGCCGTTTCCGTCACCGGAATTGCCGGCCCGAATGGCGGCACACCGGAAAAACCCGTGGGATTTGTCTGTGTAGGTGTCTCATCGAAACTCGGAAATCATAGTTTTGACTCAAAACTTTTCGGCGACCGGGAACAGCTCAAGTTCCGCTTTTCCCAGCAAGTCCTGATGACCCTCGTTGAGGCCATGGAAGAAATTGCCGGAAGCTGACTCAAGGACTCGGCACCTCTCTTCTCTCATCCCGAAAATCACATCTTGAATTCAGGAACTTAGCGGATCATTTTTTTGTCCGTCAAATTCACTCCATAATGGTGAAGAAAACGTCTTAAGAGCTTAAAAAAGTTCAGAGATTAATCCGATAGTTATTCCAAGAGGGTAAAACACGGATGTTGAACTCAAAGATTACGTTTCAAAAATCAGGACGATTTGCAAGCTTAGTATTACTGGCCCTGCTCTTCGTATTGTCTTCTTGTAACCCTACTTCCATCAAACCCAGACTCAACACAGAACCGGTAACGGATAACAACAATACCGGCAGCGGATACCCGAATCCCACTTATCCTCTTTCCGGAACTTTTGTTCAGGAAGGATTGGTAAAAACCACAACGAACTTCGTACTCCCGATTGATTTCAATGATTCATTCATGCTGAGAGGAGACGCTCTTTCCACATATCTCCGGACAATTCCTAATACGACGAAGTTCTGTCTCGTAGGGAAATTTAATTACATTTCTGGAACCGACAAATTTCTCATTCTGACCGCAAAACCGAAGCTCTATACCGATCTGGTAAAAAAAACGACTGAGTATTATCTCTCAGTTGAGCCGGCCAACGATGTGGCCAATCAGAATGATTGCCTTGGCTACAATCTGACAAATACCCTGTTCAACGGTGCTTCAAATCCCTCGGCCAGCTTCAGTCTGAGTCAACTCTGCTCAAATTGTTCCAATGCCATAACCAGTACCGGCCTTCGTCTTTATTTTACAAATGGTGAGCTGGTGCCGAACCTGGTAACCAAGACCCTGCTTATGACAATCTCCGGAAGCACTTCCGGCGGTACTGTCAATTCGTGTACAACTTCGAGTGCCTGTAACGCCAGAGGCTTCGATTGCTGCCTTCAGGGCCAGTGTGTGAACGATGGAACGGTCAAGCCTGGTGTCCTCAATCTGCCTGGCTTTGATTCTGCCCAGGAAGATGTGCGGATCAATCCCGAGCGCTTTTCAATTTATCCTCAGTTCTATTTTGTCTGCGATGAAAGTAGCGGCACGACTGGCGGATCAGATGGCGGGAATGAGACAACTGACCCAGACTATGAAGCCCAGATCCGCCTGTTGGAAAGAGGACATCTTTACGAGTGTATTAACAAGACTGACGGGGAATTCGCCTTCTGTACGGTCAAGATTGAAAATGCTTCTGAAAGGGTTCCGGGAACTTTTCCGCTTTCATCTGAAGTGAGTGCCGATGATATTAACTTCTCGACCATTAACTCCGCTCTCGGAGTCGGAGACCGCGCCAATAACATTGCCCGGGTGAGATATGCCGGGCAGATCATTTACCAGCAGAATGCCATTGCGCTTACTGGAGCGACTTTCAGTGCGGTCAATGACGGGCTTACAACTTTCCAGACGCTGAATCTTACCGCCCCGGTTCCGACCAATGCTCCGGACGATAATCTCTACATCACATACAAGACGGATGGAACTTGCCAGAAGCTTGGATCAACACTTGCGAAATGTACAAAGACTTATATCCAGACTTCTTCAGATAACACATTAACGACTTATCATAATTCGACTAAGACTTATCTGCTTCCTTCATATGCAGACACATCAGCTACTTCAAATATCATTATCAAAATCGGCGGCATTATTATTGCCGAAGACCCTACGACCTGGAGTAAAGCGCAATCTCCAAACCGTATCATCTTCAACAGTTCCTATCCTATCTACCAGAACCAGTCGATTGAGATCACTTACTACGTTAAGAGCAATGTCTCCGCTCTCACAAGCCTGAGAGTTGCGGCCCAGGCGGCAGTGAATGCCCAATGTGGTGGCTCTACGGCTTCCGGTAACTGGAATCTCGAACCTAAAATGGATGGAGATTCGTTAATTGATTATGACTGCGTTCCACCGATGCCGGCATCTGAAACGGAAGCTCCTGCTAATCAGACAGTACTCGTCTCAGGGAAAAACGTGCCACATCGCTACTATGATCAGAACGGCGTGAGCTACGATACAGATTATTCATCTGCCCTGGATCAGGAACTTCTCCCCTTCAGCTATACCAATGGCTCAGTGACTAAGCCGAACAATGTCTCTGCTTATGTTGGTTTCAATGAAATCTACGGATCTTTTGCAAAAAATAGTTCCTCTGCCGCCAAACCGGCCAAAATGGCGAAAGTAAAAAGAGACAAGACATACGATATCCTCGTCACGTCCGGTGCATTTGCGACCTGTTCAACCTGCGGAAGCGATTACTACAGCTCACTTCAGAAGATTTTCCCTCAGAGCTTTGCTGGTCAGGGTGGCGGATATTCGCCGGATTACTATGAATCCCGTCGCGAAACCGCAACGGGTGTTTATCGCAGCGATGACCTTCAATATGGTCGTGCCTGTTTTGTTCCAGCGACCATGATCCCATGGACTCACAAACTTGGAACTGATGCGAAATCTCAGAGACAATCCCGATTGTCGGGTCAGCATTTCCTGTTTGCGAATGGATACAGTCGCGATTGGTATGGTTTTGATTATGGTTCAGTCATTGGTTCGTTTGACGGAGTAACCTGGTTCTCGATCGGAAACCAGAGACGAATCAGGGCAACAACCAACAAACTCTTCCTTGCAGTAAACGCTTATTTTGGTGACCTGACAGTTGATAATACATTCTCAGTCAATATTACTGAGACATCATCATCAACCACGGCCATCCTCCCGGATCACGATACAGAAACAGACGGAGCCGAATGTCAGCGAGCGCACTTTTGCTCGAATGATAACGATTGTATCCGTACTCTGGGTTATGATTATACCTGCCAGAACATTGCGGGAATTACTACCAGCTGGCCGACTTTTGATGCCAATGCTGCTGAGACCGTTGGTTCTACCGTAAAAAATCTCGCGACCCTTTTGGGAGGAACTAATTCCCAGCCTAAGCGTTGTGTCTATCGCGGGAAAGGTTCACCCTGCGTTCCTGACCTCAGTAATCTTTCAGGCTCATTTAATGGCTCGGCCCTCATTGGAAATTCTGCCTGCTCTGCTAATAACTACTGTCAGGCACTGACTTCCGGCTCAACGAACAGATTCAACGATCGTATCGCCCGCTTTGCCACCACTCCTGCCGCTCAGAACGCTGCCGGTGCATCAACCACGCCGTCAGATATTGTTGGTCTCGGTGCGAGAATCCTGGGACGTCCTTATGACTTCTACGGAACAAAAACTCCGCCAACAGCTGCTTCATCTACGCTGACTGCAAATTCCGTAAATGCGATTTGTATTCCCGGTAGAAATGTTGCCTCTTCATCAACGACTTATGACCTCAATTTCCGCGCACCATCTTCCCGCGTGGATTCGGCTGATAGAATCATTGGTATCGGAGTTACTCCTTCAACCAGTCAGACCACAGGTTACTATAACGCCTGCACCGCCACTGATAATGCCGGCGTCATGATCCAGCACTACTCGCTGAACATCGGCGATGATTCTATTAAGCAGGTGACCATTAACCAGAATCTTTCCACAAATCTTCTGAACCTCTCACCACTTACCTCGCTGAACATCTTCAGTTCTACCAGCGGATCCCAGACCACGACGACTGGGTATCAGAAAAACGCCTGCCTGAGAGCTCCCGGGGCTTCATGCTTCAGTGATCTGGATTGTGGTCCTTCAAACTTTGCAGCGACCAAGGCCAAAACGGCCAATCTCTCAAGTCTCCTGGTAACCGCGGAAGAAAAATTTTGGGAAGAAGAACTCGTTTGCGGAAACCCGGACTTCAAGTATGTTGCAACCGGTGTATTAAATCCGAATTTCGATATCAGGAAAAATGTCTGCTGTCGTGAAAGTGGCAATGTCATGACGACATTCACTCAGATGCTCGGTGACACTTCTTCTCCTCTCTGGTGCGATAACACTAATAAAGTTCCTCTGGTCGCTGGTGTTAACCAACCTATCAGTACGAAGAGAAGATACTCACGGGTTCACACTGGTTTTGACAAAATGACCTGTGACCCGGCTGTCTCGGCTGCAGGTTCTAAGCCATTTGCCCTATCAATTGATAACACGACAGCCGCTCTTCGTCTGAGCCAGATCCTGTCACAGTATAAAACTCTCGATACCGTTAACTCCCGTACCTGCTGTACCCAAAACTGGGTCCGCAGCTTCCATTCAGACAATGGCGGGGGTCACGCTTTCAATCGCACAAAAATGCAGACGGTTGATAAGACGATGTTCAAGCACATCAGCTGGGCTCCGCAAAATACGACTCTGGGAATTGTGGATCAGGCCTTCGGTTGTGACCCGGATAACTTCACCAATAGCTCTTGCGAAGTGAAATCTCTCACAACTGCCGAGCAGACAAAGTATCTTACCTGGGCCGGTTCACTTGAATTGATCGGCATCCCTCAGGTAGCCGTCATGGCGAATGACCAGGTTTACAAGCTGGTTGATGACAACCAGACCGCTATTGCTATCGGTGAGCCGCTTGATAATTCCATCATGGACGTAAGTGTTGTCGGTGAAGACTTTGATGAGGGTGGCAAAAAGTTCTATTCTGCCGCGTCTTATGACAAGTTCGACCTCAATACGTTGAAAAAAGTCTTCTCTGAGAATGAGTTCAATTGCTGTATCCCTTCCGGTCAACAGGTTCCGGATACCACAACTGCAGGCCAATGTTGTACCGGCTTCGTGGCCACCGCGGGTACTAAGAGATGCTGCCTCCCCGACTATACTGACGTCACAGTTTATCTCAACCGTTACGTTTCTTCAGAAGGCCGCGGTCTTCCGGAAACTGCTTACGACACAAAAACCGGATACATTAAGGATCCGGCGCAGGTAACTTCGCTCGTTCGCTCAAAAAATCTCTGTTGTTCAGGGAAAGTGATGACCGGGCTTGCTATCAGCCAGCTTTCTATTCCGCTGATGAATGATCAGTATCCGCTCCCGGCGACGTTCACATCGACCTCGAAACGATTTAACTATCGTACGGACGATGTTGATAACAACGTTGAGACTGGCTCAGTTGGATCGTTTGTCGATGCTGGCATCAGATGGAATAATCACGTTTACTGCGTGCCGGAAGGCATGGGGAACTAACGTGTAAGGCTCCAGGCCATTAGTCCGGCGATCACCCAGCGATAGAACGTAAAATACTTCAGCTCAATTTTTCCGATCAGTTTCATGAAGAAATGAACGGTAATCCAACCGACAACAAATGACGTCACCACCCCGGTAAACAGGACCATCAGGCTGTCCGAGTTACCTTCATTGATGAGATCCGGGATTTCCTTGAAAATACCGGCAAGGATGATTGGAAGAGAAAGAAGAAAAGAAAACTGTCCCGCATCCTTTCTCTTCATTCCCAGAAAGAGCGCCATCGAAAGTGTGATTCCTGAGCGGGAAACGCCAGGAAAAATCGCGAAGGCCTGGGCCATTCCGATAAGCGCTGCCATTTTCCACTGCATCCCGTTTTGCATCGGAGACTCAAGATGAGGACCGCTGTTCCGGTTTTTTCTATCGGCGAGCCACAATAAAAGTCCGAAGAAAGAAAGGTTGAAGACAATAATCCAGGGCGTGCGGGCCATCTTAGATGGTCCAAGTAGCAGCACGATGAAGAAAATACTGACAAAGGTTGAGAAAATAAAATTACGAGTGAACCATCTCGCCTCTCCCCCCACTTTAAGATTTATGAGAGACGGAGTCAGCGTACGGGCGTAGCTGATGATATCGTGACGGAAATAAATGATGACTGCGAGTGCTGTCCCCAGATGCATCATCAGATCAAAAACCACTCCTGGGTCTTTGATACTCATAACATATGGAAGAAGTGCCAGGTGACCACTTGAACTTACCGGTAGGAATTCCGATAGACCCTGTATGAGTCCATATATAATTGCTTCAAACCAGGTCAATTGATCTCCTTAAACAGTTGGTACTTCTTCGATGCCAAAGAAAGATTTATTCTTATTCTCCAGAGCGTTGAAGAGATCTGAGAAATTACTTCTAAGCTTCCCTTTAATGTCTTCCGACACGTCGGTTGTTTCGGTTGTTTCGGCCGGTAATTCCTCCATAGGTGCAGGAGCTGCCGCAACCTGCTGACGCAAATGAGGAATCATTGTCATCATATTCTGAACTGCTGTTTTCCAGATTTCGAATTCCGCGAGATTCCCTACTTTCATCACTTCCGCTGACTTTTCAAAATAATATCCATAAAGAGCCTGCGCTTTCTGAGCGGTAATAACAGATTTTTCCAGATCGCTCGTGAAGACATCAACAACTTCCAGCGCTTTGAACGTTTCAATATTTTCCCTCTCGTCAGGAATTCCCCAGGTCAGCTCATTGAGAGTGAATTTATAAAGCTTATTCCGGAATGAGGCGAGATCAGTTTTTCTGTCATAAGTTATTTTAAAGATTCTTCCTTCGCCCCGGATGAGAGGCATTATAAGATCAAATGGCTTTTGAGTATCATAAGTCATCCGCAGGCAAAGGATCTTTCCAAGCTTAATGACAGAGGCATCGGTAAAATCTTTATACTCAAACAGTCCAAGAAGAGATGAGCGATAATCCACAATGCTCTTGATAAACGGAGTGGTTCCCATCATGAAATCGGGAAGTGTATCAATACTTAGACCAAATGCCATTTCGGTGAAAGCAACGACTTGTTTGCCGTACATTTCTTCCAGCCGGATATTCTCGGGAAGCTTGAAGAAACGATTCGTGTTTTGTGGTGAGAAAGCATAATTGTAGATCTGTTGATATTTGTCATGAAGAAGGAAGTTTCCTTTCAGTCCAATCATCATCAGTTCTTTCATATCAAAGATCTTGAACAATTCAACAGTAACACTTCGTTCGCCTTCTTTATGAAAGACTTCAATCGACGCCTTCATATTGAGCTTGGATCTTTCTCCCTTGAAACGGAACGAAGGGATGATCGAAATCTGTTGAGGATCATAACTGAGGGAAAGGCCCAGGTGGCGACTCCCTTCCGTTGTATTCTGAATAACCTGGGCTTCCCCTTCAACCGGCTGGGGCTTCGTTTTAACTCTCTGGGAGACATTGGCAGTGAACGGAATAGGCTCGATGAGCTCAAGTCCAACAACCATCGGAGAGATGAGAAGCAGTATTAAAAGAAGCGGGAAATAAAAAACAATTCCGAAGAAGAGGACAATTCTTGATCCCACATAAGTATTTGTGAGGGTGATGAATTCTTTGAAGGTTCTCTTAGAGGCAACCGCAGGCAGATCAAAAATCAGGAATGGCCCTGTTATCATGCCGATAATGACTCTGAAAATCCCGCCGATCCTTGCCCAAATTCCGTTAAAGTTCGCTCTGACTCCAAAAAAGAATTCAGAGATACTCACACCAAAAATGATGGTACTGACTAATCTTACGAGGAAAAAGATAAGGACGAGCGGATAAACGGGCACCAGCTCATTGGCCATTTCATAGACATCTTTAGCGATGTCAGTAACTGCGCCCGCCTCCTCTGTTGCAAGGATCCAGATATTTTCCCAGCTGAAATCCAGCGTCTCCGCGATCAGAACGGGCAATGAGAAAATGAAGTTCCTGAAGTCATCAAAAGGAAGAAACACAATGAGGATAATAAATGACAAGAGCAAATCAGCGGACAAGGCCATGACTCTGACAATACTGTTGGTCGCATTGTAGGATGGAAGTGAGAATGAAATCTTTTTTTTCTTTTTCTTTTTTCCTAAGGGTGCGGGGCTTGAACCCGGTTTTCCGCCGTAGACCTTACTCTTAGTAATAGTCTCTTCCGGCCCCGCTTCACCTTCTTCGTCTTCACCCTCTTCGTCTTCTTCTTGAATTTCTTCTTCGAGCTCTGATTCTTCGTCTTCCTCCTCAACCTCATCTTCAAGATGATCATGGCCGGGAGGAACAAAACCGGTGTTATCTACCACATTCGTTTTGACTGCGAGTTTCACTTCCAGATCACCCGTCATTACTTTGTCGGTGTCTTCCAGAATAATAAATTTCCCGGGAGGAATCTTTGTCCCGTTAACAAATGTACCGGCAACACTTCCGTGATCAATAATAGAAATGACTTCTTCCTGTAGAAGAATAGTGGCGTGTCTCGGACTGACTGATGGATCTTTGATGATGATATTTCCTATCTCACTACCAATGGTTAATTGGTGAGATAGCGGATAAGAAGGCGAGCCTTCCATATTAGAGAGAATGACGTCATAACTTTTCACCCAGCGGTGTTCGCCCAATTTTGGGCCCTGACCGCCATGGTTTTTTGGCGACTTCATCATCGCCATGAGTTTTTTGAACATCGGCCTCTACCAGTCAAACAATGTTGAGATTACACTAACTTAGTTTCACTTCTTTTTACAGAAAAGCCAAGTACCTCAAAGATAAGACCTCCAAACTTGCGATCTGGATTAAAATGAATCCTGAGTAAATCTGTACAGCAAGGCTGAGACTAATTTTTTTCAGTAAATCTGCCGAAAAAACAAGCAGATAAGCTGCAAAGGGTTCTTATGAAACGTTTGAAAATTTCACCTCTGATCACGTTAGTGATGGCAACACAGATGATTGTGTCTCCATTCGCTCACGCCGTGAATCCTCTGGAAGTCATCAACATGGCTGGACAGATAATTCAATCGAATCAGCAAAACATGATGGCCCAGCAAAGTGCGATGGCAAACCAGCAGATGGTTGCGCAGATGACTGCTCCTGGCCGCGATAAATACTTCAACACTGACTCACTGGCGAGGATCCCTGGACTCATGGAGTACATGGCCCAGAATGGAATTAATCCTGCGACTCTCACTTGTCCTACCCTTCCAACAACTCTCACTGAGATACGGGCGGAAGTCTGTCGTATCGGTGTCACCAACGACCGCGGTGCTCCTCCACAAGCTCAGCTCGGCGAAATGTTCTCGCTTTATAAAACATATGGTGACGTGGCCAAGCAGTACGAAGCCTATCGTTCAAACAGTAATGCCGAAGGACAGGGCTTCGGTGTCGGCTGTACTAAAAACGCTCTTCAGACACT
>JAKFFP010000017.1:0-2550 GCA_036675045.1 Bacteriovoracales bacterium | reverse complement strand
ACCGGAGCAACTTCATGAGGAAGTAGCGCGTCTCGCTGCCAGTCTCCTGGCAGGCTTCCTGGCGGCATGGGCGGGGATGAAAATCACAGCAGGAAACTGATTTTACAGAAAAGATGTTCTCTTTTTGTCAGGAACTATTTGCCCGCCTGAAAATTCAGTCTGAAGATTCTCATCCCGGGAGAGAATAATATCGAAAAAAGACTGAACACCTTATCAGGGGATATTATGAAATTTTCGGTTCTTCTCATCTCGGCAGTTCTGGTTTCCTGCGCCCACCAGTCACCTCACCATTCAGAACGTTTTCCCGCTTCTAATTCTGTGACGACGGCCATGTTCTCACCATGGGAAGGAGTAGAGGCCTTCGATAAATTGTACAAGGCCATTTCAGGCGCCAAGCACGATGCCAAAGTCACAGTTTATAGCTGGAGCGACAGCGGTTTTGATAAATGCATTGAAGAGGCCGTGAAAAATGGCGTGAATGTGAAAGTCGTTCTTCATCCGGATCTGGCTAAAGATCCCGGCACTCAATCAAAAGTTGCCAAGCTTGAGGCCCTGCAAGGCAAGGGTAAAGCAGCATTCAAGATCGCTCCCAGAAACATGCATGAGAAATTCGCACTTATTGACGGTGAATATCTCGTGAACTCTTCTGCCAATATGTCCGGTGGTGCGAAGACCAAATATTCTGAAAATTTTGTTTTCACGAACGGTCCGGAGCATCTCCTGGAAAGCTTTGAAAATGAATTCGCAGTTCTCTGGAACTCGAGTAAGGACATGCTCACGCATCCGAAAGATGTCGTTGAAGATCGCCTGCCTTATGACGGGAAAGAGCACCAGATTGCCGGTAAAGACGTCACACTCTATTCAAGTTCAATGAACTACACCTATGTTGATAATGCTGCTGCCACTGAAGCTGCTCAGTCAGGAAAATATGTGAAGCTTGTCCAGAAAGGCCCGGGTAAGGGAATCTATACCGTCCGCGATGCCATTATCTCCGCGATCAAGGGTGCCAGAAAAACCATTCACTGTAGCTTTAACCACTTCAACATGCTTGAGATCTCTCAGGCCCTGGTTGAGGCCGCAAGACGCGGTGTCGATGTGAAACTCACGGTTGATAACCAGGAATTCCGCGAGCGCTGGAGTGACCGCGGAATCGAAATGACTCCGTATTTCTATGAGAACTGGAAGAAGCTTCCTGGAAACGCTAATAAGACTGCTCCAGTTCGCGTGAAGTTCTATAGCCATTATCCGAATCCGGCCAAATGGTACCTGAATCACCATAAGTTCTTCCTGGTTGATGCTGGTCAGTCGAATGCCGTTCTCTTCACTGGTTCATATAACCTGTCTGAGACAGCTGAGCACAATCAGTTTGATAACATGGTTGCCTTCAGTGGTTCGAACTACGCCAATCTTCACAAGTCATTCATGAACGAGTTCAACACTCTCTGGGGTCTCGAGCGTTCAGGTGATAAGCCGAAAAAAGATGTTCTTGATTTCTACACGACCGTGAACAACGGATCGCTTCCGATTCATTCATCAAAGCCAATCTCGCTTACGTTTGAAGAGATCATAGATCTTCGCAAGAGCGTTCGCGCGATCGCTCCCGACTTCCTGAGACAGATGAACCGGAAGACAAGCTCATGCCAGGGTTACGATCTTGGTAAGAAGCAGCTTTGGGGCTGTCACTAATTTCACATTTTCAGATGCTAAGGGCCCTCCGGGGCCCTTTTTTTTTGCCTTTCGAGTCTACAGAAAATATTCAGGTGCCGGGGCGACTTATCAGGACAAAAATAGTTGGGTCACTTTCAGGAAGGAGAATGACATGTCCATTCCTATTCCCCCCTCGGCATTATGGTTTCTCCTCGGTGCAGCTAGTTCGGCCATCAGAAATAATTTACAGGCACCGGGAAAAGAAATTGAACATTGCGTGAGCCCGATCGGTGTCATTGATTCCCCGGAAGTCATCCGTTCTATGGGACAACTTCTCGGACCTCCGGTGGTTGGTGGAAATAGAATCCGGCATCTGAAAAATGGTGAAGAGATTTTTCCGGCGATGCTTGAGGCCATTCACAAAGCAAAATACAGTATTAATTTTGAGACCTTTATTTACTGGAAAGGCGAAATCGGGCGCAAGTTCTCAAAGGCCCTGGCCGAGCGTGCCCGTGCCGGTGTGGAAGTTCAGGTTCTTCTTGATTGGGTGGGAAGCTCGCGCCTGGATGAGGAAGAAATTGAACTCATGCTAAAGGCCGGAGTGGCCGTTGAAAGATACCGTCCAGTCGAATGGCATGCAGTTTCTCGTTTAAATAACCGCACCCACCGTAAAATTCTCGTGATCGATGGGCGTATCGGTTTTACCGGCGGAGTAGGTATTGCCGATCAGTGGATGGGAGATGCTCAGGATAAGGACCATTGGCGGGATTCGCATTTTGAAATTATCGGCCCCGTCGTGGCCCAGCTTCAGGCAGCTTTCCTCGATAACTGGTTAGCAACTCATGAAAAAGTTCTCCATGGACAGAAATATTTTCCGGAGCTCGAAGCGAGAGGGAATTCTTT
>JAKFFP010000099.1:0-2574 GCA_036675045.1 Bacteriovoracales bacterium | reverse complement strand
TAAAAGGAAGGATATTTTATGGACGTTAATTCATCTCTCGGTTTTGCTGCTGCTGCTGCTATCTCTATCGCTGCTGTAGGCGGCGCCATGGCCCAAGGTAAAGCTGCTTCTGTAGCTCTCGAAGGTATCGCTCGTAATCCAGCTGCTGCTGACAAGCTCTTCACTCCAATGATTATTGCTCTGGCCCTTATCGAGTCACTCGTAATCTACGCTTTCGTTATCGCGTTCCTTATCAAGCCAGTTGTTGGTTAATCTTTAAGATTAAATTTCACAAAAAAAAAGGCCGCGAAAGCGGCCTTCTTCTTTTTAAGACAGGTTTACGTTCACGCCACTCTTGTCTTCTTTTCCCCTATACAGCTGTTGTCCAAAATCCGGTGAAAGTGTTTCTTTGATTTCGCTGATCTTACTAACGGGAAATCCCCCGATCTCAGCATGCTTACGGATCAGATCCTCATTGGCCGCCTCGTAAACACAAAAAACTTTATTGTCTGTGACAAAAGACTGTTCCCACTTAATATCGGGCCCGAGATTTTCCAGCACTTCATTGGAAGTCCCCACCATTTTTTTGTAATCATCCTCAGAGCTCGAGCCTACGTTCTGCAGGTCTCTTTCTATTAAATAACGTTTAAGCATAATTTCCTCCCGGTTAAACCCAGTTAAAAATTTTACTCCTCCCCGAACGACTTGCGGCCGTTTGGGAGAAATATGAAAGATATATTAAGGGATGTATAAGTGCTTAGGTTGGTTTTAAAACTTTCGCCAGGTACTTCCCGGTATAGGAGCCTTTTACTTTGGCAACTTGCTCCGGCGTGCCTTCGGCCACAATAAGTCCACCGCCTTTACCACCCTCGGGCCCGAGATCAATCACCCAGTCAGCGGTTTTGATCACATCGAGATTGTGTTCAATGATAAGCAGTGAGTGACCCTGCTCCACCAGCTTGTTCAGGGCCGTGAGCAGGATTTTAATGTCTTCAAAATGAAGTCCGGTGGTCGGCTCATCGAGAACATAGAGTGTGTTTCCCTTCACACTTTTTGCGAGTTCACGGGAGAGCTTCATGCGCTGGGCTTCCCCACCTGAGAGAGTCGTTGCCGGCTGGCCCAAGCGAATATAACCAAGCCCCACGGCATTTAAGACCTTCAGCGCGCGATTCACCTTCGGGTGATTTTCAAAAAATGGTTCGGCTTCTTCAATCGTCATGGCCAGGACATCAGCAATGTTTTTCCCGCGATAAAGAACGGAAAGTGTTTCATTGTTATAGCGGGAACCACGACATTCTGAGCATGTGACATACACATCCGGCAGGAAGTGCATTTCAATTTTCAGTACTCCATTGCCTTCGCAGGTCTCACATCTTCCGCCTTTAACGTTGAATGAAAATCTTCCGGGTTTATATCCGCGGACCTTCGCTTCATTCGTCATGGTGAAAATGTTCCGGATGTCATCAAAGAGTCCGGTATAGGTGGCCGGATTAGAATGCGGGGTTCTGCCAATGGGAGATTGATCGAGTTCGATGAGTGAAAGGATTTGATCAACTCCCACAACAGACTGGTAATTCGCCTGTGACCCTCTTCGTCCGCGGGAAAGCTGGTTCTTAATCGCAGGAATAAGGATTTTGTGTACCAGGGTGGATTTTCCTGATCCGGAAACACCCGTGATACAAGTGAGGCCACCCAAAGGGATGTCTACCGTCACATCTTTTAAATTGTGTTCTTTCGCCTTGTTTAAGGTGATTTTTTTGGTGAGTTTTTTTCTCACTCTGGGGACTTCAATCTTCAATTCACCAGAAAGATATTTTCCAGTAATAGACTTTTTGTCCTTGATGACTTCGTCAGGAGTTCCGGCCGAAACAACTTCTCCTCCGTGAATCCCCGCATAAGGACCCATATCAATTAAATAGTCAGCCGCCCGCATGGTGTCTTCATCGTGCTCAACCACCAGAACGGTGTTGCCGATATTACGAAGCTCAATTAAGGTCTGAATAAGTTTTTCGTTATCGCGCTGATGAAGACCGATACTTGGTTCATCCAGAACATAGAGGACTCCGGAAAGAGCTGATCCGATCTGGGTCGCCAGGCGAATCCGCTGCGATTCACCTCCAGAGAGAGTCATGGCGTCCCGGTTAAGAGTCAGATAATTAAGCCCGACATTCAGGAGGAAGCGGATCCGGTCCCGGATTTCTTTTAAGACTTTGTTGGCAATGATGGCACGATTTCCGGTGAACTTGAGCTTTTCGAAAAATACCGCGGCATCAGCAATGGATAGATCACAGACATCCATGATCGACTGACCTTCAATGGTGGCCGCAAGTGCAAAGGGATTAAGTTTCTTTCCCTTGCAGGCAGGACACTTCTTAATGATCATGTATTCTTCAAGGTCGGCGCGGGTTTTCTCTGACTCTGATTCGTTATACTTTTTCTCGAGCCACGAAACGATCCCGGGAAATTCCTTCTTGAAGTTCCAGGATGAATTCTCGGATTCAAACTTATAGGTATAAATCTTGTCGGTGCCCTCATAAAGGACGGTGCGGAATTTTTCGGACAGCTTGGCGAAGGGCTTCTCTATGTCTATTTTCT
>JAKFFP010000057.1:0-15522 GCA_036675045.1 Bacteriovoracales bacterium | reverse complement strand
ATTTAACAGCGTCCTCCTGAATCTCTACCGCTCAGGTGAAGATCACATGTCATGGCATAGTGACGACGAGAAATCCCTGGGGAAAGATCCCGTCATTGCCTCAGTGAGTTTTGGTGAAGTGAGAAAGTTTTCGGTGAAGCACCGGAAGGATAAGAGTCTTAAACCGCTCACACTGGAATTAGCTTCGGGTTCGCTGGTGATCATGAAAGGTGAGATGCAGGAGTTCTGGCATCACCGGATCAACCCATCGAAGCGGCCGATGGGTCCCCGGATCAATCTCACCTTCCGGAAAGTTATTTCTTGATGACTGTCTGGATGATGATCGGCTCGGTCGGTACATCACGGTAATTCCCCATGACTCTTACCGGGCTCTGCTCGATCGCGCGCACAACTTCCATACCGGCAGTCACTTTCCCGAAGACAGCATACTGGCCATCCAACCGGTAATTCGCAGCTGTATTGATGTAAAACTGCGAAGTGGCCGAATTCCACTCATTCGTCCTCGCCATCCCCAGAGTCCCTATCTCATTCGAGAGACCATTTTTTGCTTCATTCTCGATCGCCTCATGCGTAGGCTTCATCGACATGTCTGTGTAGTGACCACCGGTCTGGATCACAAACCCCTTCACCACGCGGTGGAAAATGAGTCCGTCATAAAAGCACTCTTCCACGTAACGAAGAAAGTTCGCCGTCGAGAGAGGTGCCTTTTCATCATCGAGACTGATGTCGATATTTCCCTTGTTGGTCACGATCGTGAGTTCAACCGCAGCGAAGGCCTGCAGCGAGAAGAGAGTTGATAGAATAAAAATTTTCATGGATCCTCCGGTTTAAACTAGTTCTTAAGTTTTCGGGTCTTCAAAAATGAGTTCAGGTCCATGACTTTTATTTCCTGGTCTTTGCGAGTTTCCAGGTTCGGGATGTAATCCGAGATCTTTCCGGTTTTCCGGTCAATGACATACGCCCCAGTAGTAACATGACTCACTATGAGTAAGTCTTTAAAAATCTGAACACCACCGCAGTTGGGCGAATAAAACGCAGCTTTAGGTTCAGCGGCAAAAAGAACTTTTCTCTTCTTGGTCACGGGGTCAAACTCCTCAACCGCAGAGGAGTGAAGCCCGGACTTATCGAACACTTCATTGTTAAAATAGAGGTATTTCCCGTCCGCAGTAATCTGGACATCATGAAGAGTGTTGGTTTCTGGAATCTTCCGGCAGTCATGAACGATCTTCAGGTCCCGCGAGAGAATACAGGTTCCGTGACCCGCACTGTTAACGATGATGTTTCCTTCTTTAAGGAATGGAAGCTTTGAAGAATTCTTGGGAATTTCATCGATGCTGTTGAAGTGGGACATTTCGTACTTCGCATTGAACCGTTCTTTCTCCCATGGACTGAGCTCATTTAAACCAAACTGGAGGCGATCCTTGAAGAGGTCGAGTGCCTTCGCGCGATGAAGAATCTTTCCCTCAAGATCCATGACAGCGAAGATATCCTCGCGATAATCACCTTTAAGTTCGAAGAGCAAGGTGAGGATTCGCTGACCGTCATGGCTGAGCTTAATCTGGTGGTGAACAAAATGCGGTTTGGACCAAAGTATCTTGTCTTCGGCATCGTACATGGTGAGACTTTTGTTCGCACTGAGAAGTTTTCCGTCGGGGAAAAATACGCAGTATGCGCCCGGGAAATATCTTGAGGCCACACCGGTGCGCGCGAGGATCCGACAGCCAGTGACTAAAGACAGATCTTCCGGGAGTCTTGCGAAGCTACAAAATGAGAACAAAAGAAGTATGACTGAAAAGCATTTCATTAGATAAAGATATAGGCCCCGACGGGCCTTGTAAAAGAAATCAGTTTTGAACTTTACTTTTATCTATTCAGTCGTCGTCCCCGTAGAACTCATGATCTTCGAAATCCTCATCATCATCTTCAGGATCATTCTCTTCCAACTCTTCCATGACATCGTCTCCCCCCATCTCGACCTGCTTACTCTTATAGTAATTGGCCTCGTCGAAGGTCTTCGAGCCATCGAGGGCCTTTTTGAGTGAATCAGATTTTTCGATTGGTGTAGATGTCGATTTCATGAGTCGTCTCCCTGAAACAGCTATTTTACTTAGCTGTCTCAGAAGAGAGGATTAAAAACTTTCTAAAGAAATTACGGGAGTTTTACGTGGAACAGTTTACTCTTACGCACGTAATTTCCGTTCTCTTGGGCCGTGTACATACCGCAACCCATTACCTGACCACCGTGAATGACAAAATCACCTTTTATCATCATGTAATGAGCGTTCACAGAACCGTTCTGCGGAATCACGTGTGCCGCCCACCGCGGACGAATCGCTTTTTGTGACTCAATCTGCGCGCGCGAGATCACATGGACCCATCCGCCGTTATTAAGTACCAGCGAATCGCCGTGCATCCGCGCCTTCACATCCGTATCCAGAACTCCCGAGCGACGAACGTCGTAGGCCGAACGCTTCGTAATTTCACCGGTGGCAGGATTCACGGTAATCACACCGGTAAAACCGAACTCCTGGCTCGTCGCCACTGCCGCATAAACTTTATCTCCATCGGCCGCGAGCCCTGATGGATGACCTTCATTATTTCCTGCCATCCAGTTGGTCCAGATGATTTCTCTTTTCTCAAGATCAAAACCCATGAGTCCGCCGGCACCGCGAGAGATAATAATTTTTCTTCCCGCCTGCACCATAGAAAGCGCGGCCCACGCCGGATTACCGGTTTCTTCGAGAGTATAATTATTCAAAACATCGCCCACGCTATTAAGCTCAACGAGCTCCGTCGACGTGAGGGCCCAGATCGAAAGTCCGTCCTGGATCACACCCTTAATCCGTGTTGCTGATTCAGCGATGATCATTCCCCCATGAGTCTCGATCACAAACTGGCCATTTGATCTGTGAGCAATGAGCGCATCTTCCCACACCGGAGAATCATTCACCGCGGATTCGCAGACCGTATCTAAATGGGTGGCAAAAACAGATTGAGAAAGAATTAGCGCACCAAGTGCGAGTGACTTGAACATAGTTCCTCCAGTGAACTTTTGAATGACTTTATTATGTTCCTGAAAGTGAAAGATGTGGAGTGCTCGCGCGTCAGATCGCCTTCTGCATTTTCAGGCTGCGGTAGCGTTTATCAATTTCATCACTTATCCGCTTGGGAATCTTGGCCGCCTGATGCTCGTCATGGACCTGCTCTGCCACCTGAGCTTTATTCTTCAGGATCAGTTCGCACATGTGATTCACCCGCTCAGTGAACGCTCCCGGTTTCACCGCCAGCGAAGTCTCCAGCTGCTCGAACTGGTTTCTGCCGATCCGCGAGAAGTCGTCGCGGTCGCCGATGAGAAACGAAAAATTTCTTTTGAGCTTCGGATACATGCTGGTTGAAAGAAGATCGTAAAAGGGGGCCAGTTCGATCTTCCCGTCTTTCAGGAGAAAAGAAATGTTTTTCGAATGGCTGTCATTGTTTCCGATGAGGAGGTTGAAGGCGATCCAGTCGAGGAACGTCTGCGCCGCCTGAAGCCTTTTTTTCACGGTCACATTTTTTTTAATCAGGTTATAGTTCTCGACGATCCCGGGCCCGCCCTTCGACTGATATTTTTCATCACTCATGATCCCCTGAGCTTGACAAAAATCCTGCTGGTGAATCCGGTGCACGGTTCCGTCTTTATCCTTATAGCGATCGTATCTTTCGATCACGTAGAGAGCTTTTTCCGCATCTCCGTCGATCACCCGGCACGCCGGGACGTTGAAGCCCACGGCCCTCGCCAGTTCCATGCAGTAGTATTCGTTAAAAACTGATTCCTTCACCCCGTGACGAAAGATCGGCGCTTTCACAATGTGCGTGGTCGCCCCACCCTTCTTCGGAAGATAAAACTTATTTCCCTCAATGATCGCCGGAAACTTATCCTGCGCTCCCGCCAGGGACAAATAGCCCGGATTCAAATCCGCGATCACGTCAACCACCGACCTGTGTTCTGTGATCGCCTGATAAATCTTATCCATGTCGATTTCAATCTTCTCGGATCCCGTTGCGAGCTTACTCGTTTCTTCGGTCGTCACGACGATGGCCCCCGCGCAGTCCTGGCCATACTCCCTGAGAAAATCGAACACACCCTCTACCTGGTGGGTGCGGCCGATGATGTCCCGTACCTCACCCTCCGGCAGGAGGTTTTCAAAAAATGACTGGCTGACTTTATTTCCGAAAACTTTTTCCTCGAGCGGCATGGCCAGGCTCAGCGGAAAAGATTTTTTATCTTCCAGCCAATCCTGGGTGTAACGGAAAGAGAAAACTCTTTCCTCATCGCGGATGAGTTCACCGATCTTTTTTGTCTCGTAGAAAACGTTGAGCTTATTCATTCTTCCATCTCAAAAATAATCTTGAAGCCCAGGAACTGTGAGAGCTTCAGGAGTGTCGAGAGTTGCACATCGGAGTCATCCACTTCAATCCGGCTGATGCCATTGTGAGAAAGGTCGCAGAGCTGGGCGAGTTCCTTCTGGGAAATACCGAGTTCTTTCCGGCGCGCTTTCAGCACGGTCGCCACATCTTTCGAGGTTTCAATTGTTTGATTTTTCACAAAATTCTCTCCTTAGTGAGAATTTTAGCCTAAAACCTGATTTTTGTCCATTTTTCTCACTATAGTGAGAATTTTAGCAGTTTTTGCCGAAAAGGGCAGAAATTCTCATTATAGTGAGAATTATTGGAAGAGCTTGTGCAGCTGGGATTTGGGGGTTTTCCCGAAGGTGTGCATGAAATCGAACGTAACAGCTTTTAATTTGTATTTGAGAGCGATGTCTTCTTTCATCTTGAGCCACAGGCTCGCCGTCATCTCCGCATCCGCCAGCGCCCGGTGAAAGTTCCCTGCCACTTTAAGCTGATGCATTTCCACTAAGGTCTGAAGCTTGTAATTGGCCGCCTCTTGGTAAATCCGGCGCGAAACGAGTAGCGAGCACGCCATCTGCACATCGAAAGGCTTCCCCGCTTTCTCCGCTTCGTAGGCTAAAAATCTTTTATCAAAAGAAGCGTTGTGAGCAATGAGCGGCGACTTCCCCACGAACGACAGAAGCTCGCGGATCGCTTTCTCATTTTTCGGCGCATCTTTGAGCATCTCATTGGAAATTCCGGTGTAGCTTTCAATAAATGAGCTGACTCTTTTTCCCGGATTCATGAGCGTCTGAAAGCGATCGCGCACCTTTCCCTTCTCAATCAAAACCGCCGCCACTTCGATGGCGCGGTCCTGACCCGGAGAAAGACCGGTCGTTTCAAAGTCGATAACAATGCATTTATCCATTGGAGTAAATATATCAGACATTAGCGCTCTCGTCCGGCCAATCGTCACTTTACCTATCTCTCAGGAATCTCAAGAATCATAAAAACAAGGAGGTCTCGATGACCAAATCCTGGATGAGTGATAGTGATTACGGCGGCGAGGAGAAAGGCACAGTCCCTCGCGAGCACCTGAACTACGGTGAGAAAGATCAGAACATGAAAGGTGATACTTTCGTTGATCTGAAAGACCGCGTGCTCGATGCCCTCAGGCAGGATCCCGACGTGGATGCCACCAAAATCAATGTAAATATCAAAGAGAATAATATCGTCGAACTCAGTGGCACAGTTCCCGATTCCAGATCCATGGAGCGCGCCGTGGAATGCGTCCGCGCCCTGGGCCTCACCGAAATCGATAACGACTTATCGATTCAGCTCGCCTGATTTATCGATGAGGGCGGAGGTAGATGATTTCATCACCTTCGCCTTCGTTAAGAATCTCAAAACCGAATGTGAACAAGAGCTCACGCATTTCTTCAAAGTCATGTTCATGTCTCGCTGAGCGATATGAGTAACAAACTTCATTCTCATCAGCTTCACAGCACATCCATCCCAACAAAATCTTTTTTAGCTCATATGAATCTGGTCTGGATGAAATTGACTGAATCGCATAAACACGCGCCTCGGATTCTAATGCATCAAGGATATCTACATCATCAACCAGATTGATGTGCGCGGAAGAGAATGCGGTCCCTAAAACATTTTGCAGGTGGAACTGGACGTAATCATCTGTGCGCAGACTTCCTCGTAGTTCAAACGTTTCATCACTTTTTACAGAAACATACTTTTCGATCGCACCATCTCGCAGAAGTTTTTTGAAATGATCATAGCAGTAATCAGCGACACCCGAAGTTGTATGGATGTGCTCTTCTGAGTTCATCCAGACAAAATTCACGATGTCATGCTCGTGCTCGATGAAAAAGAATAGTCGATACTGTTGACCAACATCGGCTGCGCAGTGGCCTTCGAGATCAGATTTTTTGTAGAGGGTTAGATTAGGATTTTGAAGAACGCGAGCAATCGCCAAAAGAGTTTGATCACAACGTTTACGTTGCGTTTGATTTCCGGCCTCCAGCCGTTCCAGCTCTCGCATGAGGAGTGGAGATATGTTTCGGGACCATTTCTTCATATTTCAACCTGTTATCTCGTTTCCTCAGTAGTTCCATAAGGAACATTTTACCCCGATTCTTAAGTTTTAAACAAGTTTTTATAATAAAATAGGTAGTTTTATTATAAAAAATGGGTAAATTTTACATAAACTAATGTTTTACATGTAAAACCCCGATAGGCTAACAACCCATTCACGGCTCCCAGGAGGAGTAATGAAACAAGTTAAGCTCGGTGATATCTCGAAGTACATCTCCGAACATATCAACGTCAGCGATAAATTCATCTGCGAACTCATCGGCATCACGCCGGCGTCTCTTTCTTCACAAAAGCAAGAGCCCATCTCTCAGATCGCGCGAAACAAAGTATGTCGTCGCTTGATGAATCTCTATGTCGTCACTCACTACTTCGCTCAACACGGGCTCGATAGCGGAGTTATTCTCAGTTGCGTCCGAGCTCCTTCCTATCAGGATCTTCGGGACAATTTCTTTTCCGTCGCAACGGCCATTCAACAGGACAAGTACGATCCCGAAACACTTATCGAGATCGGAAAGCTCGCGTACGAAGACTTTCAACAGAAGATGGAAGCGAAGGATGATCTGTTTCCATTCGTAAAAGATGTTCTCGCGAAAGCTATTTAGTTGTTAGTGAAGTCTTCTGACTTCGAGCTTTTCAGGCATTCCTTTTACTTCGAGAAAAAATTTCATTCCTTCGCGCTACACACGCGCAACTGGTCTGTACATGTACTTGTAACGATACTTGTAATGAGCTTGTTGCCAGACCTGACCATTATCGAGCTTGTAAACTCCGTCCCCTGACCAGCCTTCAAACTCACCCTCAATTCTTGATTCTTTAACCAGTTCCATCTGTATTCCCCGGCCGTAGCCTTTACGTATTCATTAAGCTTATCCGTGGCGAAAAACCGCTGGCTAATGGAATGCGCAAATGTGGGCCGTTATTAGATTTCAGATGTTTAGGCCGATCGAACCAGTCGGCCTTGGTCCTACACGGATGCTAATGAACAGATAAGAAAATCGGCCCATGTCGGGAATCTTTTCCGATATGGGTCCCACTTTTGTCTCGTGGAATCCGGCGTGAACCAGAACTTGTCGCCGGCGACGAAGATTTCTTTCGTGCGTTTATTTACTCCGTAGATCACGATCCAGTGTTGGATATCGTTTCTGCGTTTCACGGTGGTGATAATCGGATTTCCGGCAGCGATGGCTTCAGCAACTTCATCGAACTTTAACTTTTGGCGAATTTTGACTTTGATACCATTTTTTCTGAGCGCATCGGAAAGTTTCCGCGTGGAAATTCCCCACTCCTGGTGCGGCCGACAATCTTGATAAAATTTTTCCGTGTCGATCTTCTTACCAAAACCCTCGAGCACCATCACACCGCTCACGAAGCCACAGCTGAAACTTTTAATCTGCCGGTACCCCGGAATATCGATCACCACGTCCCCTTCTACCCGCGCGCGCGACAGGAGTTCCTGGACGTAATCCTTCTTCAGGCGAGTAAAGACCTCATCCATGTGGTCAGTGGTAAAGGGGTAAATTTCATTGGGGCCCATAGGGTAATGATATAGATGACCACAATTTATGCCAGTAGAAATCTTAAGCTGAGGTCCATCTTCCCGGAGTCACAGAGGAAAGAACTTCCTCCACGGTTATTCCACAAATGTCCCTTACACTCAGGCTAATTGTATCTCGTGTCTGCTGTTGGACGTTCTTCCAGTGGTACGTAAATTGATCCGCAGAACCGGGAACCACCGCCCTAATGGAGATTTTTATGAAAACGCGCGCCTTCCAGGTGACGATCCTGGCATTGATTCTGATCACGGCCTGTAACAAAGACGAATTCTACGGAGTAAACGTCGAAACCATGGGTGCCGACTCTACCTGTGCCGCTGCTACTGAAGCAGGAAGTTGCGACGCCATTCCGGGATGCCAATCCGCTTTCGAGGATGTCGAATCCGTCGAGCCGGTCTTTGCTTCATGTATCGCCGATCCTCCGGAAGAAGTGATCATCACTCCTCCGGAACCAGGTGAAGAGGATGGCGACGATACCGATGTTGTGGTCGTTGAACCACCAACTGTACCGGAAACCTACGCCAGTAATTGCGCCAACCTCGATGAGAAGTATCTCCTCATTAAAAAGTACACTGGCGAAGGCAAGAGCAAGAAAGTGAAGAAAGTTAAAGTGTGTCACCAGACTTCGAGTGGTGAGCACGCCATCATCGTGGCCTGTCCCGCACTCAAGGCGCATCGTAGTCATGAAGATTACCTGGGCGCATGCAAAGCTGATTAAATAAAAAGGGCCCCGAAAGGGGCCTTTTTTTGTACGCCTTTACCACCCGCCTCTTTACCCTCCCGATCAAATTCACAAGAATAAACTAAGACACGGAGGTCGCAATGGGCGATTTATTAAAATCTGTTACCGGCATTCCTGAAATCACCGAGGCCACTCATAACAGCAGCTACAACATCGAATCCAGTCGCGGATGCGTGCGTGTCAGCGATGATCTGAAAATGATCGTGGTGGAAGCTCTCTATCGCGATATGGATATCGATGATTCCCATATCAAAGTGAACGTCAAACCCCAGGGCTGGATTGAGCTCACCGGTACAGTTCCACATGAAGCCATGATCAAAAGAGTTGAGATGTGCCTAAGAGAGCTCGGGCACGTGGAAATCGAGAATCGATTAAAAGTTACCCAGCTATCTTCTTAGCTTCCTAAAGCTTTGAAACAATTCCCATATATCGAGAGACAGAAAATAAGTCCCACATATTGAGACTAATAATCTCTATATAAGGATCATGAAGATCCACGAAAACGCGGACAGCACTGAGGACATTGGCAAAATCCTCTCCCAAATAAAATTTAATGGCGATTTGGAGGACAAATGAAGTTCATAGGAGCATTTCTACTGGTCCTATTATTTATAGCCGTCACTTCGTGCGGGAAGCTTTCAGAAGCTGCGGATGCAGATGACAATCAATGCACCAGACGCTGGGTCGGAGGCCAGGAATGTATCGTGTGCGAGAAAGGTGGTGTAAGTTGTGACTGGGATTAATCAGCCATGTCGCTTAGTTAACGAATCTTTCTGTGGGGTCATTTTGTCTCTACATAATTAATTTCCCACAATCCTCCACGGATTTAAATTCATGCTATTCCTTTCGGCATCTTTCATTGTCCAAAGGAGGACTCATGAAAAAGCTTCTCATCGCTTTACCATTTGCTATCGCACTCAATGCTCAAGCAGCTACTCCTCTCTTCATCTGCGAAGGAAAAATCGGTACTCAGGACATCACGCTTCTCGACGACGGACACAAGGCCGGTATCTATAAAGGAAAACTGAACATCGCAGCTGGAGCACGGGGAAACAACTTTCCGGTCGTTATCTTCGAACCAAATGAGCTTAATTACGAAAACGGGACTACTGATTGCAAGCTCACCGCAAGCAGCACAGAAAAAGGAAACTTCACGATCTCGGCGCCATGTAGTGGCGAGGGTGAAGGAAGCATCAGTGCACTTTCACTTCCATCAATCCAGCTCACTGCCGAAGCAGTTGAGGTGACTTGTCGAATTGAAGAACTTGGCCAGCCACGGCCGCAACCTGAAAGAAGACAACCTCAACCTCAATCAGAAAGAGAATGTGTCGGCAGCAGATATGCTCCAGAGTGTGACGACGAGGAGGAGTAATATGAAATTCCTAATCATCATGACACTATTTCTCTCGCAAGCATTTGCGGGAGAAATGGAAGAGTTCATCCGAAAATACCGAATTAAGCTGATTCCCGAGAACATGCATCCGCAGCTGGTGTGGGAGTTCAGCCAGGAGATCCGCTTGTTCCCAAGACCCCTGATGGAAGAAATGCTTTCCAGGGGAGCGCGAATCACACTGATTGAAGGCCGGGGAGTGACGGTGGATCCGACGTTTCGAGGCTCAACGACATTTGATGGTAGATCGTGGCACGATGTTCCCGGTGCAGGCGGAAACCCATCGGCTCGCATGCCAACGAGGATCGTGGTGAATCGTCTGGACTATAATGGATCAGCAAATCTCTTTCTTCATGAGCATGCCCATGCGCTGAATTCGCTCTATCGTTCGCAAGGTTTAACGAAGTCGAAAAAGTGGAAGGAACTCATTGGGAGAAATCCTGAGGCTCGCAGACTTCTTTACGAAACATGCGGGTCCTACTGTGAGACCAATGATGATGAGACTTTCGCTGAACTATTTGCAATCTACCACGCAGGTGGAAGACGGGCGATGGAAAGAAGAAGCCCGGAGATGGCGGAGTTCTTTCGCACACTTACTTCAGTACGAGCGTTTACCCGTCAGGGCTTTTTCTCAAGTATTCTCTGACTAATCCGATAAGAATGGTAATGCTGAAACTTTGCATTTCTCAACCTCCCGACCTATCGAACCTCGATGAATGGTTCAGGTCGGAGGTTGCTCTTCTCAAGTCTCCCGCGTGTGAAGCAGCCCTTCTCCTCATCATTTCCGATTTAGATTCCTGGGTGAAGTTTCCCGCCCTATCCATCCTCCTGTGGCCTGGCTGCAATCGTGATCAGAAACAGCACCAGTGGCCCAAAAACCTAAGCTACAAATTGAAGAAGGCTGGCATTGCTCCGTACAACAGAGCAAATGGTCCGGCACTTTCATCATATCTTTTTGCTGGTGGCGAACGGCCGAGTCGCACCGATGATAGTGGGTGGTCAGTTCATCATTTATATTCTGGAAAATTTCCGCATCCGGATAAACGCGAAACACTTCACGCAGTAAAAGATGGAAGTCACTTCACTATGAGTGCGGGGCTTGTAGCGATTCATCCAGTGGCCGATGCAATGGCGGATGAGTTCCCTTGTTTCTCTTGGTATCTGAGGGCGAAAGCATTTCAGCTTTTTGCCTATGATCCTGATGATGTATTCAAGGTAGAAACTATGATCTATAAAGTTGCAGCTTAAAAATCTATCTGGCTTCTATGCTTCCGTAAAAGTCTGCTGAATCCACAATTCGTAATTATGGTGGAGGTGGTGGGAATCAAACCTTAGGCAAATCTCGCCAGCCCATTCACCACACTCTGATAGATATTGTGCTCATACAGCTTCTCTTTCCCAAACACCTTCGCCAGCCTCTCTTTGACCATCGGAAACTGACTCGTACCACCCGTGAGACAAACCTGCGCCACGTCTTCCGGATTCTTCCCTGACTGTTTGAATACTTCCATCATCGTTTCCATAATCTCTTCGACCGTTGGCCTCACACTCTCCCGGTAATCAATCACATCAACCTTATCCGTGATCTCAACCATATTGTGAAACTCAAACAGCACAACCTTCTCCGCCCCCAGCCTGATCTTCGTCTTCTCAATTTCATGAAACAGAGGAAACCCTAACTGACACTCAACCAGGTTAAAAAGATTCTGCATCCGGGTCTTATCCAGATCTGAAAGCGCAAACTTATTGATGTGCTGAAGAAACTCCCACGTATCCCGTTCCTGCAAATGCGTGATGTGCGCTGGTGAACACATCTTCTTCAACAGATTCCTTGGAAACTGGAGAACATTCGATCCACCAGGAAACTGATACTCATACTTCGATCCAAAATGGGGCGAGATGAAATCTTTCATCATCATTCCATCAAGAACATCACCAGCCGAAAAAATCCCCGAGAGTCCCAAAATATCATCTCTCGAAAACTTCCCACGATGGATCTTCATCAGCGTGAAGTCTGATGTCCCTCCCCCAAAATCAGTAATCAAAATAATTTTCTCTTCGTTGTCCCCTGCTATGTAATCCAACCCCGCCGCAATCGGCTCCGGACAGAAAACAACTTCTGTATATCCAGCAAGCTTCGCAGCCGCTTCCATCCGATCCTGCGCAAGCTTATCCTGCTCCGGAATCATCGAATAAAGTGCAGGCCTTCCCAGCACCACCTTCCTCACATCCTCACCGGCAAACTTATTCGCGCGCTTTCTCATCTCGCCCAACATCACTGCCACGAGATCTGAAATACCCATCTTCTTATTAAAAACAGACGTGCCGTTGTAACTCGGCTCGGGAAGAAACTTCTTCACTGATCGAAAGAATCGCCCTTCTCCGCCATGATTCACATACTCGGAGATTGCTTCGTTTCCGAAGAACCATTTGTTTTGCTCGGGAGTATAGAACAAACTCCTCATGACAAGGCTTCCACCCACGTCCAGAGGCACAGGAGTGATCTTCCCTTCGTCGGATACGTGGTTTAGTAGGGAATTTGAGGTCCCAAAATCAACAGCATGGAATGACATGGGAAAGATATTACCATAGTGACCCAAATCCCGGAACGAGATACGATTAAGTTATCTGGGGCCATATCTGGCCATGTTTCCGTCCCCGAACTACGAATTTCTATTATTTCAATGAGGAGTCTCCCATGAGTACTGTCATTGCAATTGTCGATCTGGATCAGGTGAGCCAGTTTGACGAAACTGCTCCGAAGATTGATTTCTTTAATGAGATCGATATCTGGGCACGAATGGAATTTCAAACCCGCTCTCAGATAAACAGACTCCGTCACAAAAAATCATTACGCTTTAATCGGACAACTCAGGGACTTCATTCTTTGCAATATTCTTTTCGCGAAGAATAGGTTACACTTTTTTCATCCCGTCCCATTCTCTGTTCCCCGTCTTTCATTCAACATTTTCAATGAGGAGTCTTTATGACCGTTGCAAAAGTCGATGTTAGTAAGGTGAGACTGATCGATGAAAAAAAGCTGGGGATCGATTTCTTCAATGAGATTGATATCTGGACCAAGATGGAATTCAACTCGCGGGAGCAGATCAGTAAGCTCCGTAACAACAAGCCTGCGAGTACTCAGACCCACAAGACCCTTCACTCTCTCCATTACTCTGTTCGCGAGAAACTCGATTAGTCTTCTTTCTTCAACCGGAGCTCCCAAGCTCCGGTTATTTAACGAACGAATTATAAAGCTATCTATTAGTCCGAAACCCGTGTACCTTGAGCTTAACTGTTCTTTGTTCAGTTCAATTTAGCCCAAGAATTTTTCATCCTAATCTCCAAGCCATTTACCCAGACAATTCAAATTCAAAATATTCAATTTTGTCGCATTTTAGCGACTTGTTTACATCGGAGGCTCATATGAGTCAGAAAATTTATGTTGGTAACCTCGGTTACTCTGTTAATGACCAGTCACTTTCTTCAAAATTCGCACAGTACGGCACAGTCCAGTCTGCAAAAGTGATCATGGACAAAGATACTAATCGCTCAAAGGGCTTCGGCTTTGTTGAGATGTCTTCAGCTTCAGAAGCTCAAGCTGCTATCAATTCTCTGAATGGTTCAGAGTTTGAAGGCCGTAACATGAACGTATCAGAAGCGAAGCCAATGGCACCTCGCGATTCTGGTTCACGTAACTCTCGTTACTAAGACCTAAATCTTCCCATGCTGGCCTTCGGGTCAGTATGGGATTATTCTTTCCTCTCCCGCCTCTGTCTCATCTTCCGACTTCGCCTTAAATTCTAAAATTCAACCAGGAGAAATCATGAAAAATGATTCTAAAGTAGCTATTGTTGCCAAAGTTGAAGTGAACAAAGTGAAGTACAAGAAACCCGAATCGCTCGGAATCGACTTCGCTAATGAAATTGATATCTGGGCAAAGATGGAATTCAAATCCCGTGTGCAAGTTGCCAAACTTCGCCGTAATGGAAGTTCCGATGGCCACGAGGTGATGAAAGACCTGAGCTCTTTGTATTATTCGATCCGCGAGAAGCTCGACTAGTCTTTTCAAATCCGCAGTTTTTATCATGTAACGAGCCTCTTTCCTTCTCTGGGAAGAGGCTCGCCGCTAATTTCCCGTCATGCGCTCAGAACTCCTCAAACGGAGAAAGTATCCGACTTCGTCACCCGGTCAGCCCGTAAACGGATGCTTCTTTTAAAAATCCGGGATGGGATTACTTAATATTCAAGGGATTGTATACCATATCAACTATCGTTCTTTGCATCTTCGAGGACCTGGAGTCTTCAGGTGAAACAGTTACACCTGAGGCAATAGAAAAAGAGTTAAAGCGCCAACCAGCCTTATATTCGGACGAATCTCAAAGCCAAAAAGTTTCTTAGCGCTTGAATCGTAACCAGCCTATGGAAATAACTTCTCCTAGAAACTAATTCCCCCTCTAGTATACTAAATCCATGTGGAAATTCGCCCTCCCGGCCCTCTTCTTAGGCCTTGCCTGGTACGTCCTTCGGGACGATCGCGGGCTGTCGCCTGAAGGTGGTGAGCTTTCACCTGAGCTCGTCCAGAACGAAGAACTCCATCGCGGAATGGAGCAGATCCTTGCCCGGAGCGAACGGCCCGTTCAGGAAGCATACGTCGATGACGGCAAACGCACTCTTCCTTCGCCCGACGAACTCACAAATGAAGATCCCGAGGGAGACCTGCTTCAAGGAGATGATAGCGACCGCTTTCGCCTGGTGGCCGAACGAACTCATAAAGAGGCCGAAGCCGATTACAGACGGGAAACGATCGCACTTCTGGAAGTGGAAATTCCCAGGGACGAAGCCTTCATCAAAGATCTGAGAGCAAAAGGCGATCACGCCAACGCCAACCGCATCTACGAACAACTTCAGGATAAATATGAGCTCTTACGGAAAATCCAGAATGAGCCGGAGGAATAGTCATGGCCAATAATCGAAAGGTCCTTCTGATTAATAAGAAGTTCCAGCTGTCTGTGATCGGATGGTTCTCACTTCTCTCTCTCATCACGACGATTATCTATTTCGGGGCGATGAGCTTCTTCTTCACCCGCATGGCCTCGGAAGGCACCGCCGCGGGACTGGCTGCCGATCACGTCTTCTTCCGCTACCTCGACGAGCAGCGGGCATTCATGACCAAAACTTTTCTTCTAGGATCGCTTGCGAGTATCACCGTCATTCTCATGGGCGGGCTCTGGCTCTCGCATCGGGTGGCCGGTCCCCTGCATCGCCTGGTCTCGCATCTGAAAACGGGTTCGACTAACGATCCCCTGAAGTTCCGGAAGAACGATTACTTTCCCGAGATCGAAGAGGCTTTCAAT
>JAKFFP010000081.1:0-2586 GCA_036675045.1 Bacteriovoracales bacterium | reverse complement strand
CTGAAAGTCATCAGCAAAAGTGAAAGATGAAAGTGCTAAAAGACCAGATGTGACAGCTATAGATAATGCTAAACGCGTTGACATATGTAAATTTCCCTAATTTAATTACATAACGCTAAAAGCAAATTTAATGCCATTTTAAGTTATTATTCACGTTTTAATAAAGTTATACCTAGTCGCTCTATTAGTCAGCTTCTTAATACAGTACTGGTTATGCATTTATAAAATATTTAAATAACATTATCTTTTTGGGAGGGAAGTTTTTTGAAACCAAGAGCCGGAATCATCGGACCAAATGACTCTGTCCATCTTATTTCTGAAATAGCAACTGAATATAGTGACCGGCTGCAAGCTGTGCCCTTTATCTATCAAAACCCTGAAGAAGCCACTAGCATCGTTCAAAAAAATCAACACTCAGTTGACCTTTGGATTCTAGCTGGGCCTGCCCTTTTTAATCCTTTTCAAAAGAGTGCTGTCACACAACCATTTTTTTTACTTCAATTAGATGGTGCCAGCTTAACCAAAACCTTAGTTGATATTGGGTATAATGATAAAAGAAGTTTAGAACGAATAAGCATTGACATGCTGACCGAACGAGATGTTTATGAAACATACCGCGACCTCGATATATCAAGCAACCAGGTTTATATTCATGAGTATACAAATGAAACTCCACTTGAAAATCTGTTATCCTTTCATCAGAAACTTTTTCGAGCTTCTGGACGATATAGAGAAGAATCTCAAAGTCGGTCATGATGAGCTTGGCGATTCCCGGTCGGCGCACTTTCACCACTACCTTCTCACCACTCAACAGCTCCGCGCGATAAACCACTCCGATAGATGCAGTCCCAATTGCGTTCTGATCAATACTCCTGAAAACTTCTTCGACTTTTTTCCCGAGACTTTGCTCGATCACGTTCTTGGCTACATCAAACGGAATTCCCTTCACCTTATTCTGAAGAATCTTCAGCTGGCGGATGAGAGCGGGATCGAGAATATCTTCACGGGTAGAGAGAAGCTGACCCAGCTTGATGAATGATGGTCCGAGCTCCTCAAAGGAAAGACGAAGTTGTGTTCCGAAAATTTCCCACCATTCTTCTGCTGAAAGATCTTCACGCTTCAGTTCACTGACTCGCGCGGGAAGGACAAACCCGGGGATCAGTTTATCCAGGCCGGATTTCACAATAAGTTCTGAGAATCCATGCCGAGCGAGAACGGTCAGGATTTCGCGGAATCTTCCCACGTTCTTAATTGTCTTAGTAATTCCTATGCCGGTTCGAATGATGTCCATATTTCCCGTGTCGCTTTTCCCTCTATGGTAAGTTAAAATGCTTCAGGAACCAAAGATTCAACCCGTTAGAAACATTTACCCTATGCTAAAGCTGACTGTTTTAATCATTTTTGCCCTTTTGGGAAAAGCCGACGCGGCAGAAACCTGCAGTCGGGTTGCCACCATTAACTATCAGGAAGTCCTGGTTGATGTTTCGAGTAATAACCGCGGCGAGGGCCTTCGTTACTATCTGGAAAAAGACCAGGTCTCAAAAAGTCTGCTGGATGAGTATCAGGAAAATAACCGTCCCAGCTGGAAAACGGCGGCGATGTCGACTTTCGGTACAGCGATGATCCTCGGGGGAATTCTCCGGACGGGTTCGGGTGAAAAGGAAAGCTTCACGAATCGTAATGTGCTCATCGTGGGTGGAATTTCGATGATCGCCGTAAGTTATCTGGTCTCAAGAACCAGCCAGTATAAGAATGAATATTTGCTTCAGAAGTCAGTCGATGAATATAACAAACGCAATACCCCTAAGATCTATCTCACTCCCCTTGATACGCAAAAGGGCATGGGCCTGGGTGTGGGAATGAGTAAGGAGTTTTAGTGTCCCTCGTTTGTCAAAAATGCGGAAAGGCCCTTTCCGATACATTCAAGATTATGGTCAGCCGGTCAGATATCTGTCCCAATTGCCGTGCGGATCTACGCTGCTGTAAGATGTGCCAGTTTTATGATCCCAAGGCCTACAATGAATGCCGGGAAACCAGTGCTGACCGGATAGTAGACAAAGAGAAAGCTAACTTTTGTGACTACTTTAAGATAGGATCGGCTGGAAACGACGCGGAGAAACAGCGTCAGGATGCGATGGCGAAAGCCGCCGCCCTTTTCAAGAAATAACAGGATTATTTATGAGCGAATGTCTGATGACCACTTTCGGAAGAAAGATGCTGGAAGATGAATTACACTTTCTGGTTCGTACTGAGCGCGAACAAATCAAACAAGCTATCGCAGAGGCTCGCGAGCTTGGTGACCTTAAAGAGAATGCGGAATATCACGCGGCTAAAGACAGACAGTCTCACATCGAAGGCCGCATCCTCGATGTGCAGAGTAAGCTCGCGCGATCTCGCGTAATCGATACAGCAACCATGAAAACAGACAAGATCGTCTTCGGTGCGACGGTAAAGATCTTTGATAATCAGAAAGAAGTCGAACTCACTTACCAGATCGTTGGTGAAGATGAGGCCATGTCTGATCCCCAAAAAATTTCCTACACTTCTCCCCTCGGAAAATCTCTTATCGGAAAAGAAGTCGGAGAG
>JAKFFP010000128.1:0-2588 GCA_036675045.1 Bacteriovoracales bacterium | reverse complement strand
TTCGGCGGGAGGCTGTACCGGAGCTGTGGCCTTGTTTTCCTGCTGGGGAAGCATGACGGTTGCCACCAGAGTATAAGTCGAGCGGTTGAAGATCCCTTCCGAGATGATCTTGAACATATTCGGATTTGAGCCGAAGGAAATCCCCTTGGCCTCAAACATCTTTATCCTTTCATCAAAATAACTTTCGTCGAGTGGTCCACCCGCTTCGACCCAGTACTTCTTGAAATCGGATACGGAATTGATGATCAACGGTTCTGTAGGATCATCTTTCTCGATAAAATACTTTTTAATGTCGTCATCAGTCAGCGTGGGGAAAAGGATCTTCAGAAAGTTAGCAGTCACCCGGTTGAGATCAATCTGAGTGGTAGGATAAACGCTGAATTCATTCTGAATAAGCTCAATCAGCTGATCATCCCATCCCGGAACGGCGTAAATTTCTGCGGCCGAAGTCATGGGTCCGTATTTGGGAGTCATGGGAAGTTTCTGAAATACGTTTTCGGCTTCACCAAAGTTGGGATCACGATTGAGGGAACCAAAATCGGACATGTAGTATTTTAAGTTCGTGAAGAGATCCTGGTAATTGAGATTCCCATATTTGTCCCCGAAGGCGTCGTCTTTTTCTTTTTTCTCATCCACGAGCCTTTTCATGGTCAAAAAAAGTGCCTGATCAACGGAGAAATCACCCTGGTTATTGAGATCTTTCGTTGCATCTTCCTTATAGGGATCCTCTTCTTCTCCGTTCTGCGTTTTCTGCTGTTCCGCTGCGAGCTTCTGCATATCAATCCGGAGCATATTCAGGTTGAGACGGTTGGAAATATTCTGTACCGTCACTCTCATCTCGCCGTCGATGAGACTTTCCTTTTGAAACTTATCGATGGTGTCTTTCACGGCGCGCCCGGCACCTTCACCTACCGGAATGGGATAGATGTAGGGGATTTCCCAGAGCTGGTTCAGAAGCTGGGCCGGGACCGCGGCTTTCATGTTCGCATTTCCCTGGATCGTATTGTAGGCCTCTTTGTAGAGACGGAGCCTGGTCATCGCCATCTGAAGTCCCGATTCAGCGAGGAGTTTTGCCTGTGAACGGTCAAGGATGTTGGTTGCTTTCAACCGGGAGATCTTGGAATCAAAGGTGAAGTCGCCGTAGATCACTGTCAGGAAAAGAATGGCCGTCATGATCATCATGAGGGCGACACCACGCTGATTGGAAAGTATCTTTCTCATTCAGTTTCCTCAGTATCTTCCCCGGTCTCTGTGTCGTTGCTGTTAGTCGCGGGAGTTTGTCCCGGAGGTGTCTGACCGGGGACCGTACTTGCCGTATCCTGAGGGGCAACCATCGGCCAGTGATTCCGGAAAATCCTTTCGGCGGATCTTTTCACGCCCTGAGAATCATACCAGCTGATAAAAAGCTTAACTCCGCGGATGACACTTTCACCATTCTGGATCGTGCGGAGGTTATTTTCCCATTTCTTCCGCTGAAAATCCCAGAAAGAAAATTCCAGCACCTCGACATTCTCAAGAAGGATTCCCGCCTTGACGTTTTCGACGTCAATTCTCTTAGTGCCCCAGGGGTCGGTGGGATCAAACCAGCGGACGAGATTCTTTAAGGATTTTGGAATCTGAACTTTCCCGTCGTCGTTATCATTTTGCTGTTCCAGAGTCATGTCGGTGAGACCGTATCTTACCCAGGCAAAACTCGACTGCCGGACATTTTCAATCTTCCGGCGGTTCGAAGCAGTGAGAAATTCGAAGACGTTTTTTTCGGGCGAATAAAAGCGCGGTATGGGCAGGCCCTCTTTTGAGAGCGCAGAAAAATGCTCATTCTGCTGCATTCTTTCAATGACCTGTTCATAATACATCTGGAGCTGTGGATTCTGCGGGATGGCCTCAGCATTCGGATTATCCGGCTGACCATCGCCATTCCCATCAAAGGTGGCAGGATTCTGGTTCATCGACTGCATGTTCATGACAGAGGAAAAATAAAGAGGAGAGTAGATCTGTCCAAAGTCCCACTCAAATCGCGAGAGAGCACTTTCAATCGCCAGATTGTTCTTGTTGAGTTCGCTGGTTCTCTCTTTCTTGTTAATGGCATCATCGGTAACAGAAACCACGCCGAGAGTGATGAAACCCAGGATCGTGATGGCGATGAGTACTTCAAGAAGCGTGAAGCCTTTCTGGTTTTTACATTCCCACATTGATCTGTACCTTCTCATTGAAGTTCGTGAGATATGTGGAGAGTGACCAGGCGGCCTTGGTCTCTTTATTAACAACCGTTACCCGCGCCTGCCAGATGATCTTTTCGATGTTTTTTCTGAGTTCCTCAAAGACCATCTTCTCGATACTGGACTTGTTATTGTTCCGGGAACCACCTTCTTCGTTGAAGTAATTCCCTTCATAGGCGTCCTGAGATTCTTCACCGGCCCCGCCTTTCTGACCCATGAGCTGGGCGAAGTCGGGGAGAGTGAGCTTTTTGATCTCGAGTGTGTATTCGTATCCGGAGAAAGCGGACTCTTCAAAAGTTTTCGTTTCCTTGAAGCCGCTGGAAAGATAGTTCTGAAATTTCGGGGGATCGAGGAAAAGCTCGTTTATCT
>JAKFFP010000333.1:0-2622 GCA_036675045.1 Bacteriovoracales bacterium | reverse complement strand
TAGCCGAGCGTCTCGGCGTAGAGCGCCCAGCCCTCGACGAAGGCGGTATTGCCGCCGAAGCGCATGAAGCTGGGCAGTGCCTCATTCTCCTGAGCGAGACTGATCTGGAAATGGTGGCCGGGCGCGCCTTCGTGGAGGTAGAGCGCCTCCATCCCGTAGCTCCGGCGCGAAGGCAGATCGAAGGCGTTGTAATAAAAGATCCCGGGACGTGATCCATCCGGTGATCCCGGAGAGTACTCCGCTGAGGCGGAAGCTTCACGGAACTTCTCAGTCTGCCGAATCTCAAAAGGTGTTTCTGGTGTACGGCCGAACATCGTCATGAGTTTTGGTTGCATCTTTTTCTGAATATCACGATAAAGATTCAGCACCTCTTCCGGTGTCTTAAACGGCATGAGCTTCGGATCCTTCCGGAGATGAGCGAAGAACTGCTTGAGACTTCCCTTAAACCCTACCTGCTCTTTCACCTTAAGCATTTCCCTCTGGATCCTCTCCACTTCCTTTAAACCAGTCTGGTAAATCTCTTCCGGAGTCTTATCCGTGGTGGTCCAGCTGCGGGCCAGGTAGCCATAGAGATAAGTTCCGTTTGGAACCGAACCGATACCGTGAGTGCTTCTAGCTTTCGGCAGATACTCACGCTTAAGAAAATCATGCAGCTTCTGATATGAAGGATTCACGTGTTTTGTGATCATTTCCTTATAGGCCTTCGTGAGACGGGCCTTGTCTTCAGCAGAAAATTCCTTCGGCATATTCTGAATCGGTCCCCAGAAAACGCTCTTTTCAGGATTCTTTGAAATCAGGTCCTGCATCTGCGGAAGTATTTTCTTCACCAGAACCCGGGGAAGTACGATTCCCGACTTCATGCCGGCGCGAAAGTTACCAATCGCAGAGTCGCTCCAGACTGAAAAACCTTCCACCCGCTTGATCCAGTTATCGTAATCCTGGACGGTCCTGAAAGGTTGATAAAGTGTGCCCGATCCCAGCTGGGCCATCGTAAGCGGGAGTCCCCAGAACTGCTGGAAAGGAATCTGCCAGAGGTCAGTCGTAAGACCTTCAATCTGCATTTCCATTTCGTACTTAAAGATATCGTAAGAAACGCGGTCATTTTCCGGAAGTTCATCACGCTCATATTTTCTCAGTCGGTTCAGATAATCCGTGAAATAATCGCGAAGAATTTTCCGGTATTCTGCGGTCTGATCATTCGGCAAAAGATCATTGTAGCGATTATCGCCCTGTTGAGTGGCGTCGAGAGGGAAAAGCCTTGAATGCTCTTCCCAGTAAGAATCAAAGAGAGTGGAAATTTGTTCGTGATTTATTTTTTCTTTCTGTGAGCATCCGGCAAGCGCCAGAATAAATGCCAGGAGAATCGTCTTCATTGAACGTCCATTTTTAAGGTGAAAGATGAATGCCAATATTATGGCAAAGGAAATCCCCGTCAGTCCATAGGAACTAACAGGGATTGAGGGTTATCTGCGTCCGCGCTCAGAGAGAAACACCGAAAGCCCGGCCACTCCTGCAATAAGAACAGTTGAAACTGCTGTTTTCCGGATAAAATTCTGGCGATTGTATTTCCACTCAGAACTGAGCCCCATCTCTTTCCAGAAATTAGGAATCCGGAGATGAAGGAGATCATTCAGGATCCCTTCACCCACATTAATTCTGTCGGCCAGAATCAGCGGCAGCCAGTGTCCGAAACTTCCTTCCCCGTAGCGGAAAGCAAACTTTCTTACGAGTCCCGAAAGCCCGCTGGGTCGTACGGTTTGCCCGAAGACCGGAGTAAGATCCGGCTTCTCAATCGAAACCAGTTCCCTAAATTTTACTTCCTGCAGGGGGATGTCTTCGTCATTGGCATAATGAGATCCGGTGTCAGCCGCCTTCTTCCACATCGGGACGGCCGGACGATCCTCCGGTCTCAGGTCAATTCCCCATCCCTGAATGTTCGTAGATTCATTCTTATTATTTAAAATTTCCATATACCCTCCTTAGTGTAAAACGTTTTCACCACCTGGTGGGATGAGTAAGGGTTTAATACAGTTGTCCAGCTTACTGGAGAACATGTGATATCCTTCAGCGATTTCTTCCAGCGGAATCCGGTGAGTGATCACGTCACTCGGTCTGATGTGCCCGTCCTGGATGTGCTTAATGAGTCTCGGTAAGTGGCGTTTCACACTCGCCTGGTTCATTCTCATGGTAATCCCTTTATTCAGGGCATTCCCCAGCGGAACAAGGTTAGCGGTGGGGCCATAGACACCGACAATGGAAACCGTTCCGCCTTTTTTCACGGAATTGATTGCCCACTGAACAGCCGTTGCCGAGCCGGCCTGGACTTTAAGTTTAAGGCCGGTGATCGTCTGGAGAGCTGATCCCGCGGCTTCCGCGCCGACGGCATCGATACAGACATCCGCGCCCATATAGTCGGTGGTTTTTTTAATGAACATGACCGGATCATCCATTTCTTTAAAGTTGTATGCTTCACATTGAGCAAACTTTTTTGCGAACTCGAGACGATAGTCCACGTGATCAATCACGATCACTCTTCCGGCCCCGAAGAACCACGCCGATTTTGCGGCAAAGAGCCCTACTGGTCCCGCTCCGAACACGACGACCGAATCTCCTTCTTTAATG
>JAKFFP010000153.1:0-2627 GCA_036675045.1 Bacteriovoracales bacterium | reverse complement strand
GAATGGCGCCGCAGATATTCACCAATAGCATGACGACAAAATAGAGATTGAAAAGCGAAGCGCCATTGCTGATACCGGAAAATTCAAAAAGCTTCTGGAAGATCGCGTGCCCGACGCCGAGCCCTGAAGGAGCAATCGGAAGGGCGAGAGTCATGTTTCCGAGTGGAATGAAGGCGAGCGCCTGAACAAAATCCATCTTGCCGGAAACAAATGGAAAAATAAGTGACCAGAAAATCAGAACTCCGGAAAACTGGAGAATCAGGGAAAGACAAAATGCTTTCAGCATTTGATGCTTGATCTGAACAAGGTCGTTCCAGAGGTCACCGAACTTCTGCCAGATTTTAGGGAAGAATATTTTTTCGCATGTCTTGAAGATCTTATGCACAAACTGATCAAAGAATACGAAGACAGCGATTCCGACTAAAACTAAAGCCGAGAGAGCATAGTTAAACATCAGAAGTGGCTTTGTGGCCGGTGCATTTTCCAGGATATGGTCCTGGAAAATTATCGAAGTCATTCCCACGAGGATAATCAAACCGCAAAGTCCCATAACCCGGTCGATCAGTATCGTTGCGAAAACAAATTTCTTCGAGAAAGTTTTGTCGTATTCCTGAACGTAAATGATCTTAATCAGATCACCGGTCACACTTCCGGGAAGAACACTTGAAAAGAACTGTCCAATCCAGTTGGCCTTAACCAGACCCACAATCGGAATATGAACTGTATTTCTGGCGTCCAGAATTCCCCGCCAGCGAACAGACATGAGCCACAAATTTGTAAGTGCCAGAGAAATCGCCGCCAATACACCCCATGGATTCCTGGTGAGTTCGCCCAGAAGTTTTAAATCGAGCTTTCCTGACTGAAGGAGCCAGTAAATCAGCGCAAAAGCGATGAAGAGTTTTAAAAAGGTCGATAGAATGGTTTTCAGCATGTTTCAATGATCTTATAACTAGGCATTGGGATGGTAAACGGAGGACCTATGAAAATCGCAGCAATTCAACTTCAATCAGTGCTGGATCCGGAGTCAAACCTCAAATCGATCCGAAAGTTCATGGATGAAGCGCGCGGCCAGCGGACTGAAGCTGTTTTTCTCCCGGAAGTTTTTTATTCCATGTCAGATGGAACAAGGCCAACTCCGTATCTGGTGGATGGTCAAAATGAACACTATGAGGCGATCAGGAACTTAGCGACAGATTATAGGATGTATATCCTGGGGGGATCAGCAGCGACGAATGTGAACGGAAAAGTGATGAACCGTTCTTACAATTTTTTCCCTTCAGGAAACGAAATCGCTTTCTACGATAAGATGAATCTTTTCTCCTGTGATCTCTCCAAACATCCCAGTAACACCGTCATCAATGAAGGCCAGGTTTACACGGCTGGCTCAACTGCGAAGCTCATTCAGGTGGGAGACTGGAAACTCGGTCTATCAATTTGTTTTGACCTGAGATTCCCGGAGCTCTTTCGCAGTTACTCTGCGAAAGGTGCCAATCTTCTTTCAATTTCTTCTGCCTTCACAGTTCCCACCGGGAAAGCGCATTGGCATACTCTCGTTCGCGCTCGCGCGATTGAAAATCAATGTTACGTGGTGGCCGCTGCCCAATGGGGAAAGCATAACGATCGCATGACAACTTATGGACATTCACTGATTGTGGATCCGTGGGGAGAGATCGTCGCAGATGCCGGAGAAGTTTACACGATAAAAATTAGGGGCACGATTAATCCCGCCTCTTCTCACTATTTAACCCGCAGCCTCAAAATCGCAGAAGAAGCAAAAGCCGATTTTCTATTGGTGGAACTTGATACTCCCGGTGGTCTGGTTGCAAGCGTGCGTGAAATGGCGCAAACGATTGAGCAGTCAAAAATTCCGGTCGTGGTCTACACAAATCCGGCAGGGTCGTCAGCCACATCTGCCGGGGCTTTGTTGATGATTTCATCTCATATCGCTGCGATGGCGCCGGGAACCAATATTGGTGCCGCTCATCCGGTTGGGGCCCAAGGCGATGATTTAAAAGGAGCCGGCGCAGAAAAAGCTGTCAGTGATATTTCGGCCTTTGCAAGATCGATGGCAGAACTGCGGAAAAGAAATATTCAGGCGGCCAGTGAAGTTGTTTCTAAAAGTAAAAGCTATACGGCGGAAGAAGCTCTTAAAGAAAATTTAATCAATGTAATAGCAGCCGATTATCCGGCTTTGTGGAAGGCGATTGACGGAACAAAAGTTCAGGTCAGTTCCTCACAGGTCGTTATTAATACGGCGACTCCGCCTACACTTCATGCTGAGGAAATGACTCCCGGAGAAAAAATATTAAATTATCTGTCTCACCCGAACATCGCGGCTTTACTTATGACTTTAGCGATCATTCTGATCTATTCCGAACTTTCCGCTCCGGGCATTGGTATTGGCGGCATTCTAGGTGGCTTATGTCTGATAGTCGGATTCATTGCCTTTCAGGCCATCCCGATTCAAATGGGAGGCCTACTGCTTCTGGGGCTTGGTGCTTTATTTATAATTTTAGAAGTCTTTACTGCAACCGGCGGGATCATGGCGTTCGGAGGCAGCGTATTTGTGGTGTTGGGACTTATTTGGGTTGTTGATCCGACAATGACAGATATGCGGATAAGTCCGT